>MGWZ01000088.1:0-25596 GCA_001801175.1 Gallionellales bacterium RIFCSPLOWO2_02_FULL_57_47 | reverse complement strand
ACACCCGCCAATTCAAAACTGAGGCGGCGGGGGTGACCCGCCCTACACTTACTACGCCAACCAAGTCATTGGTTAACGCCTGCAAGCCGCTGGTTAAACCGCCCTACGCTTGCTGTTGCATCGGTTCGGGATAAGGCTCCCCATAGCCCATCTGGACTGGATGAGCGCAAATGCTTGCGCAGCCTGCGCCAAACGTATTTAATATACGGCATGACAGACACGCGCATCCTGATAATTGACGACCATGACCTGTACCGCTCCGGACTGCGCGCGGCACTCAACGCAAGCATGCCGAACGCAAAGATTTTTGAGGCCGGTTCGATAGACGAGGCGATGCGCGGCACGGCGGATATGCTGGATGTAATCGTGCTGGACATCAGGTTACCAGGCCTGAACGGGGTGGAAGGTATTACGCCGTTAAGAAAAAAATGGCCGCTGGTGCCTGTGCTGATGCTGTCTTCACAGAACGATCCGGAAACCGTGGGTCTGGCGCTTGAACGGGGCGCCGCAGGCTTCGTTTCAAAGGCGGATGCCGCAGACAAAATCGTTGCGGCTATAAACCTTACTTTGCGCGGGCAGTTTACTGCATCACTGGCAGGGGGTGATGCACCGCTGCTGCGCCTGACACCGCGCCAGTGCGAGGTGCTCGATCTGCTGTGCCAGGGCCTGACAAATAAACTGATCGCGAGGCGGCTGATGCTCTCGGAAAATACCGTGCGGGTGCACGTGCAGGGAATATTCGGTTTTCTGCAGGTAACGAGCCGCTCCGAGGCAATATTTGCGGCGCGCAGCCGTGGTTTGATTGGCTGAGATGCGCTAAGCATGAAATTCCATGAAGCGATATAGCATACGCCAATATGTTTTATGGATAACGCTCTTTCCGTTGATTGTTCTGGCAATCTGTATGGAATTCTTTTTTCTTCGCAACCATTTTGCCGAACTTGATCAAAGTCTGATCGAGCGGGGAAAACTCATCGCGAGCCAGTTCAGTTCCAGCAGCGAATACGGTGTAATTTCCAATAATCAACCGTTCATGCAGGAAACTGCCAAGGTGGTCCTCCAGCAACCGGATGTGCGCGGGTTGATGATTTTGAATGCAGCATCAAATAAGTTGTTCGAGGCAGGAAAATTTTCCGGTGCGGCAAAAAATGCGCTGGCCGATATACCGCTGGCGTCATCAAACCACCCAAACCAAACTGTGAGTAAGCTTGCCCATCAGGTCAACCAAACGCAAGCGGGGCAAATCAGGGAACCTGATAATTCTTCCGCCACTATCCATAACAGCGATGAAAGCCTATTGATATACCAGCATATCGTTCCGGAAAAAGTATTGCTGGATGAAACATTAATGGATGAATACGAAACTATGTTGCCTGCCAGGAAAGCGGGTACGGTAATTATCGAAATGAGCTTGGCACGTACAGAGCAACTCAAGTCGAAGATGTTTTGGTCTACGATTACCGCAACAGCGATCTTTCTGGTATTGATCCTTTATGCGGTTCACCGTACCACGCACCAGATCACTTACCCGGTCAGTTTGCTGAGTAATGCCGTGCAAAAAATAGGACAAGGCAACCTTGAAACACGCGTTGCGGAGTCCAGCCGCGTAGCCGAACTGGACATCCTGGCGCACGGCATCAACCAGATGACGGCAAAGCTGCAACAGGAAAGCGCCAACCTGCAGTATCTGGTAGACGAACGCACTGCCCAGGCGATAGAAGCCCAGCATGTCGCCGAGGCAGCTCAGCGCGAATCTGAGCGTGCCAATACCGCCAAATCCAGATTTCTTGCTGCAGCCAGCCATGATTTGCGCCAGCCGATTCACGCCCAAGGCTTGTTTCTGGATGTGCTCTCGCGAACTGAGCTAACCGCATACCAGCACGAGCTGCTTTCCTGCGCACGTGCCGCTTCGGAAGCTTCCGGGGAGATGCTCAATACGCTGCTCGATTTTTCACGCATCGAGGCAGGCGTAGTCAAGCCGCAAATTCAATCGTTCTTGGTGCAGCCTTTGTTCAACAAGATAGAAAACGAGTTCGCGTCGCAGGCCGATGCAAAGGGTCTGGTGTACCGCTCCCGGGAGACCCATCTGGCGGTGCAGTCCGACCCGGTATTGGTTGAGTTAATCCTGCGCAACCTGGTATCAAATGCGATTCGCTACACCGAACACGGCGGAGTGCTGGTGGCGTGCCGGCGGCGCGGCAATCAGGCAGTGCTGGAGGTATGGGACACCGGCATCGGCATCGAGCCGGCACACCAGCAGGAAGTGTTTCATGAATTCCACCAACTGGGTAATCCTGAACGGGATACTCGCAAGGGACTGGGTCTGGGACTGGCGATTTCAGACGGGCTGGCTCGCACGCTGAATCATGGCTTGTCATTGGTTTCCACAGCGCTGCGTGGCAGCGTTTTCCGTCTGGCATTGCCAATCGCTGTTGCGGCCCTGCCTGTCAAGGAAACTGTCCTGGCTCGCGGCGGTACAGGAACACTCAAAGCACGCATACTGGTTATTGACGACGATGAAGCCGTGCGCGCGGCCATGCTCCATCTGCTGCGCAATTGGGGCTGTGAATGCGAGGCGGTTGAATCCATTGAAGAGGCACTGGCAATGGCGCGCGCTCATCCTCCTGACGTGATCGTCAGCGATTACCGCCTGCGCGAGCAGCGCACCGGGGCTGAAGCCATTGCTGCCGTGCGCGCGCTGCTCGAAAATACTCTGCCTGCCCTGCTGATTACCGGCGACACGGCGCCAGAGCGTCTGCGCGAGGCGCAGGCCAGCGGCATACCGCTACTGCACAAGCCCGTCTCGCCCAGCCAGTTGTACCGTGGCTTAATGGAAGTGCTTAAGGAAGCTGCCTGGCAGCCTGCCTGAGTTGAAGAATCGAAGCGGAAAGAGTCATGCAGGCATGTGATGTAACAGATACCCGCCAAACGAAGTTTCAGTGCAGGATAACCTTCAGGTTGGCCGGAACCGGAATTCGGCTGAAAGAGCGCAGATTTTGTTCGCTTTCACCATACGGCGAAGCGAAACCGCCGCGCAGAAAATCATCGGCGGGACGCGGCTATGAAACGCTCAGATGTGAGCAGCACGGGAGCTTGTTATGGAGCCGAATGGATGCATATCATCAGCCAGCGGCGATGTGAGGCGGTACATGATCATCTCGCCTTTACCTTTGACGTGTACAGTGGCGGGCGGCTCAAAGACATAGTCATGCCGAATCCGGTTGTAGGTCGTCCTGTCCACCTGGATCGCATCCTGCACCGCCTCATCGGTTAACCGGCTGGCAACGTTAACCGTATCACCCCACAAATCGTAGATGAAACGTTTGGTTCCAATCACGCCGGCAACCACCGGCCCGGTGGCGATACCGGTGTGTATGCCCAACCTGTATCTGGACAGATCCGGATGATCGTTGACAAATTGGCGCATTTCCAAAGCCAGGTCTGCAACATCTTTGGTGTAATTGGCTTTCTCGCGATTTAACCCCCCCACCACCATATAGGCATCGCCTATCGTCTTGATCTTTTCCACGCCATATTTTTCACATAATTCATCAAAACTCGAGAAAATAGTATTCAGCAAACTTACCATCTGCTCCGGGGAAAGTGACTCGGTCAGCTGTGTGAAGTTCACCAGGTCAGCAAACATCACCGTCACATCAGCATGTCCATCCGCGATCAAGCCAGCATGATTTTTCAGCCGTTGCGCGATGCTGCTTGGCAACACGTTAAGCAGCACGCGCTCGGATTTCTTTTGCTCTTCAGCCAACAGTTGATGCTGCTGATCGAGCTGGTTCTTGATCTTGTCCATCTCCAGAACGAAGTGACGCACCAGAAAATATACGATGGAAGACATGGTCGCAAAATTGAGCGCAAAGAAGACACCGATGGTCTTCATCGACATTCCTGCTTCACTTCCAGAAGCAAGATAATAATCGAAGAGTCCGGATATCACTGTCATCACGATGTAGGCGATAAACCAGGGGATGGAATCGCGCCAGCCTGAAACCACCAGCGCGCCTATCGGCGCGAGCAGCGCCCAGAGCATCACGCCGCTGGAAGTGACCGCGTTGCCGATGCTCCATTGCATGATAAAAGGGGTAAACAGGAATAGACTAAATTGGATAAAGCGGAATACTGCGAACTTTTTGGTTTTCAGAAAGTGCACCAGCGATGCAACCGAAACCAGCTGGTAGAGCAAGGGGATATTGGCCGGAAAATGCAATCCCATAAACCAGTAAAGCGCCAGCCACAGCACTACTGCCAGATTCATGAAGGCGCAGGCAAAGATCAACAAATCCTTGCGCAACTTATCTTCTTGCGTGAAAGTCGTTACTTCGGAGATAGCAGAAAGTTTTGTCATTTTTTGTAATTTTCAACAAGTCCCGTTAAGAATTAACTTTTTAACTATAATCCCAGCTCGAATTAACATCATACCTGAATTAACCATAAATAAAAAAGTCGAATCAGCCAGAAATTTAATGCTGCTTCTTCATAATTCGACCGGAAAAAGCTAGAATCCGCGCTTTGCAATTAATCACCCTCAAAGGAACCCCCATTATGTCGATGTCCGACCGCGACGGTTTTATCTGGTATGACGGCAAGCTCGTGCCATGGCGCGATGCCACTACCCACGTGCTGACCCATACGCTGCATTACGGCATGGGTGTGTTTGAAGGCGTGCGCGCTTACAAAGCCAACAATGGCACGGCCATCTTCCGTTTGCAGGAACACACCGACCGGTTGTTCAATTCCGCGCATATCTTCCAGATGAAGATGCCGTGGGACAAGGCGACCATCCTGGAAGCACAACGCGAAGTGGTGCGCGCCAACAAGCTGGAATCCTGCTACATCCGCCCGATCGTGTTTTACGGATCGGAAGCGATGGGCATTGCCGCGACAACGCTGTCCACCCATGTCGCCATCGCCGCCTGGTCATGGGGCGCGTATCTGGGTGACGACGGCATGCAAAAGGGTATCCGCGTCAAGACCTCCAGCTTTACCCGCCATCACGTCAATGCGAACATGTGCCGCGCCAAGTCGGTGACGACTTACACCAACTCGATACTGGCACATCATGAAGCCGCCAACGACAACTACGATGAAGCACTGTTGCTGGATGTGGACGGCTATGTTGCGGAAGGCGCGGGTGAAAATATTTTCATCGTCAAAAAAGGCAAATTGTATACGCCTGACCTGACCTCCTGCCTGGAAGGCATCACGCGCGATTCAGTCATCACGCTTGCAAAGGAAATGGGCATCGAAGTGATCGAAAAACGCATCACCCGCGACGAAATTTATTGCGCCGACGAGGCCTTTTTCACCGGCACGGCTGCCGAGGTAACCCCGATTCGCGAACTCGATCACCGCACGATCGGCAGCGGTTCGCGCGGCCCGATTACCACCAGGCTGCAACAGGCTTTCTTTGATTGCGTGGCGGGCAAGCATCCGCAACACACCGCCTGGCTGGACTACGTTTAAAGGAGGTATACCGTGAGCAACGAAAATATCACCCAGCGTTATGTCGAAGTGACGTCGCACGACTTGCCGTTGACCTGCCCGATGCCGAACATGAGCTTGTGGAATGCACACCCGAAAGTGGTGATTCCTCTTAATCACGGCGGCGAAGCGCGTTGCCCATACTGCGGCACCTTGTACAAATTCAAGGGTGAATTGCCCAAGGCGCATCACTAACTCAATGCTCGCCCCGCTTCACGTAGGGTGCGTTTCACGCACCATGGTGCGTGAAACGCACCCTACAGCGCTAACCGTACCGTTGGGTATCGTTGCGCTCCTCCCAACCTGCAACCTGATTCCGTGACCAAAATCCTTGTCATCGGTCCCAGCTGGGTAGGCGACTGCATGCTGATGCAGCCGATGCTGATGCGCCTCAGGCAACGCCACCCCGATTGCCGCATTGACGTGTTCGCCCCACCGTGGACTGCCGCGCTGTTGCACGCCATGCCGGAGGTAAATGAAGTCATCATCAACCCGTTTTCGCACGGCGCGCTGCAACTTGCGGCGCGCTACCGGCTCGGCAAACAACTGCGCGCCGCGCGCTACGACCAGGCCATCGTGCTGCCCAATTCCTGGAAGTCCGCGCTTGTGCCGTTTTTTGCGCACATCCCGTTGCGCACCGGCTTTACCGGCGAAGCACGCCATATCCTGCTCAACGATATGCGCAAGCTCGACACAACCGTCCTGCCGCTGATGGTGGAACGTTTCGCGCAACTCGCCGAGGATGAGCAAGGCGAAATTCCCCGCCCCCTGGCGAATCCAAAACTGGTGATTGGCGAGACGCAACGCGACGCGACCCTGCACAAGCTGAATACGAAAAACTTATGTCCGGGCACCCGCCTGACGCTGGACCAACCCGTCGCGGTATTCTGTCCGGGCGCAGAGTACGGCCCCGCCAAGCGCTGGCCGTCGGCCTACTATGCGAACATCGCCCAACGCCTGCGGCAACACGGCTATGCGGTATGGCTGATCGGTTCCGGCAAGGATAGGCATGCCGCTGAAGAGATCAACCAGCTCGCCGAAGGCCAATGCATCAACCTGTGCGGCAGCACCGATCTGGGCGATGCCCTCGCGCTGCTGGCGTGCGCGCGGCTGGTCATCAGCAACGACTCCGGCCTGATGCACCTGGCCGCCGCGCTGGACCGGCCGATGCTGGCACTGTTCGGTTCCAGCAGTCCGCAATTCACCCCGCCGCTGTCCGCGCAGGCACAGGTCATCAAGCTCGACATCGAATGCAGCCCGTGCTTCAAGCGCGAATGCCCGCTCGGGCATTTCAACTGCATGATGCAACTGACCCCGGACATGGTCTGGAATAGATTAACCACTCTCCTTTAAGGACAAAGCGAACCATGCTGAAAAACCTGCCCAAAGAAATATTCAAAGCCTATGACATCCGCGGCATCGTCGGCAGGACGCTGACCGCCGAAGTGGTGGAGGCCATCGGCCATGCTCTCGGCTCGGAAGCGGCGGCACGCAGACAGCGCACGATTGCGATTGGCCGCGATGGCAGATTGTCCGGCCCGGAACTGATCGCCGCCCTGGCGCGCGGTATCCAGAAAAGCGGCATCAACGTGATCGACGTGGGACTCGTTGCGACGCCGATGGTGTATTTTGCCGCTTATCAGTTGCAAACCAACTGCGCGGTGATGCTGACCGGCAGCCACAACCCGCCGGACTACAACGGACTGAAAATGGTGCTGGCCGGCGAAACCTTGTCAGGCAATGCGATTCAGGAATTACGCCAGCGCATCGAACAAGACAACCTGGCACATGGAGCCGGCAGTTATGAGCAGCGCGACATCAGCGCGGAGTACATCGCACGCATCGTCTCGGATATCAGGCTGGCCAGACCGATGCACATCACGGTAGATTGCGGCAATGGCGTCGCAGGTGCTTACGTCGCGAACCTGTATCGCCAGCTCGGCTGTACCGTGCAGGAAATGTATTGCGAAGTTGACGGGCATTTCCCCAACCACCATCCCGACCCATCCCAACCTGAAAACCTGCAAGACCTGATCAACGCGCTGCGCGACAACGACAGCGAATTGGGTTTGGCGTTCGACGGCGATGGCGACCGTCTCGGTGTGGTCACCAAAGAAGGCAGGATCATTTATCCGGATCGTCAATTGATGTTGTTCGCTGCCGATGTGTTGAGCCGCAATCCCGGTGCGGAGATCATTTTTGACGTCAAGTCCACACGCAACCTGTTCGGTTGGATACGATCACACGGCGGCAAACCGACGCTATGGAAGACCGGGCACTCGCTGGTCAAGGCCAAGATGCGCGAAACCGGCGCGCTGCTGGCCGGAGAGATGAGCGGCCATATGTTCTTCAAGGAACGCTGGTATGGCTTTGACGACGGGCTGTACAGCGGAGCGCGCCTGCTGGAAATATTGAGCAAAGTGAAGGATTCGAGTGCCACGCTGAACGCATTGCCGGACGCGGTCTGCACACCGGAACTGCACATCAATACCGCCGAGGGCGAGAACCACACGCTGCTGGCTCAACTGCAACGCACCGCGAAATTTGCCGATGCGCAAGAGATCATCACGCTGGACGGGCTGCGCGTGGAGTATGCCGACGGATTTGGACTGGCGCGCCCCAGCAACACCACGCCGGTGATCGTGTTGCGCTTTGAGGCAGATACTGAGGACGCATTGCATCGCATCCAGAACGATTTCCGCAGACTATTCCAGCAGTCCGCACCTCATTTGCAGCTGCCGTTCTGATGCGGATAACAGCAGCCTGAGCAACAAGCGAGGGAGGCCGGCAATTCAAAGGCCGGTATCGATCAAATCAGTCCCGCAGCATCACCTATCCCGGCGACAGGTATTTTGCGCTGGTGCGAAGACGTCCAGTATGCCAGTTGCTCGCGGAATAGCTCACTGAACTGAGCATGGTCAGCCGGCTTGGCCACAAAACTATTCGCTCCAGCCTGATAACTCATCAACACGTCATCCTGAGTGTATTCTGTGGAGAACACAACGATCGGAATATCGTGCATGGCGGCATGCATGCGCAGCTTGCGCAACACCGCCAAGCCATCCAGTTTCGGCAGCTTCATATCCATCAGGATAATATGCGGCATTTGCTTATTTTTTGCGATGCTGTCGCTCATCCAGTCCAGCACGGCATCGCCGCTCCCCACCACGGTCAAATTGATCTCCAGGCAACAATCAACCGCAGCGCGGTGAGCCAAATCCGTTGCCGGCAAATCGTCCTCGACCAGCAACACGCTATAACCTTCTGTGCTCACTTGTATCGTCCCTCATGTGCGAGCCCTTAGCCAATCTGTAACCGATCGCAATGCTGCGGGCAGGTGCTCGGGTTGTGTGCCGCCTGCCATCGCCATGTCCGGTGCTGCTGCGACACGGTGGCGGCGCAGCCGCTCTGGTGCGGGACAACAGCGTTGCGGTGCAGGCTCATGCGGCAAAGCCGCGTGATGCCGGAGCCAACAGCTTGCAAGGCCGGACTCGCCAAACTCATAACTTTGCCCTCACCCAATTTGAAACCGAGGCCAGTGCCGCAGCCAGGTGTTCGGGTTGCGTGCCGCCGGCCATCGCCATGTCCGGCCTCCCCCCGCCTTTGCCGCCGACCTGCTGCGCAACCATATTCACCAGTTCACCGGCCTTGATTTTCGCAACAAGGTCAGAAGTCACACCGGCAACCAAGTTTATCTTATCACCGTCTATCGCCGCCAGCACAATGGCGGCAGATTTGAGTTTGTCTTTCAGCTTGTCGAGCGTTTCACGCAGCGCCTGGACATCCGCGCCATCCAGCAGCGCGGCCAGCACCTTGACGCCGTTGATCTCCTCCGCCTGGTCAATGAGATCATCGCCTTGCGCACTGGCCAGTTTCGATTTCAACTGCGCCAGTTCTTTTTCCAGATTCTTCACGTTGTCGAGGATTTGCGCGACGCGCGACGCCGCTTCCTGCGGTTGTGCCTTAACCGCATCCGCCACTTGCCGCAATTGCATCTCCTGCTGCTGCACCAGCGCCAGCGCGCCTTCCCCGGTTACCGCTTCCACGCGCCGCACCCCCGCCGCCACGCCGCTCTCGGCAAGTATCTTGAACAATCCGATGTCGCCGGTGCGTTTCACATGGGTGCCGCCGCACAGCTCGCGCGACGAGCCGATGTCCAGCACGCGCACCTCGTCGCCGTACTTCTCGCCGAACAGCATCATCGCGCCGGTCTTCTGCGCATCCTCGATGGACATCACTCGCGCCCGGCACTCGGCGTTGGCGAGTATCTCGGCATTCACGATGCTTTCCACCCTGCGAATTTCCGAATCGCTCAGCGGCTGGGTATGCGCAAAGTCGAAGCGCGTCTTGCCCGCATCCACCTGCGAGCCTTTCTGCTGCACATGGCTGCCGAGCACTTCCCTTAACGCCTTGTGCATCAGGTGGGTCGCCGAGTGGTTGCGTACCGTATGGTTGCGCGCCGCGACATCCACCCGGGCAGTGACGCCGTTGCCGACGGTCAGCCTGCCGGTCTTCACCACGCCGTGATGGCCGAATACCGTTGCCTGGATCTTCTGCGTATCCTCCACCGCGAAGATGCCGTGTACGCTGCGCAGCTCGCCGCAGTCGCCTACCTGCCCGCCGGACTCGGCATAGAACGGCGTGTCGTCCAGCACCGCCACGCCGGTCTCGCCCTCGTTCAGCGTATTCACCGGCACGCCGTCCTTGTACAAGGCCAGCACATTACCCTTGCTTTCCAGCAGGTCGTAGCCGTGGAAGATCGTTGCCGGGCCTTCGTATTCGAGGTTCGCCGCCATCTTGAACTTGCCCGCCGCGCGCGCCTGCTCCTTCTGCTGCGCCATCGCCTTGTCGAAAGCCGCAACGTCAACCGCAACGCCATGTTCGCGGCACACGTCCTGCGTCAGGTCGAGCGGAAAGCCATAGGTGTCGTGCAGCTTGAACGCAGTCTCACCGTTGAATATCTTGCCGTCTGCCTTTGCCATCTCTGCCAGATCAGCCTCCAAAATCGCCATGCCATGTTCGATGGTGGCAAAGAAACGCTCCTCTTCCTGCCTGAGTATCTCCATGACGCGCCCCTGCGCCGCAGCAAGTTCGGGAAATGCCACACCCATTTCGGTTACCAGATCGGGAACCATCTTATGGAAAAACGCCGCACGCGTGCCAAGCTTGTAGCCGTGGCGGATCGCGCGGCGGATGATGCGGCGCAACACGTAACCGCGCCCCTCGTTGCCGGGAATCACGCCGTCGGCAATCAGGAACGAGCAGGCGCGGATGTGGTCGGCCAGCACCTTCAGTGAATTACTGGTGAGGTCATTGCTTCTGGTTTCGCGTGCCGCCGCGCAAATGAGATTCTGGAACAGGTCGATCTCGTAATTGGAATGCACCTGCTGCAACACTGCCGAGATGCGCTCCAGCCCCATGCCGGTATCAACCGAGGGTCTGGGCAGAGGGTGCATCACGCCGTGCTCGTCGCGGTTGAACTGCATGAACACGTTGTTCCAGATTTCGATGTAGCGGTCGCCATTTTCATCGGGCGAACCGGGCGGGCCACCCCAGATATCCGCGCCGTGGTCGTAAAATATTTCCGTGCACGGGCCGCACGGGCCGGTGTCGCCCATCATCCAGAAGTTGTCCGAGGCGTAGCGCGCACCCTTGTTGTCGCCGATGCGGATCACCCGCCCGGCTGGCACGCCGATCTCTTTCACCCAGATGTCATAGGCCTCGTCGTCCTCGGCATACACCGTCACCCAGAGTTTTTCGCTGGGCAATTTATAGACCTCAGTCAGCAGTTCCCACGCATAGTTGATCGCATCGCGCTTGAAGTAATCGCCGAAACTGAAGTTGCCCAGCATCTCGAAGAAGGTGTGGTGGCGCGCTGTATAGCCGACGTTCTCCAGGTCGTTGTGCTTGCCGCCGGCGCGCACACATTTCTGCGACGACGCGGCGCGTGTATAAGGGCGCTTGTCGAAGCCGAGAAACACATCCTTGAACTGGTTCATCCCCGCGTTGGTGAACAACAGTGTCGGATCCTCGTGCGGCACCAGCGAACTGGACGGCACCACGGTATGGCCTTTTGAGGCGAAGTAATCCAGAAATTTCTGGCGGATATCACTGCTTTTCATCTGTTCACCATCACCATCACCATACAAATATTTTGAATCAAACCGAATATGAGTCGCGAATCATACCATCCGCCACGATTAGCCAGCACCTTGGTTTAATTTCATTTGTCTTTTGAAACGACAATAATATCGCAGGGTGCCATCCATGCACCATTGCTCTTGGTGCATGGATGGCACCCTGCAATATTGCACTGGCTGATGGAAAAATGGATTGATTGACAGAGCGAAAAAAAATGGGCAGCTCGGCTGCCCAGGTTGTGACAAATCGCTCCAGAGAGCTGCGCTATTTTGGGGTCACCAGCCATAGATAGAGCTCGCCGCTCTGTGGGTCAACCCACTCTTCGATGACGCGCGCCTGGTCGAGGCTAAGGCTTACGCTGCTCTGCAACCTGGTCTCGATATCTGCATCGCGGCTGACCTTGCCGGCACGGTCTTCAACCCGGGACCGGGTGGTGGATTCCACCTGCACGCGCACCATCTGTGCCAGTTCCTGGCGCGCCTTCATCAATGCGACGCGGTACTGGGCCTCACGGCCGCCCCAATCCTGCTTCGGAGCCGAGCCCACGACTCCCTGATAGCCGGGTTTGTCAGGGTTGAGTATCCAGGCAGGTGACCCGGAGCCGACGTTCGGGCCACCTGACTTCTGGCTGGTACTTGCGCAGCCTGGCAACAGCAGGGCCGCGATCACAAAAACAAAAGCTATTCGCGACATGAGCCGATGTCAGGCATTAAAACTTCGCATATAACGTAGCGCCGAGGGCGCTGATCGTTTCATTCACCTTGAAAGGCGTGCCAGAATTGTCAAATTCGTAACTGTACGCGTTGCCTTTGTAGTCCACGGTCACGCCGAAATTGGAAGTGATCGGATAGGTGTAGTTCGCCCCAAAACTGAAGCCCACCGCGGTCTTGGCTTTTATGTCGAAACCGGTATTGTCCTTCCACTTTGCGCCCATCAGGCCCAACCCGGCGTTCACGCCGACAGAGCCAGCCCTGCCTGACGCAATCGGAAAACTCATCCCGCCGCCGAACACCAGCCCTGCGGTATCAAAGGTTTCCTCAGTCCAGGGCAGACCAGTATTTTTCGCGCCCAGCGTGGTATTGCCGGCTTTTAGACCCACGTAAAAGGTACCCGCGATGCCATTGTCGGGATTGAGCCTGCTGGCACCTACGATCAGCGCCACGTCCGTACGTTTGAAATCCTCTTCACGCGATGAGACGTTCCCGCAATTCGTACCTCCACATATTGTTGTCGGTGCACTCGCAATTGCCCAACCGTCGTGTTTGCCCGTGCCGTCCGAATACGCCAAATCAACATACATACCGTTGTCCGCCGCAAAGGTCAGGCCGACCGACACCGGGGTATAGTCAGATTTTGCCGCAGTGTAATCGCCCCCTAACTTGTATGTGCTGCTGGCGGCACCGGCGCGTATTTTTACTTCAGCCTGGGCTGCCTGGGAGGCAAATACGGCCGCGGCACACACACCTGATATTAAAAGTAATTTTTTCATTTTGTTTTCTCCTAAGTATTCAAAAAAGACATATCGACATCTAATTGCCACGACACAAAAATGCATACATTCTCAATAAAATGTCAGAAAGTAAACGTCGGCTTCTCCAGCCTACGCGGGGCTCGCTGCGGCGGCGGTGGTGGTGGTTCTTCCTGCACAGCCGGCACTTCCTGCTGCGGTTCTATATCCTTCTTTTTGCCCTTGGCTGGTTTCGCCGCAGGAGGAACTTCCTCGAAGTCTTCAGCATCTGCCTGGGCGCTGCTGACAAGCTGCGACGGATTCTGCACCTGCGAGTAGTCGACTCTGCCTCCAACAATGCCGTAAACCTCTGACCGTATGGCTCCAGCCATCTGGTTGCGCAGTGCGGGGCTGATTGCCGGCACCACACTGGCCCTGATAGTGGTTTCGTACTCGGAGTCGCCTACAAAATGCTGGTTGGAGAACACCTTGTTGGTAAGCGTGGCCTGCACCTCGCTGCGCAATTCTTCTTTGCTGAGCTTGAAGTTCTTGACTTCCGTGAACGAATTAATAAACACCACCGAACCACGTTCTGTCGCCTTCAGCTCAGCCGCTTTCTTGGAGCGCTCCTTGCACACCGGAATGGAATCGTCACCGCAAGCCACACGCTCGGTGACTTCCACCTCTTTGGCTACTTGCAGAATACGAATTTGCTCATCCACATGGACATCAACCACGCGATTCACATCTCTTTCAAAGGATTTTTGCATCCTCAGGAACTCGGCATATTGAGTACTCGCTTCGCTGCCAAGCGTATTGATTCTCGAGTCGGCGCTGACGAGGTTTTCTTTTGCCAGTTTCAGCGCACTGAATGCCAGCTTGTTCCGGTCCACGGCTGCGTTCAATTGCTTGGGCGAAATTTCACCCGGATTATCCCGGTCGAAATTCTGCAGCTTTTCGAGCTTGATCCGCGCTTCATTGCTTTCCGCCTCTTGCCGCCTGATTGAGGTCTTTGCGGCACTTTTTTCGGCCTGGGCCGCGGCGACTTGCTTGCTGATATTGTCCAATCTCTTGATTTGCGCTGACAATTGATTGCGCTGGTCTTTCAAGTCGCGAAGCTCCTCGAACGCAATCACAATCGGGCCGGCAAAAGCATGACCGGACGAAAACGCCAGAGCAGCCAGGATTAGCAAGGTACATCGAAAAAACATGTGCGTTTCGAATAAAGATCTCATTAGTTACTTATCCAGCAAATCCCATGCCCGATATCGGGCATGGGCAAAAGGCCACGCGTCAGCGCGGCCACATACAAGGTTCAGCTCAGTTTTTCTGTTTCTCAAAATCAACCTTCTGCTTCGCTATCTCTGACGCCAGTTCATCCTGGCCCTTTTGAGCCCGGAACTGCTGCCAGGCAGCCTGATCGCTTCCCATGCTGGTCTTGACCGCAGCCTCTGTCAGCTTCTGTGTTGCGGCTTCGTCCAGACCAACGAGCACATACAGCGTCCCATCCGGTCCGGTGATGCTCCTGAATATCTTGGTGCCCGACAGCGACTGATCGGTAATCTGCTTGGTAACCGATGTGTTTACCCGGTCAACCGTCTCCTTGCTCGCCGCGCCTGTGGTCTCTACATATTGCTTGATCATGTTCTGCACTTGCACTTTCATGTTCTGAGCAAGCTGCACGCGCGCATCGGTTGCGGCCATCTGCTTCATGAATGCGATACCGGCATCTGACTTGGCGGCTGCACCTACCGCGCCCACAGCCATACCTTCGACAGGCCCATCACAAACCCAGATTGGCGCTGGTTTGTCGGAATTCGGAAACGTGCATTCCGCAACCGGCGCCAACTTGGCAGGCGCACTCGAGCAGCCCGTGAAGCCAAGCAAAGTAACAGCGGAAAGCAGCACATAAGTAAATTTACGCATAAAAACCCCCATCCCTTTAGTTAAAAATAAAAACAAACACAATAAAGCTCTTAGACAATCACGATTAGCATGAAATCAAATAAAACCAGTTTTTGACCTACGGTCAGGCTAGCATAAACTGACTTCAAGAAGCAACCCAAAGCCAATTATGCTCTGGCATGAATGGCTTCGGCATCATCCAAACAGAGTATCGTCAACAAAAAATCTAGTCGCGCACCTCTGCGATCCACTCCTTCCCGTAGGCTTCGAGGGTTTCCATGTCCTTTTTGGACTCGTCGCTTAACGGGCGTTCTTCTACGCGGTTTCCGTCGAATGTAGCCATCCGGTTCGCCCCCAGGCCGAATTCGCGTTTGTATTCGATGAACTCGCGCTCGGTATCAGCCTTGTATTCCGAAAATTTACGCTTTTCTTCGGCGATGGCTTCCTGTGCTTCTCGTTTGTACGCCTCGAATTCGTCTTCTTGCGCCTTTTTGTGTATTTCGAAAGCCTCCCCAGGGCTGGTTACGCTGACCAGCCCCTTGCGCACACCGATTTCCTTGCGCTCCGGCAAATCCGCTACCAGAAAGCGGGTGCCGCGTACGCCTATGGTCGCCGTCGCTGTGCGGATTTCCATAGGCTGCTGAGATCCCCGTACGAAATTCACCGCGTAATAAATCATCCCGGTGACCTGACGCAGAAATTGCGCATGGTCTTTCTCGCGGCTTATTTCGATCGTGCTGTTTTTCTCGACCACAATGTAACCGGCTTCGCCAATTTTAACGACTGCTCGTCCATCTGGCCCGGTGACCAGAACATGTCTCGCGGGGAGAATGCTTTTGGAGGCCACAGGCTGGTCTTTGTGTTTGCCGTCCTGCTTGATTGCGACGCTGCCATTTGCTCTTACGACCTCGATTGACTCTGCGGCGAGACTATTGCCAGACGAAGCAATTCCGGCAATGCAAACGATCAGGGTCATGCCCCATTGAATTAAACGCATCCTGCCCTCCCCCTGTGATCTTCAATATTTTTATATGCACACATGCCCATATCCAGCACCGAGCTTCCTATTCCCGAGAAATCTGAAAAACTTTTCTACCGTTATTGCTTGCAACTGCCAGCAAGTCCATATCGCCAGATTTTCCATATTCGAGCCTGGCTTCATCAACTGCCTCATCAAAGAACAGGGCATTCATGACAGCACCGCGTTCTATGTCCCACAAGAACAGCTTGCTATTCGTGACTGCCGCCAGGTAGCGCCAATTCGATATGAACATGCAGTCCAGTATTTTGGCTCCCCCTTTTTCTTCTGCCTTTCTTGTTTCAACCGGCGCCGTTTCAAAAGTGATGACTTCCTTATTCGCTTCCCTGTCCAGCACATGAATCATCGAACCATACAGACGCCCGCCCTGTGTCTTGCGCAAATATCCGCCAATCACAACCATCTTGTCGTCTGGCGACTTATTGGCACAGGTAACCACTTCGCTTAACGCAAAACTGTCCTTCAGATTGGCCAGTTTAATGATCGGGTCTGAATCAGACAATGGCGGTGGGCGTTTTTCCGGAACCGGGGATTCGGAAGTTGACACCGGCTTGAGAGTCACATTGAACAATCGCGGATTGGTGAAATCCAGCACTTTAATGCCCATAGGTTGAATAGTAGCGTCAATTGCCCGTTGTATTGCATTGCTGATCGCCGCACTTTCGGTTAAACCATCAGAAGGCGGCATTCCCTTTACCCCCATTGCGGGCGATGCAGAAGAACGTATCTGGGCATCTTCGCCAATAAAACGAATGTCCGCCAGAGACGTTGCGGTAAAAATCCCCGCCAGTCCATTTGTCAAAGCGGCGTCCATGTAGACACGGTAAACGCCGTCAATATCATACTTGCCGGCGCTCTTCACAAACTCTTCCGCGGTGATTAATGCACCGGGATCCTCCAGTTTTTTCCAACCCTTCTTCAATTCCTCAGCCTTTTTCTGATCGAGCACCGTGATGCCGTTATCAGTCAATACCTGCTCCATGCGTGCCTGGGCGATACGCGCATACTGTTTGGCAATGGCAGACTGCGGATACACAACCACAGCCACACTTTTCGGTGCAGCCATCAGTTCACTGGAAAATAAAACAAGCGCAATGAATAGATACGGAACAATCAATTTAAGCGCACGTTCAGGTTGATTCATATTCAGCTCCAATAATGTGCTTTATGAAGCAAGCGCAGGTCGGGTCACACCAACGCCATGGCTGCCAGGCATCCGGTGGATTACGGCGGGTGTGGCCCGCCCTGCGTACGCTTGACAACATTTCATTAACTTCGATCCTACAAGGGTGCGCTCTACGCACCCGTCATTCCTGTTTCTATTGCGAATTGGAATTATATCGATAGTTTGATTAAGTATTCCTCAGTCCGTCACATGCCGGAGGAATCGGGAGAATTTTTCCCGCCAGCGCTTGACGACGTTGATGGCCAAAACGTCCATGACCATCTGCGGTGAAACCGGATTCCATCCTGTCTTGCCCTGGAAGCGATCAGAAAACAGTGTCTTGCCATCTTCAACCAGGAAAGTAGCCATTCCCCCCTCAAACTGGAACTCACGATCTTTTCCGGGCGACTCCTTGTCGATGCGATTGTTCATTTTCCCTGACGCAAATACACCCAGCAATAATTTCCCCTTTTCAACCAGATTCTCGGGTACCCCACCCTCTTGAAGTTCTTTCAGCTGCGCTGGAGATAGTTTTTGCGTCCTGATGGTGGTATCAGCCCCCAGCGGCCTGATAATGTTGTTCAAATCATCACAGGCCTTGTGCCAGACACCCTGATCCGCATTGGCGTGGTAATAACACACGATCACTGTGGCCCGTCCTTCGAAATGCTGCCGCCACAAGGCTCTTTCCATATCCTCAGCCGAGCAGGCGAGCGCATCGCCGCGTTTTTTCGCGATGGATTGCCGGTCATTGAGGTGCCCAGCATCGGCTGACTGCTGATAATAGCTCTTGGCTCCGCAGGAATTTCCCCTGATCTCCTCGACCTCGGCCAGTTTGAACAGAATATCGCCCGTACCAAACAGCGGCGGCAAGCCATTGCTGTGCTTCGCCAGCAAAGCCCTGTAGCTGCTTGCAGCGGAACCAAGCAATTTCGACTTGGCGCTCTCATCGGTCTGCGTGGCGGCCTGGTTGATCAGCGAGTCGGCATCGCCCAGCGTTTTTTTCGCCTGATCGAGTTCATTGCGTGACAGCCCCAACTTTTGTTGAATGCGCTGCAAAAGCTGGCTGTAGTAAGCTGCGGAGCTGGCTTCGGGAATGAGCTCCAGCGCGATGCGCGGCAACACATCCAATGCCGCATCCACGGCGGATAAGCGGGTGTCCAGCGAAGCGGCATCATTTTGCGCCACAGCCAATTGGTCATTCAAGACGCCGAACAAAGTCTTCGCCAGTCCCGCGCGCTTGCCCTGTTCGACTTGCTGTTTCGATACTTTCGCGCGCAGCCAGATAGCGCAGGTCTTCGGGTCTTCCCAGGTGTCGATGACCTCGACATTCTTTAGTGAGGCGCTGGTGGATGTCTGGGTGATGGAAAGCAGGTTCGATTCGTTGATGGCCTTTCCGGACTTCTCCTGGCGCGATTGCTCCAGTATCAAAGAGTTTTTGACGGAAACCTCAATCACTTCGGAAATATTCTTCAAGGCATTTTGCTTGGCGGATGAGATTCGATCCGCCAGGGGCGCTTTGGTGTCATCCGACACACCCGCGGCAAAGAAGTACTCATCGGTAACCGACTCCGGGCTGTCCACCCATGCGGGCCTGGCCCCTCCTCCGGAACACTGGGCGAGGCCGGATAAAGGATATCCACACGAACCCAGCAAACAAATCCCCGCCACTAAGGCACGAATATTCATCACAAACCCATCCTCGCGTTGGTTGAGCTGCACCATAAAAAGAACCGCCTGAACGGCGGCTCTTTAATCTCAGCGACGCAGCTTGACACCTGAAAATTAGAAACGTTGTGTAAGGCCTAGCGTAAGCAAAACCGCTGACGTAGAGGCGGTTGAGTCATAGCTACCAAACCCGGTGTATGTAGTCACAGATTGAGATCCCACCTGATAAACGAGACGTCCATCAATGGACGCAGTTTCAGTAATGAACAGAGAGGCTCCGCCCCCGGCTGCAAGATTAGTGTAATAAATATCAGTAGTATCGTCGCCACCTAAGCCAAACTGAAGCTCCGCAACCACAAAAGGAACGAAATCACCCTTTTGCCCTACCTTGAAATAATATTTCCCGCCGACACCTACGCCGCCCAGGGTAAAACCGCCCGCCTTCGTCACATTGACAGACCCTGTGATCCCAATCCGCTCCGTAAGGAATCTGCCATAGCTCGCATACACGGTAACCATAGGGTCTTGACCGGCTGGATCAATCTGTTTGTTGGCATAAACAAATGCGCTTATTTCATTTTTCTTTTCCTCGGCAAATGCGTTCGAAGATACTGCAGTCGCCAGAATGGCGGCAATCAGATATTTTTTATTCATTTTTTTCATAGTCCTTATTCATAATTATGTTTGGTTAATGCCGGAAACCTGCTCAGCCAGCCAGATCAGGCCATTAATTGTTATGGCGGCATACCCACCCCCAATCACTCACCTATACAGGGCGCCACAGCATCCTGCACAAGCGTTGCCACTTTATCATGCCACTGCACTTTACAGTCAATAGTTCAAATGGCGTAACCCGCTTTTTCGGCAGGACGGGGGTTCGTCCGACACCTTCAAATCAAATTTCAAGACTGGCACGCAAACTCATATAATCACCCCTGCATTTTGTCCAGCGAACTCGGAGTATCCGCCATGACACATAACCTGTTCAACACCCGCCAGTCATTCAAACTCGCCAACGGCAAGCAGGGCACGCTGTATTCGCTGCCCGCGCTGGAAGCCGCCGGGCTTGGCAAAATCTCCCGCCTGCCGGTTTCGATCCGCATCGTGCTGGAAGCGGTGCTGCGCAACTGCGACGGCAAGAAGATCACTGAGGCGCACGTGCGCCAGCTCGCCAACTGGCAGCCGAACGCGCCGCGCACCGAAGAAATCCCGTTCGTGGTGGCGCGCATCGTGCTGCAGGATTTCACCGGCGTGCCGCTGCTCGCCGACCTCGCCGCTATGCGCGATGCCGCCGCCAGACTGGGCAAGGACCCGAAGATCATCGAGCCGCTGGTGCCGGTGAACCTGGTTGTGGACCACTCGGTGCAGGTGGATTACTACAACCGCCCGGATGCGCTGCAACTCAACATGGAAATGGAATTCGAGCGCAACACCGAGCGCTACAAATTCATGAAGTGGGGCATGCAGGCATTCGATACCTTCAAGGTCGTGCCTCCCGGCATCGGCATCGTGCACCAGGTCAATCTCGAATATCTGGCGCGCGGCGTGCAACACAAGGACGGCGTGTATTACCCCGACACGCTCGTCGGCACCGACAGCCACACCACGATGATCAATGGCATCGGCGTGGTCGGCTGGGGCGTGGGCGGCATCGAGGCGGAAGCCGGGATGCTCGGCCAGCCGGTGTACTTCCTCACGCCGGACGTGGCTGGCGTGCATCTCAAGGGCAAGCTGCGCGAGGGCGTCACCGCGACCGACCTGGTGCTGACCGTCACCGAGCTGTTGCGCAAACACAAGGTGGTCGGCAAGTTCGTCGAGTTCTTCGGCGCAGGCACGGCGGCGCTCTCTGTGCCGGATCGCGCTACCCTCGCCAACATGGCGCCGGAATACGGTGCGACCATGGGTTTTTTTCCGGTGGACGACATAACGGTAGACTACCTGCGCAGCACCGGGCGCAGCGATGAGGAAGTGGACGCCTTTCAAGCCTATTTCAAGGCGCAGAATCTGTACGCTATCCCGCAGGCGGGCAGCATCGATTACAGCAGCGTGGTGGAGCTGGATTTGCACAGCATCGAGCCGTCGCTGGCCGGGCCGAAGCGCCCGCAGGACCGCGTCGCGTTGTCTAAAATGAAGGAAACTTTCAATATCCTGTTCAGCAAACCAACCGCAGAAAACGGTTTCAATAAACCCGCTGCCGAACTGGGTAAGCGCTATACGACCACCCTGCCGGATCGCAGCAAGTTTGTGTGCGTCCCGATTTCCGGCGGCGGCCAGCAGGATGCGGGCAAGACACGCAGCGGCAGCGAACTGGAAATGCTCGACGATCATCCCAACCCCGCCATGCGCTGCGAGACTGCGGAAGAAATGTCGGCTGAGGTGCAGATCGGCCACGGCGATGTGCTGATCGCCGCGATCACCTCCTGCACCAACACCTCCAACCCGAGCGTGCTGCTCGCGGCGGGATTGCTGGCGAAGAAGGCGGTCGAAAAAGGCCTGCGCGTCCAGCCGCACATCAAGACATCGCTGGCGCCCGGTTCGCGCGTCGTGACCGAATACCTGAAAAACGCCGGCTTGCTGGAGCCGTTGGCGCAACTCGGCTTCAGCCTGTCGGCCTACGGCTGCACCACCTGCATCGGCAATTCCGGCCCGCTGGACGCCAGGATCGAGGAGGCCATTGTCGCCAACGACCTGATCGCGGCGGCGGTGCTGTCCGGCAACCGCAACTTCGAGGCGCGCATCCACGCCAGCATCAAGGCCAACTTCCTGGCCTCGCCGCCGCTGGTGGTGGCTTATGCCATTGCGGGCAAGGTCAATATCAACCTGGACAGCGAGCCGCTTGGCACCGGCAAGAACGGCCAACCGGTCTATCTGAAAGATATCTGGCCTTCGAGTGCTGAAGTGCAGACGATGATGAAATATGCCGCCGATCCGGCAACCTACCGCAGGCTGTACAGCGACCTCACCCGCGACCTGCCTCTGTGGAACGCGATTTCCGCCCCCACCGGCAACCTGTACCGGTGGGACGATTCCACCTACATCGCGCGCCCGCCGTTCTTCGAGAATTTCCCTCTCCCCAACCCTCTCCCGCAAGCGGGCGAGGGGGCAAACGACTCGCTGCGCGAGCCTCAAACCCTTATCTGCAACGCCAGGCCGCTGGCGATATTCGGCGATTCGGTCACCACCGACCACATCAGCCCGGCGGGCAGCTTCAAGGCGACCACCCCCGCAGGCAAATATCTGCAAAACCATGGCGTGGCGGTGAAGGATTTCAACAGCTACGGCGCACGGCGCGGCAACCACGAGGTGATGATGCGCGGCACCTTCGCCAACGTGCGCATCAAGAACCTGATGCTGCCCGCCAAGGCCGACGGCAGCCGTGTCGAGGGCGGCTACACGCTGTACCACGGCGAGCAGATGGCGATCTACGATGCGGCGATGAAGTACATCGCCGACGGCACACCGACAGTGA
The DNA here is from genome assembly GCA_001801175.1 of Gallionellales bacterium RIFCSPLOWO2_02_FULL_57_47. Taxonomy (GTDB): domain Bacteria; phylum Pseudomonadota; class Gammaproteobacteria; order Burkholderiales; family Gallionellaceae; genus Gallionella. Next base: position 3,266 of record MGWZ01000088.1, on the reverse strand, counting down.
TTTTCGCCGGAGAAGAATACGGCACCGGCTCCAGCCGCGACTGGGCGGCGAAAGGCACGCAACTGCTCGGCGTGAAGGCGGTCATCGCGAAATCCTACGAGCGCATCCACCGCAGCAACCTGGTCGGCATGGGCGTGCTGCCGTTGCAGTTCAAGGGCGACACCAACGTCGCCGCGCTGCATCTGACCGGCGAGGAAACTTTCGACATCATCGGCATCGATGAGAATCTTAAACCGCAACAGGACGTGACGCTCACCATCAAACGCAAGGACGGCAGCACGCAACAAGTCCCGCTGCTGCTGCGCATCGACACGCCGATCGAGGTGGACTACTACCGGCACGGCGGGATCTTGCCGTATGTGCTGCGCGAGCTGGTAGCGCAATAACCGATTGGTAAAGCGGACACTGGTGAAAGGCAGAAACGGAAAAACTGCGATGACGAAGAAGACTATCGACAGCAATCGCCGCCCCAAAGTCGGCCTGGCCCTGGGCAGCGGCTCGGCGCGCGGACTCGCGCACCTGGGCGTGATCCGCGCCATCGAGGACGCCGGCATCGAGGTGGAATTCATTGCCGGCACCAGCATGGGTGCGCTCATCGGGGCGATCTATGCCGCCGGCAAGCTGGACGAACTGGAAACCACCTTTCGTGCCTTCGACTGGAAAAAAACAGCTTCCTTCTTCGACGTCGTGCTGCCCAAGTCCGGCCTGCTCGACGGCGCCAGGGTCAGCGAACTGGTGCGCGCACATGTCCATGCCGACACCATTGAAGCGCTGCCGATACCCTTTGCAGCCGTGGCGACGGACATCGTCAGCGGCGAGGAGGTCATCATCCGCCGCGGCGACGTGATCGAGGCGGTGCGCGCCAGCCTTTCGGTGCCCGGCATCTTCACACCGGTGCGCAGCAACGGGCGCATCCTGGTGGACGGCGGCATCACCAACCCGGTTCCGGTGAGCGCGGCCCGCGCCATGGGTGCCGACATCGTGATCGCGGTCGACCTCAACCACGAGATTATCGCCGGCAAGAACATGAAACCGCTGCGGTCCACGGAAAAAACACGCAGCACGGAAGACAGCCCACCCGGCATGTTCTCGCGCTGGGTGGGCGACTATCGCCTGTCGATGAAGGACATCAGGCAGAAACTGCTCGCCGGGGATAATCCCGCCTCGGCGCAATTCAGAAAATGGATTTCCCAGGAGCCGCTGCCCAGCATCTTCGAAGTGCTGCTGGCCTCGATCAATATCATGGAAACGCACATCACCCAGACCCGTCTGCGCCTGGACCGGCCGGAGGTGGTCATCCAGCCGCCGCTGGGACACATTCGTTTTCTGGAATTCGACCGCGCCGAGGAAATCATTGCCATCGGCTACGAGCATACGCAGCGGCAACTGGCTTCGCTGCCACCCCACGTGATTCAAAAAAGGAACCCTTTTTCGTGAAGATGCAGGGCTATGTCCGCCATGTCTCCGACTCGGGTTTGCATGATCATGCAAGTGTGATTCATACTTAAAACTTCTCACCCCGAACCCCTCCCGGCCTCCCCTTGTCAGGGGAGGTGGTTTGGCTCTCCCCCTGACAAGGGGGAGCTGGAGGGGGTTTCGGGTTACAACTTGCGTAGTTTTACGTTAATTTACCCGCCTGCGAGAGGGGGACTTTTTCACAGGGAGGAAAACACCATGACCAGCAGAACAGAACGCGACTCCTTCGGCCCTATCGAAGTCCCGGCAGAACGCCTGTGGGGCGCGCAGACGCAACGTTCCTTGCAGTACTTCCATATCTCGACCGAGCAGATGCCGCGGGAGCTCATCCTTGCGCTGGCGGCGGTGAAGCGCGCCGCGGCGCTGGTCAACCGTGACCTGGGATTGCTGAGCGAGGAAAAGGCCACCGCCATCGTGCAGGCGGCGGACGAGGTGCTGGCCGGCCAGCATGACCAGGAGTTCGTGCTGTCGGTATGGCAGACCGGCTCGGGCACGCAGAGCAACATGAACATGAACGAGGTGCTCGCCAACCGCGCTTCGGAACTGCTCGGCGGCGCGCGTGGCGCGAGCCGGCTGGTGCATCCGAATGACGAGGTCAATCTCGGCCAGTCGTCCAACGACATCTTCCCCACCGCGATGCATGTCGCGGCGGCCGCCGCCATCGCACAACAATTGCTGCCGTCGCTGCGCACCCTGCGCGCGACGCTGGAGAAAAAATCCGCAGCATTCGGCGGCATCGTCAAAATTGGGCGCACCCATTTGCAGGACGCCATCCCTCTGACATTGGGGCAGGAATTCTCCGGTTACGTCGCACAACTGCAACACGCGGAAGCGGCGATCCTCGCCACGCTGCCGCCGTTGCATCAGTTGGCCGTCGGCGGCACTGCCGTCGGTACCGGGCTGAACACCCATGCCGAATTCGGCGCGCGCGTTGCCGCCGGGTTGGCGCGCAGTACCGGCCTGCCGTTTGGGAGCGCCGCCAACAAGTTTGCCGCGCTGGCCGCGAACGATGAACTGATCGCGGCGCACGGCGCGCTCAAGACGCTGGCCGCCGCGCTGATGAAGATCGCCAACGACGTGCGCTGGCTGGCTTCCGGCCCGCGCTCCGGACTGGGCGAGATCAGCATCCCGGAAAACGAGCCGGGCAGCTCGATCATGCCGGGCAAGGTGAACCCGACCCAGTGCGAAGCGCTGACCATGCTGTGCTGCCAGGTATTCGGCAACGATGTCGCGATCAACTTCGGCGGCGCCTCCGGCAATTTCGAACTGAACGTGTTCCGGCCGCTGATCGCGCACAACTTCCTGCAAAGCGTGCGCCTGCTGGCCGACGGTATGGCGAGTTTCGAGGAATATTGCGTGCGCGGCATCGAGGCCAACCGCGAGCGCATCGCGGAGCAGATGGAACGCTCGCTGATGCTGGTGACCGCGCTGACCCCGCATATCGGCTACGACCGCGCCGCCGAAATCGCCAAGCGAGCACAGCGCGACGGCAGCACGCTGAAGCAGGCGGCGCTGGCGCTGGGCTATGTCACGGAAGCCGAATTCGACCTGTGGGTACAAGCAGTGGAAATGACCCATCCAACGGCAACCTGAGAAGGTACGCAGCCGTTCTCGTATTGTCTGGGTTTCCGTATGGCGTTGATGGCCAAGAAAGGATGCCTGGCCGATACAAACCGGTTGTTCATCAAGTGCAGTTAATGTTAAGGGTTGTCGGATGCCTGCCCTCAACCGCAGGCTGATCAGGATGCAACAGAACGCTCCGGGCAGGCGTCGGACAAGCCTCGAGGGAC
>MGWZ01000087.1:18502-31126 GCA_001801175.1 Gallionellales bacterium RIFCSPLOWO2_02_FULL_57_47 | reverse complement strand
GCGAACCATGAAAACCGTGCAATTTGACTCAGCTTTTTAGGTGAGGCAACGAATCAGGTTTCACTCAGCTTTTTACGTGAGGCAACACGTGCGCAAGGGACATTCTTCAGCTCGCTTCCGGCAAAATCTTTCCTCATTTGAATCAATTTAGTCTCGGTCGAGGCATCGACCCTGTCCAGCATGAACAGGGTGGTTTTAAGTTTGATGGCGCGTTCGCCGACCTGCGCGGAGCGCACGCCCTTGGCACGCAACTCATTGAGATAATCTTCTGCCGCGTCTTGCGTCTTGAACACACCCAGTGAAATGGCATACCGCAATGTACCCGCTTCCTGCACAACAAAATATTCTTTGACCCCGCGCGCCTTGAGCTGTAATATTTTTTGATTGGCCAAAGCCTTGTTCTTGAGCGGCGGGATATGCACCCAGTAGCCTTTATCGTACTCAACCTGACGCTGGCTTAATTTATCGCCGAGCTGCAGGGCGGACAGTACTTCTGTGGCGCGCTTCAAATCGGCGCCAGAAAAATCACCCCACTCCAGACAAATCAAGGTGTTCGGTTTAACGGCCAATGGAGCCGGTTTAACCGCCTGCACTTGGCTGGCAGCCAGTGCCGGGGCTGGATTAGCTGCCGGCGCATGGCTGGCAACCGGGGCTGAAACAGCCAATTGGGCAACAGTGCTCGCCTCAGCGGGAGCGGGAACAGGCAATGCCTTGATTGGCGCGCTCTGGCTCGCGACCAGCAAACGGATTTTCTCCCCATGCAGTGCAGGTTGAGCCTGGTACGCCTGTTCCCCCCATCCCAGCCCCCCCCGCTGCATCACCGCGAACAGGATCACATTCCCCAGCAATAATATCCAGAATAATGTTCTCATCGCGCGTCCGATCCCTGTGAGATCAACAATAAACCCTGCAGCACCAGATTATCCACGACGCGCAGCGGCAAGTTGATATTTCCCAGCAATACCCCTGCCGCGCCGCCGCTCAGCACCACCGGCGCATCACCATCGCCAAGCAATATGTGCTGTCGCTGTATCGCGCCGCAACCGGCCTGTATTGCACCGCTGAACAATGCATCGGCGGTGTTCAGCGGAAACTGCTCATATTTTCCCTGCCCCGGTTTCAGATGAACGGATTTCAATTGATCTGTTGCGCCTGCCAGGCTGCGCTGCATCAGTTCCACCCCGGGCAAAATCAATCCGCCGAGAAATTCCCCCTGCCCGGACAGGGCGTCTATCGTGATTGCCGTGCCGCAGTTCACCACCAGGCATTTCCCTTGCACCAGATGCCATGCGGCAATCAAGGCTGCCCAGCGGTCGCTGCCAAGCTGGGCGGCATTGGAATAACCGTTGCGCACCCCGCACTGCATCTCCTGCGCCACGATAAAACGAGGCTGGACTGGCTGCCCGACGGCGATATTGCGAATGTGGTGCGCCACCTCTTCACCGGCGACATTGCTCACCCATATTTGCTGTATGTCCGGTGATCCGGCAAAGAGATCAGGCAACTCTCCTGCCTGCCCGACCGGCAAAATTCCGCTACGCAACCAGTCATTCCGGCCGTCCGCCTCCGACACGTTACGGGCGAAGCCAGCCGATTGCACCCGCGAGGAGTACGCCGGGGTGTGCCCGGCAGCTTCGCTGCCACCCTCCCGCCGCGGGAGGAGGCGGGGGGACGGCATTCCCCCACCGGACGCTTGCGCGCACCGTGTCATGCCGTCCGCCAAAGCCCACTTGATGCGCGTATTGCCTGCATCGATCAGCAATTTCATCGCCGCAGCCCGGCCACTTTCCCGGCCACTTCCCCGGAATTGAAACGCCGCATGCCCTGCGCAGTTTCCAGGCACAACTCTCCGCTGTCGCTGACCCCGCGCGCAATTCCGCTCACCAGCTGTCCGTCCGCCATGTGCATCTGGACAGGCATGTCCTGGTGAATATGGCATTGTTCCCATTCATTGCGCAACGCGGCAAAGCCTCCCTGCGCAAACTGCTGCAGCACTTGCGCCAGCTCCAGCAACGCAATAGCCAGCAATTGATTGCGCGTGGGCATCGCCGCGCATACCTCATCCAGCGCGCTGGCAGGTTGGTCTATCTGCCGTGCCAGATTGGCCGGCATGGTGTAATTCAGGCCGATACCGATCACCACCGTGCTTGGTCCAAGCATATCGCCTTGCGCCTCGATCAGCACGCCTGCCAGTTTGCCCTGTTCAGTCAGGATGTCATTCGGCCATTTCAGTTGCACATCCTGCGCACCCAGCTTTTTCAACGCGCGCACAACTGCCACGCCTACCCCCAGGCTCAGGCCCGACAAGGCGTTCAGCCCGCAATCGAACCGCCATAACAGCGAAAACGTCAGCGCGGAGCCCAGGCAGGAGTGCCAGTTTCGCCCCATTCGTCCGCGCCCGGCGGTCTGCAACTCAACCGCCAGCACGCTGCCGCTGGGCGCCCGCCCGCCTGCATCATCCGGTCCGGCGCGCTGCAACAGCAACGTATTGCTGGAGGCGGCTTGCGGCAATATTTCAAGGTTGAATTGCGCGGCATCCTTGCCAAGCCGGCGCAACACCTCGCCATGTTCCAGCCGGTGCCACGGGCGCGCCAGGCGATAACCCCGGCCACGCACCCGCTGCAACACCACGCCGCTGTCCGCGACTTTAGCCAGCGCGTTGAATACGCTGGCGCGCGACACCCCCAGTTGATCCGCCAGAATCTCGCCGGAGTGAAATTCACCGTCCGCCAGCAGATTCAGCAGCTGCCAGGTTCGCTCACTGGTTATGCCAGTCGTCATTGCGGCATCTCTTCATTCCGGTGCGGCTGCACTTCAAGAAAACTCATGATTTCGTCGCGCCGCTTCAGCGCATCCTGATACCCCAGATCGATCAACGCGCGGCAGTAATTTTTTTCGGACAGCAGATAGCTCACCAGCGTTGTCCCGCTGTGCTGTCTTGCGCCGACCATGCGCAACAGCAGACGTATCGTCCAGGGAAGATCTCCTACGTATCGTTCGGCAATTTTTTCGATAGGCTGGCTGGGTGAAATAACCAGTACGTCGACATGCGTGAGATCGGCGCGCTCGCGCAATGCTTCCGGCATCATCGCGACCAGGCTGTTCATTTTCTGAACCCGCTCCAGATCCACATCCATGCTGTCGAGAAAAATGCTGTTCAGCGCGTGCCCGGCGATTTTCGCCAGAGAGGGGTACTCGCTGATATCGTTGCGGTCGGCCTGGTCCGCATAACCATTTGCGGTAACGCCAATTACCAGCACACGCGTGGCACCCAGATGCAGGGCAGTGCCGATAGGCGCGGTCTGGCGCATCGAGCCATCGCCGAAATACTCCCGGTTGATCAAGGTCGCCGGAAAAATAAACGGCAGCGAGGAGGACGCCAGCAGGTGCTTGATCTCGATCTGTGTCGGCAGGCCCACCCGCCCAGTGCGGCGCCAGGGCATCAACTGTTTCACGCCCTGATAAAAGGTCACCGATTGCCCGGAGCCATAGCCGGATGCGGTAATGCTCAATGCGTACAGCAACCCGGCGTCGATGCTCTTCTGGATTTTTTCGTAGGGCACCATATCCTGCAGCAAATCAAGCAGCGGCGAATTATCGAGCATCGAAACATTGTTGAGCTTGTTGATCCCCATTGCACTGAACAACATCCCGGCAAGCCATAACACGGTGTTATTGAACACGCCGATCGCATCGGTGCGGTATATCTGGTTGGCATGAAAATTTTTCCAGGTATTGGCCAGATACTGCACGCCCTTGCGGAAATTTTGCGCATTCGCGGCAATTGCCGCAGCATTGAGCGAGCCTGCCGAAGTGCCGCAGATCACCGGAAACGGATTGCGGGCGTAACGCGGCAGAAATTCCGCAATCGCCGTGAGCACCCCCACCTGATAGGCGGCACGAGCGCCGCCGCCGGTGAGTATCAGTCCTACGCGCTTCTCCATTCGTGTCTTACTCGGCTTCTGCCTGCACCGACTCCAGCGCGTCTCTCAGCGTTTCCTCGGGCAGGGCATTCAGCGTTTCCGACAGCATTTCAGCCGCGCCCATCGCCGCTTCCGGCAAATTTCCGGCATCGGTATTCGCCACCAGCACTGCGGCGGCGCCCACCACCTTGAGCAACCTGGCGCGTTCATTCATCAACATCTCGATCTCTTTGCTCAGTAAAGCCACTTCCTGCTTGTTCATTTTTTCTCCTCTTTAAATGTGAAACTCGCGTAGCGAGTCGTTTGCCCTTTCTGGGTAAAACAACTAGCCATTCGACTAAGCTGCAAACGTCCGCAGCCAATTCGCTGGTTATCCCGCGTGCGCAGGGGGAGAGCGCAGCGAGGGGGATTTGGATAGGGGGAAACGGGCATGACGAGTTTCATTATCAGGGGTGGCATCCTTGCCATGCCTGTTAATGTTTTTTCACACCAACCACCGCCACTGCACTCATGTTCACGATACGCCGCACCGTGGAGGTCGGGGTCAGGATATGCACCGACTTGTTCGCTCCCAATAAAATCGAGCCTATCGCAATGCCCTCGCCCGCCGTCATCTTCAACAGGTTATAGGCGATATTGGCCGCATCCAGGTTCGGCATGATCAGCAGGTTCGCTTCGCCCTTCAAGCGTGTATCGGGAAAAGCCGCCATGCGCAGGCTTTCCGACAGCGCGGCATCGCCGTGCATCTCGCCTTCCACTTCCAGGCCCGGCGCGAGTTGTTCGAGCAGCTCGCGCGCGCGGCTCATCTTGCGCGCCGACGCATTGTCATGGCTGCCGAAATTGGAATGCGACAACAGCGCGACCTTCGGCGCCAGGCCGAAACGGCGCACCTCCCCGGCAGCCAGCATGGTCATTTCGGCCACCTGCTCCGCACTCGGGTCAAGATTGACATGAGTGTCGCAGATGAACAGGGTGTGCCTGGGCAGCAGCAGAATGTTCATTGCCGCATAGATATTCACGCCCGGCCTGTGCCCGATCACCTCATCGATATAGCGCAGATGCCCGAGCGCCTGCGAAACCGTCCCGCACAGCATCGCGTCTGCCGCACCCCGGTGCACCAGCATCGCGGCGATCAGCGTGTTATGCCGGCGCATCTCGCGTTTGGCCGAGTCAGGCGTAACGCCGTGCCGCTGCCTCAGCCTGTGGTATTCGCTCCAGTATTCGCGATAGCGCGGATCGCTTTCCGGATTCACCAGCTCGAAATGCTCGCCGGCGCGGATGCGCAAACCCAGATTGGCAATGCGCTGCTCGATCACCGCCGGGCGGCCGACCAGTATCGGATAGGCGATGCCTTCATCCACCACTGTCTGCACCGCATGCAGCACGCGCGGGTCTTCTCCTTCCGCATATACCAGACGTTTCGGCGCCTGCCTGGCAGCCCCGAATACCGGCTTCATCAGCATATTGGACTGGTACACGAAACTGTCCAGCCGCTCGCGATACGCGGCCATGTCGGCAAGCGGCCTCCCGGCCACGCCGCTATCCATCGCAGCCTGCGCCACCGCCGGTGCGATGCGCGTGATCAGGCGCGGGTCGAACGGCTTGGGGATCAAATGGTCCGGGCCGAAACTCGTGCTTTCCTCGCCATACAGCGCCGTCACCGCATCGGATTGCTCGGCTTCGGCCAGCTCGGCTATCGCGTGAACCGCGGCGAGTTTCATCGCCTCATTGATCGTGGAAGCGCCCACATCCAGCGCACCGCGGAAAATATAAGGAAAGCACAGCGCGTTATTGACCTGATTAGGGTAATCGGAACGCCCGGTCGCCAGAATCGCATCGGGGCGCGCCGCCCTGGCCAGCTCCGGCAAAATCTCCGGGTTGGGATTGGCCAGCGCAAAGATCAGCGGCCTGTCGGCCATCTTCCTGACCATTTCCTGCTTCAGCACGTCACCGGCGGACAGGCCGAGGAATACATCCGCTCCGGCGATCACCTCAGCCAGGCTGCGTGCGGCAGTATTTACCGCGTAGCGCGCCTTGTTTTCATCCATTTCCTCGACGCGTCCCTGATAGACCACTCCCTTGATGTCGGTGACGACGATGTTCTCAAGGCGCACGCCGAGGCTGACCAGCATATCCAGGCAAGCCAATGCCGCCGCGCCCGCGCCGGACACCACCAGCCGGATCCCGGCGATATCCTTGCCCACCACCTTGAGGCCGTTCAGCAGCGCCGCGCCGACGATGATTGCCGTGCCGTGCTGGTCGTCGTGGAACACCGGAATCTTCATCCGCTCGCGCAGCTTGCGTTCGATGTAAAAACATTCCGGCGATTTGATATCTTCCAGATTGATGCCGCCAAAAGTCGGCTCCAGCGTGGCGATGATGTCCACCAGCCTGTCGGGGTCGCGCTCGTCGATCTCCAGGTCGAACACGTCGATACCGGCAAATTTCCTGAACAACACTCCCTTGCCTTCCATCACCGGCTTGGCCGCCAGCGGCCCGATCGCCCCCAGACCCAATACCGCGGTGCCATTGGTAATGACGGCAACCAGATTACTGCGCGCAGTCATGTTGCGCACCTCGGCCGGATTTTCCGCGATGAGCTCACAGGCCGCCGCCACGCCCGGCGAATAAGCCAGCGCGAGATCGCGCTGGGTGATCATCGGTTTGGTGGCGTTCACCGAAATTTTGCCCGCCGGAGCCTGGCGGTGATATTGCAGCGCTGCTTCGCGCAATTGCTTGTCCATAACCTCTTTCAAATATTCCATTCCGAGACTGCGCGATTATAGCGCAGCGGCATCCCGCAGATGTGCGGCGGATGACGTGCTGCGGCTGAACCGGAAGGGTAATTGGCAATACCGGAAGCTGCTTGAAAATACCAGCCTGCCGCTGATTCCGCATAAGGGCGTCTCTACAAATTCAGAGTTCGCCCAAATGCAAGGCGCGGAAGTGGGGTAAGCAGGCAAGCCGTATAGCGGCTGCTCGCAAAAAATTTCCGCAGCGCCGCATATGCATGATATGTAAGCAAGAAAATTTTTCCGCAACACAGCAGTTGGGATGAAATCTGGATTTATAGTGGTGCCCATAAATCTTACTGGCTGATTTGCTGCATCCCGGGCTGGTATATCCTGACGTTGTTGCGGCCATTCTTCTTGGCATGGTACATCGCGATGTCCGCGCTTTTGACCAGTAACTTTTCGCTGCTGCCGTGATCCGGATAGACGGCAACGCCTATGCTGGAGGAGATTTTCAGGCTGTGCCCCGCCAGTTCGAAAGGCCGGTTGAGCGCATTGAGTATCTTCTCCCCGACTATTCCGGCATCCTGCCCGGATTCGATGACCGGCAGCAACACGACGAATTCGTCGCCGCCTATCCGCGCAGCGGTGTCCGACTCCCGCAGGCAATCCTGGATGCGTTGCGCAACTTCCTTCAGCAACAGGTCGCCCACGCCGTGGCCGTAGGTGTCGTTGACCGGTTTGAATTTGTCCAGGTCAAGGAACATCAGCGCCAGGCGCTCCTGGTTCCGGTTGGCGACGGCGAGCGCCTGTTGCAGGCGGTCGTTGAACAGCGCGCGGTTGGGCAGGTGGGTGAGCCCGTCGTATTGCGCCACGTGGCGCATGTGCTCTTCTATCTCCTTGCGTTCGGTGATGTCGGTGGAGATTCCGCACAAGGCATAGATGCTGCCATCCTCGCGCCGCAGCGGAAGCTTGACCGACAGGAAGACATTCGTCACTCCGGTAAGTATGTTGAGGTTGGTCTCTTCGGTATGCAGCGTCTCGCCATCCTGCAATACGCGAAGGTCGTCCTTGCGCATGCCGGCGGCGGTGTCGGCATCGAAAAATTTGTAATCGTCGTAGCCAACGATCTCTTCCATCGGCGCATCGAACTGTTCGCGCAACAGGCGGTTGGCGAACAGGTAGCGGCCCTGTGCATCCTTCATGTAGATATAGGCAGTGACGTTCTCAAGAATGCCGGAAAGCAGTTTCTCGCTTTCTATAAGCGCCTGATCGGCGCGGCTGCGTCCAATCGCAATTTCAGCCAGGTTGGCGGTCTGCTCGATCAGGCGAATTTCGGCATCGGATGGCTGGTGCGCTTCACGATAATAGACGGCAAAGATGCCCAGCACTTTGCCGGAAGCCGAGCGGATGGGTTCTGACCAGCACGCGCCCAATCCTGCCTTGCTCGTCAGGTTTTTATAGGAGGCCCAGTAGGGATGGGTGCGGATGTCTTCAACGATGAATCGCTGGCCGGTAAAGGCGGCGGTGCCGCAAGAGTTGACACCGATGCCGATTTCAATCCCGTTGAACGCATCGTTGTAAAAATCTGGCAGGCCGGGCGCGGCGCCCGTCACAAGATGCCTGCCCCCGTTGTCGAGCAGCAGGATGCTGCAAAGCATGGCCGGATATTCCTGTTCCACGCCGCGCACGATGGCCTCCAGAATAGTGGCGAGCGGTGCGCCATGCGCCAGCAGTTGCAGCACGCGATTGCGTGCCTGTTCTCGTTGCTCGGACTGTTTGCGGCCGGTGATGTCGCGGGCAAGCCTGCGATTGATGTGTATGATGTAGAAAATGGCGATCGTGATGCCGCCGGTCAGCAGCAGGGAGAACGCCATCATCAGCTCGCCCGCCTTTCGTCGATGGGCCGCTTTGCTGCTCCGGCGCAGTACCGCAAGACAGGCTGCGGCACCCTTGCCGGGAGGCGCTCAATAAATCGCATAGTGCGGAGTATGTTCAATATCCGGTATGGTATAAAACAGTTATGCTAGCGTATCTCGCCTTGTCGCGATTTCAGAAAAAAGTTGCGCTTGTTTGCTGGCGGAGAGAGTGGGATTGTTCAGCTTTCACGTTGCCTCCGCGAAAGCCTCATCCCTCATTTCATTCGGGACTGCCCTTCGGGCATCCTGCGCAAGCGGTGCTTGCTGGTCAAACCCAAGTGGTTTCGTCCACACACCCTCACAACCAAATATTTAAGGGCACTCTTGCAGGTACCCTTAAATATTTGGCGGAGAGGGTGGGATTCGAACCCACGGTGACGCATAACGCCACACCGGATTTCGAGTCCGGTACATTCGACCACTCTGACACCTCTCCCGAATGGATCAACAAGCAGCGGCACGCATTCTACCAACAACTCATAATTTCGTGCAGAATGTTCTCATGCGTAACCCGACACAGTGTATGCAAAAGACAATAATCAGCTTGTGTTTGCTGCTGTCCGGCTGCGGTCAACAAGTCCCGGCATGGAACGGTGGCAATCTGGTCATTATCGTCCCGGAAACCGAGCAGGGTGCAAAGGCGGAGCTTGAACGCGAGCTGGCGCAATTGTTTGCCGTGCATCTGGACGCCAGGCTAGAAGCAGTAACGATGCCGCAAGATCAGGTCCTCACTGCGTTACACGGGAATCAAGCACATTTTGCTGTCGTTTCGCTGCGCCGCGAGTTCATCGCCAGCGCGCTGCATTTCAGTCCCGTTTACCAGAGTGTGCGCGAATTGGTGGTATGCAATCGCAACCGTTCTCCCCCCAAAAAACTTGCTGACCTGCACAGGAGAAAACTGGCTGTGGTGCCCGGATCAACCCAGGAGGAGGCGCTACGCGAGGCAAAAAACAAATTACCTTCGTTGCAGTGGCAAATTCGCCGGGGATACTCTATGGCAGAGCTGCTGGCGGAAGTCGCCAAAGGAAAGTTTGATTGCGCGATAGCCAATGAACTGCAGCTTGCCGATGCGCGTAATTACCACCCCAATCTGATCGCTGCGCTGGATATTGCCCCCCCCTCCAGACTTGCATGGGGCTTCCCGGGGAATGCCGATCCGGCATTGCTCAGGCAAGCACAAATTTTTTTCACCCGCATCCAGCTGGATGGCACGCTGTATCGCCTGATGGAACGCTATTACGGCCACCACAACCGGCTGCACAAGATGGATGCTGCCGCTTTCATCACCGGAATCCGCACCATACTGCCACGTTACCGCCGCCTGTTCGAGGAGGCCGCTTCGGTAACCGGGGAGGACTGGCGACTGCTGGCTGCGCTGGCTTATCAGGAATCGCAGTGGAATCCACTCGCCATCTCCCACACCAACGTGCGCGGCATGATGATGCTGACCGAAGACACCGCCGGCCGGATGGGCCTTAAAAACCGCTTTGATGCACGCGGAAGCATACTCGCTGGCGCGAAGTATCTGGCTTTGCTCAAGAAACAGATGCCTGCGCGCATTCCGGAACCAGACCGCACCTGGCTGGCGCTGGCCGCCTACAACCAGGGCTACGGCCATCTTGAAGACGCGCGCATTTTGGCCGACCGCGCGGGAATGAACCCGGACAGTTGGTCAGATGTAAAAAAATGGATGCCCCGGCTGAATCAACCGCGTTATTACAAGACTTTAAAGCGGGGTTACGCGCGCGGCGGCGAGGCGGTGATCCTGGTGGAAAGCATCCGCAACTACTACGACATGCTCAAGCGGCTGGAGCCTGAGCAAACATCGATTGCAGCAGAATCGGCATCCTCCCGGCTGACCGAACGGACGCAACGTTTGCTGCGCTAGCTGCCTTTGGAAATATCATTGCGCTGCTCCAGCAGGCGTTCGATACGATCCAGGCGTGCTGATATTTCCTTGAGATGACGGTCGGCTTCCCTCTCCTCCTGCTCTATTTTTTCGACATCGCTGCCGATGAAAAATGCCGCCAGATTGGCAGTGACCAGCGAGAGCAGCACCACGCCGAACAGGATCAGCAGCGCGCCAAACAACCGTCCTGCCGCGCTGTGCGGCACCACATCGCCATAACCCACCGTGGCCATCGTCACCCACGCCCACCACATACCGTCCCAGACGGTGCCGATCGAGGGATCGATGCGCGACATGATGATGCCGGACAGCAGCATCGTGAAGAAAGCGACGATAAGGGTCGTGCCCAATCTGTGTTGTGAAAGCAACTTGCGCGCGGATTTCGACATGCGCAGCAACAGTGACAACACCAGCACCAGCCGCACGCTGCGCAGCAGCCCGATCAGTGGCGCGAATTGCCAGAACCAGGGAAAACCGGCGGTGATGATGAGCAGATTCAGCCAATTGCCGAACAGATAGGCGCGCCGGTTTTTAACCATAGCGCTCAGCAGAACAGTTTCAAAGAGGAACGCCAGCCACACCAGCCAGTCGGCGATGCGGGCGACAGCATGCGACAGTGCGCCGGTCTCTTCCAGATACCACTGCAGCACGATCCACAATGCCACGCCCACCATCGGCCACTCCAGCCGCTTCGCCCACAGCCGCGCGGCGGGTTGTTCGTGCGACTCGACCCCGGCGATGCCGAGCAGATGGATGGCGTTCATTAACGTGGAACTCGCGTAGCGATTCGTTCGCTCCCTCGCCCGCTTGCGGGATAACCAGCGACTTGCCCGCTGGCGGGCTTAGTCGAATGGCTAGTAGTTCCATCAGAGGGTTGGGGAGAGGGGACGGGTATGGCAAGTTTCATTATCAGGGATGGCAACTTGTCATGCCCGTTAGCGGGAGAGTTTTTCCATGCCACCCATGTAAGGCCTGAGCACTTCTGGAATGACGACACTGCCGTCAGCGAGTTGATTGTTTTCAAGAATAGCAACCAGCGTGCGCCCGACCGCCAGACCTGAACCGTTGATCGTATGCAGCAATTCCGGCTTGCCCTGAGCGTTGCGAAAACGCGCCTGCATCCTGCGCGCCTGGAATGCCTCAAAGTTGCTGCATGAGGAAATCTCGCGGTAGGTATTCTGCGCCGGCAGCCACACCTCGATGTCGTAAGTAAGCGCGGCGGAAAAACCCATGTCGCCAGTGCACAGCTTCACGACGCGATACGGCAGGCCGAGCTTCTGCAGGATGGCTTCGGCATGGCCGAGCAATTCTTCCAGCCCTGCATAGGATTTTTCCGGATGGACGATCTGCACCAGTTCCACCTTGTCGAACTGGTGCTGGCGGATCATGCCGCGCGTATCGCGCCCGTAGGAGCCTGCCTCGGAACGGAAGCACGGCGTGTGCGCGACAAACTTCAGCGGCAGCTTTTCCAGCGGCGTAATAGTGTCGCGCACGATGTTGGTCACCGGGACTTCGGCGGTGGGAATAAGGTAAAAGGAACCCTCTTCCTTAAACGGTTCAGCACCAGGCAACAAACTCGCCAAAGTATTTAGCGGTCGCGTTGTGACTCTAAACAAATCCACCTCGAACTTCGGCAACTGCCCTGTGCCATACATACTGTCTTTATTTACCAAATATGGCACATAGGTCTCGGTGTAGCCGTGCTGCTCGGTATGCGTATCGAGCATGAACTGCGCCAGCGCGCGATGCAGCCGCGCCAGCGGCCCCTTCAGCAGCGAGAAGCGCGCGCCGGAAATCTTCGCAGCAGTATCGAAATCCAGCCCCAGCTGTTCACCGAGGCTGACGTGATCCTGCACCTCGAAATCGAATCGTGGAATGTTGCCGACCTTGCGCACCTCGACGTTGTCGGCTTCCAACTTACCGTGCGGCACGCTGTCATGCGGGGTGTTGGGGATCACCGCAAGAAAGGCATTCAGCTCGTGCTGCACTTCGCTCAGGCGCGCCTCGAGTTGCTTGAGTTCATCACCAAGATTGGCGACTTCCGCCAGGATCGCCGAGGTATCCTCGCCTTTCGCCTTGGTCTGCCCGATCAGTTTGGACGTGCTGTTGCGCTTCGCCTGCAGTTCCTGGGTGCGCGTCTG
>MGWZ01000087.1:0-18484 GCA_001801175.1 Gallionellales bacterium RIFCSPLOWO2_02_FULL_57_47 | reverse complement strand
AGCCTCGTGTGGCAAGCCTCATTGCTGCGCCATCCAAGTCGTTACGTAATATTTGTATGTCTAACATGAAAACCTCAAAATCAAACCAATTTGGTTTTGTAGGGCGGGTTACACCCGCCCTACCTGCTATTGTCTTTTTTCTTTGCCGCATCCAGCTCGCGCAAATGCGATAATTTTTCGGCAATCTTCGCTTCCAGTCCGCGCTCGGTGGGCTGATAAAAACTCACCTCCGGCATGCCGTCCGGGAAATATTTCTCACCCGCCGCATAACCGCCTGCCTCGTCATGCGCATAGCGGTAGTCCTTGCCGTAATCGAGCTGCTTCATCAGCCTGGTCGGTGCGTTGCGCAGGTGCAGCGGCACTTCGCGCGAGCCATCCTTCGCCACCCAGGCGCGCGCGGCATTATACGCGACATACCCGGCGTTCGACTTCGGCGCGCAGGCCATATACAGCACCGCTTGAGCCAGAGCCAGCTCGCCTTCCGGCGAGCCAAGCCGTTCATAGGTTTGCGCGGCATCCTGCGTCAACTGGATCGCGCGCGGATCGGCAAGGCCGATGTCTTCCCATGCCATGCGCACGATGCGCCGCGCCAGGTAACGCGGATCGGCACCGCCGTCCAGCATGCGCACCAGCCAGTACAGCGCGGCATCCGGGCTGGAGCCGCGCACCGATTTGTGCAATGCGGAAATCTGGTCGTAGAACGCCTCGCCGCCCTTGTCGAAGCGGCGCAGGTTTTGCGCCAGTGTGTTGTCGAGAAACCTGGCGTCGATGTTGCTCACTCCGGCAGTTTGCGCGGCGGTCTGCAACTGTTCCAATGCGTTGAGCAGGCGGCGCGCATCGCCGTCGGCGTACCCGATGATGCGCTCGCGTGCATCATCGTCAAACTGCAAACCCTGCAGCGCCACTTGCTGCACACGCCCGAACAATTGGGCCAGCTCTTCGGCGGACAATGCATGCAGCACATACACCTGGGCGCGCGACAGCAGCGCGTTGTTCACCTCGAAGGACGGGTTCTCGGTGGTCGCGCCGATGAACGTCACCAGCCCCTGCTCGACGAACGGCAGGAAGGCGTCCTGCTGCGACTTGTTGAAGCGGTGCACTTCGTCCACGAAGAGGATCGTGTGGCGGCCGCGCTGCTGCAGCGCCTGCTGCGCCTGCGCGATGGCCTCGCGGATGTCTTTCACGCCGGACAGCACCGCCGACAGCGGCACGAATTCGGCGTCAAACGCCTGCGCCATCAGCCGCGCCAGCGTGGTCTTGCCGACACCCGGCGGCCCCCACAGGATCATCGAGTGCAGCTTGCCGGACTGGAACGCCAGGCGCAGCGGCCTGCCTTCGCCCAACAGATGCGACTGTCCGATGACCTCGTCGATGTGCCTGGGTCGCAGGCGTTCCGCCAGCGGGGCGGCGGGGGAAGGCGCATCGAACAGGCTATCAATAGGCATCAAGCTATTCCAATTCCATTTCGCAGGTCAAACAAGCCTGTCCTGAGCAAAGCCGAAGGGGCGGCGACGAGCGACGCAGGCAGTGCAACTGGCGCGACTAGGATGGAGCGAGGAAGGCAACGCAGTTTCACCGATGAAATGGGATTGGAATTAGTCGCTCAGCACGTCCGCGCCCTCGGGCGGGGTGAACTGGAACTGTTGTTCCGGCAGCTTCGGGTTACGCTGCATCCCTGCAAAGCGCAGCACGGTCTTGTGTCCGAACATGTCATTCAGTTCCATAACGACCAATTCGGATTGGGTGTTGAACGCCATCAGGATTCGGTCGAAGCTGCTTTCTTTCCCTTTCGGTGTTGCTTGCAGCCATTCAAGCCCGTCCCGGTTACCGACTTCCTTGAGAACAAAATCGCGCTCGATTTCGTTGCTGCCGGAGAGCAGCGCGGCGGGGCTGCTGCCCAGCGCCGCGTCCAGCTTTTTGACCGTCACCTGATTCAGGTCCGCATCGTACAGCCAGAACTTCGCGCCGTCGCCGACGATGAGCTGCTCGTAGGGCTTCTGGTAAGACCAGCGGAATTTGCCGGGCCGCTGGAACTGCATGATGCCGGACGCGCTCTGGATGCGCTTGCCGTTCTGGTCCATCACCTCCTGCGTGAAGTTCGCCTGTGCGGAACGCGTAGCAGCAATGAATTCCTTCAGCTTGTCGATGCCTCCGGCATGGGCTGAAAGCGGCGCAAGGGACAACAGTAATATGGCAAAAATATGTTTCATCGTTTCTTTCCATAAAAGGATCGAGGAGCGAGTAAATGCAAGGGCCGCGGTTTTTCCTCAATCCTCAATCCTCAATCCTCAATCCTCAATCCTCAATCCTCAATCCTCAATCCTCAATCCTGTCTCGCCGGTGCAATCACTTCGCGGTTGCCGTTGCTCTGCATCGCCGAGACTATCCCGGCCGCTTCCATTTGCTCGACCAGCCGGGCGGCGCGGTTGTAGCCGATGCGCAGATGCCGCTGCACCAGCGAGATCGAGGCACGGCGATTCTTCAATACGATTTCGACCGCCTGGTCGTACAAAGGATCTGCTTCCGCATCCAGAGTCAGCCCGCCTTCGCCGCCCTCTTCCGATGATTCTTCCAGCGAATTGAGCACACCTTCGATGTACTGCGGCTCGCCCTGCGCCTTGAGGTATTCGGCGATGCGGTGCACTTCCTGGTCGGACACGAACGCGCCGTGCACGCGCTGCGGATAACCGGTGCCGGGCGGCAGGTACAGCATGTCGCCCTGCCCGAGCAGCGCTTCCGCGCCCATCTGGTCGAGGATGGTGCGCGAATCGATCTTGCTCGACACCTGGAACGCCACGCGCGTCGGCACGTTCGCCTTGATCAGTCCGGTAATCACGTCCACCGAGGGGCGCTGCGTGGCCAGCACCAGATGGATCCCGGAGGCGCGCGCCTTCTGCGCCAGGCGCGCAATCAGCTCCTCGATCTTCTTGCCGACCACCATCATCAGGTCGGCAAGTTCGTCGATGAACACCACGATCAGCGGCAGTTCTTCGAGCGGCTCCGGCAAGTCCGGCGTGAGCGTGAACGGGTTGGTGAGCGGCTGCCCGTCCCTGATCGCATCGCGCAACTTCTGGTTGAACCCGGCGATGTTGCGCACGCCAAAGTGAGACATGAGCCGGTAGCGCCGGTCCATTTCCTGCACGCACCAGTTGAGCCCGGAGGCGGCCTGGCGCATGTCGGTGACCACCGGCGCCAGCAGATGCGGAATGCCTTCGTATACCGACAATTCCAGCATCTTCGGGTCAATCAGCAGCAGGCGCACCTGTTGCGGTGTGGACTTGTAGAGCAGGCTCAGGATCATCGCATTGATCGCCACCGACTTGCCGGAGCCGGTGGTGCCCGCGACCAGCACGTGCGGCATCTTGGCCAGATCGGCGACCACCGGTTTGCCGGCGATATCCTTGCCCATCGCGATGGTCAGTGCGGATCCCATGTCGGCGTAGACCTGCGAGCCGAGAATTTCCGAGAGATGCACGATCTGGCGCTTCGGGTTGGGCAACTCCAGCGCCATGTATGCTTTGCCGGGTATCGTCTCGACCATGCGGATGCTCACCACCGACAGCGCACGCGCCAGGTCTTTCACCAGATTGGTGATCTGGCTGCCCTTCACGCCGGTGGCCGGATCGATCTCATAGCGGGTAATCACCGGCCCCGGATAGGCGGCGACCACTTTGACTTCCACGCCGAAATCCTTCAGCTTGCGCTCGATCAGGCGCGAGGTGAATTCCAGCGTGTCGGCAGAAACTGCTTCAACCTGACGGGTGGCCGGGTCCAGCAGATGCAGCGGCGGCAGCGGCGAGTCCAGCATGTCAACGAACAACGGTGCCTGTTTTTCCTGGGCGGCACGCGCCGACCTGGCCACTTCCATGACCGGCATTTCGATGTGGATGGGCTGATGATCCTCGATGCGCTTCTTTTTTTCCTCCTCGACAAGGGCGACACGCTCGTGCGTTGCCAGTGCGCCGATACGCTTGTCCCGCCGCGTTTGCCAGGTCAGATACGCCCACTGGTATGCGGTTTCGAGCAGTTCGCCCAGCCTATCCACAAAACGCAGCCAGGACAAGCCGCTGAACACGCTGAAACTGGTGGCAATCAGGGTCAGCAGCAATAAAGTCGCGCCGGTGAAGCCGAACAGTCCCATCAGTGCATTGCCGATCACCGAACCGAGCATGCCGCCCGGCGCCAGCGGCAGCGCAACTTTTAATGTGTACATGCGAATCGCTTCGAGCGAACTGCTGGCAAACAGCAACACCGCTATCCCCGCGATCGAGACCCACATCGCGCGCTTGCAGAAGATGCTGTCGGCGCGCAATTTCCGGTATTCCACCCACACGCGTTGCAGCATGTAGAGCACCAGCCACCAGGCGGAAAATCCGAACAGGTAAAACAGCAGGTCGGAAAGATACGCGCCCAGCACCCCGCCCGGATTGACTGTCAGCGCGCCGCTGGCGCTATGCGACCAGGCGGGGTCGGCAGGGTCGTAGCCATACAACGCCAGCGCGATATACAGTGCCCCGGCGGTCAGCAATATCCAGCGCGATTCGCGCAACAACACGAACAGCTTGCCGGCAGAGGAATCGTCGCTCACGTCAAACATGGCAGGGGACAGGACTTGACTCGATCAACAGCACTGGAAAAATTTTACTCACCAACATCTCCGTTCCAAATCCAAATATCTCTGTTCAGGTGGCTGCATGTCTTAATGTTCAGGGCAAACACGGGGATTGTCCCTGCAATTTTGATATTGTGAATCATACCCCGGCAAGCAACAAGCGAATCTCATCGGCCAGCCTGGTCGAATGTCCATAACCAATGACTTGCCCAGCGTCTTCTGCTGGGTTAGTCAGATGGCTAGTAGTCCTAATCAGTCGTTCTACCAGTTTGCACAGATTCATCAGCCCAGATGTTCAAGTTGCAGGCACTCAATCGTCCGCCGCGCATCCGGCTGCAACTGGTACGGCACCACTCCCAGCAACGGCGCGCCGATGCGCTCTCGCAACGCGGCGATATTCCCGTCCAGCATCGCCATGCCATCATCCAGCACATTCGCCACCCAGCCCGCCAGCACCAAACCGCGTGCGGTGATTGCCTCCACCGTGAGCAGCGCGTGGTTCAGGCAACCCAGGCGCATCCCGACCACCAGAATAAGCGGCAAGGCCAGCTCCCGCATCAGGTCCGAACTGTCCTGTGCAGCATTCAGCGGAACCAGCAGGCCGCCCGCGCCCTCCACGATCACCACATCCGCCTGCGCGGCCAGTTCAGCATACGCTGCCACAATGCGCGCGAAATCGATGCTGAAACCCGCCAGCTGCGCTGCCAGATGCGGCGCAACTGCTGATTCGAAGCAATAGGGGTTGATTTGCTCGATGCCGGATGTGTCAATGCCATGTTGGACATTGCTCGCGGCACGCAATTGCAGCACGTCGTCGTTCTGCCCATAGGCATCGCATCCCGCAGCGACAGGCTTCATGCCGATCACGCGCTTGCCCTGCGCGGCGAAACCGTGCAGCAGCGCGCAACTGATCAGCGTCTTGCCGACGCCGGTATCCGTGCCGGTAATGAAGTAGCCCATAAAAAATCACTCCGTAGGATGCGGTGAGGAACGAACCGCATCAATCGCGAACGATGCGGTTGTCACCGCATCCTGCCGTGCTTGCCGACACTGGTGTCATTTCCGGTGACAAAGTGGTTCAATGCAATTTGAACGAGGTCTTGATGATCGCCGCGCCGTCGCTGGTGGTGCGCGGCTCGGGTTTCCACGCGTGGCCGTACACCATCTCGAAAGTTGCAGGCAGCTTGCCCTTGCTGCGCAGACGCTCATAATTTTCCAGCAGGCGCGCCCAGGCGTTTTTTCCCATCAATCCCTGTCCGCGCCCGGAGGTGGCATTGTGCGCGCCTATCGTCTTGAGGTCATGCAGCACGCCGCGCACATCGTCATAAGTCAGCGTGATCAGTTCCATGTCCATCACCGGTTCGGCAAAACCGCTGTGTATCAGCATATCGCCGATGTCGTGCATGTCGGCAAAGCGGTTCAGATGGTTGTGCTGATCCACGCCCTTGAAAGCCTGGCGCAGCTCTTTCAGCGTATCCGGCCCGAAGGTGCTGAACATCAGCAAGCCTTCCGTTTTCAGCACACGATGCATTTCGGCGAAGGCACCCGGCAAATCATTGCACCACTGCACCGCCAGGTTCGACCACACCATTTCCACGCTATTCGCCGCCAGCGGCAGTGCTTCCACATCGGCGCACAGTTGGTTTTGTTTTGCGCCGCCAAACAATTTCTGCCACCAGCCGGAACGGCCTCTCGCGGCCTGCAGCATGCCGATGGCGATGTCCAGCTCGATTATCTGCGCCGACGCATAGCGTTGCGCCAGCTGGCGCGCACCCCAACCGGTGCCGCTGCCGGCATCGAGGATGCGCGCCGGTTGCAGCTTGATGTAATCGAGCCGTTCCAGCATGCGTGTGCACACTTCGCGCTGCAATACCGCAGCAGCATCGTAGTCTGCCGCCGCGCGGCTGAACGCAAGACGCATTATTTTTTTATCTATGGCAAATTCATTCATGTCTTTGTATCACCCAGAAAATCCACCAGGTGCTTAATAAACTCATTTGGGTGGGACAAAAACGGCGCATGCGCTGCGCCTTTGATCATCTCCAGGCGTCCGTTCGGTATCTGGCTTGCGAGGTATTGCGAGGCTTGCTGCGGTATCAGCGTATCGCGCTCGCCCGCCAGCACCAGCACCGGCTGCTGCACATCGGGCAATGCACTCCGCTGATCGCTGTCGCGCAATATCTCCAGACCTGCCTGTAACGCATTCAAATCCGGCTCGCCGCGGCTGAACAAATCGTCGCGCAATACTGCCAGCATTTCCCGCTCCTGCTCGCTGCCGCGCACTTGCAATGACAGGAAGCGCTTCAGGGTCAGCGAGTAATGATGCTGCAAATTAACCGCGAACTCCTCCAGTATCTCCACGCTCAATGCATACTTCCAGTCATCGAGCCGCACAAAACACGGCGTGCTCGCCACCATCACCAATCGTTCCACCTGCTGCGGATGGCGCAACGCCCAGCGCAAAGCCACCTGTCCGCCCAGCGACCAGCCGCACACGGTGAGCGATTCATCGAATTGCTCGGATAATTGGTCGACGATTAAATCCAGAGAATATTGGAACTTTGGCTCCTCGATCCTCGATCCCCGATCCTCGATCCTTTCTGTGCTGTACCCGTGCCCCGGCAAGTCCACCGCATACACATTGAAATGCTGCGCGAGTCTTTCCGCGACGCTTTTCCACATCCCGCCGTGCATGCCCCAGCCGTGGATCAGCAAAAGCGGCTGGCCGCTTCCCGCAGATTCGTAATGGTCAACGTGCAAGGCTGCCATTTAGCACTCCTACAGTTGAGGCCGCCATGCGCGTTTCCCTCTCCTCAATCCTCTCCCGTAAGCGGGCGAGGAA
Organism: Gallionellales bacterium RIFCSPLOWO2_02_FULL_57_47; assembly: GCA_001801175.1. Classification (GTDB taxonomy): domain Bacteria; phylum Pseudomonadota; class Gammaproteobacteria; order Burkholderiales; family Gallionellaceae; genus Gallionella. The sequence continues at coordinate 11,030 of MGWZ01000087.1, read as the reverse complement.
GCAAACGCATCGCTGCGCGAATTTTTCATCCCTGTGCAAGCTCATGCAGCGCCCCGATCAAACGTGTTACGTCCGCCGCACTGTGCGCGGAGGACAAGGTGATGCGCAGCCGCGCCGTACCCTGCGGCACGGTGGGCGGACGGATCGCCGCGACCCAGATGCCGCGCTCGCGCAATGCCGCGCTCAGATCCAGCGCCGCCTGGTTGTCGCCGATCAGCAACGGTTGTATCGCGGTTGCCGAGGGCATCAGCGGCCAGGGCAAACCCCGCAATCCGCCGCGCAGTTGCGCGATCAACCCTTGCAGGTGCGCGCGCAATTCATGGCCTTGCGCTATCAGGGCCAGGCTCTCCAGCACCGCGCTCGCCAGCGCGGGCGGCGTGGCGGTGGTGTATATATAGCTGTGCGCATGGTTGATGAGCGTATCGATCACCGCCTGTTCCGCCGCGACGAACGCGCCGAACACCCCGGCCGCCTTGCCGAGCGTCGCCATATAAATGATGCGCGGTGTAGCGATGCCGAAATGCGCCAGCGAGCCGCGCCCCTGCTCGCCAAGCACGCCGAAACCGTGCGCATCATCGACCAGCAGCCAAGCATCGTGCTGTTCGCATAGCGCCAGCAATTCCGGCAATGGGGCGATGTCGCCATCCATGCTGAACACGGCATCGGTGATGACCAGCTTCCTGCCCTTTTGCGTCTGCGCCAGCAGCTGGTTCAGCTGCAACATATCTCCATGACGATAGCGCTTGATATCCGCGCGCGCCAGCTGCATCGCATCGTTCAGCGAGGCGTGGTTAAGCTTGTCGGCGAACACCGTGTCGCCCTTGCCCACCAGCGCCTGCACGATACCGAGATTCGCCATATAGCCGGTGGAGAACAGCAGCGCTGCGGGTTTGCCGGCGAAGGCCGCGAGCGCAATTTCAAGCTCGTGATGCGCTTGAGTGTGGCCGCTCACCAGATGCGCCGCCCCCGCACCCGCGCCATATTGCGCTGCGCCCTGCTGCATCGCGGCGATCAGTTGCGGATGGTTGGCGAGGCCGAGGTAATCGTTGCTGCAGAACGATAAATAGGGTTTTCCGTCAACCAGGATGTGCGGCGACTGCGGGCTTTGCAGAGTGCGCCGCTGGCGCAGCAGGCCCAGTGCGGCGCGCTCATTCAGTTCATTTTGGAGCACGTTGAATGGCATCAGGAAATCCGCTTTGCCAAATCATCGTAAACGCCGCTGATATTGCACATCACATCTTTATTGGAATAGCGAATTATTGTTAACCCATGGCTCTGCAGAATTTGTGTGCGCTCGATATCGTATGCCGGGTCTTCTGAGTGGCTATCGCCATCAATTTCAACCACCCAGTGAAGAGACGAACAATAAAAATCAACGATAAATCGGTTGATCGGCTTTTGCCGCAAAAATTTGTAAGCTGCAAACTGGCGAGAGCGCAAAACCTCGAACCAGATTTTTTTCTCGGCGGGGGTGGGGTTCATGCGATTGGCGCGAGCAAGCGTTGTGAGCTTCGGATCGTATGGGAGAAAACCTAACCCCTCCCGGCCTCCCCTTGTCAGGGGAGGAGTTTCAGCGTCTCCTCCGATACATGATATCGAAGCGCAGTTAACTGCCCCCCTGACAAGGGGGGACCGAGGGGGGTTTAGGTTTTGCTTCGCTTTGTCTGCCACGAAAAACAAATCAGTGTTTTTCTGCCAGCGGATACATGCCGAGCTTGTCCAGCAACGCGCGGTCGCGCTGAACATCGGGATTGCCCGTCGTCAGCAACTGGTCGCCGTAGAAGATGGAGTTCGCGCCGGCAAGGAAGCACAATGCCTGTACTGCATCGGACATTTGCTGCCGTCCGGCGGATAAACGCACGCGCGCGGCCGGCATCGTGATGCGCGCCACGGCGATGGTGCGCACAAAATCCAGCGGGTCGAGATCCTCGGTTTGCGCCAGCGGGGTGCCTTCCACTTTCACCAGGTTGTTGATCGGCACACTGTCGGGGTAAGGCTCCATGTTGGCCAGTTGCGCGACCAGTCCGGCGCGCTGGGTCAGGTTCTCGCCCATGCCGACGATGCCGCCGCTGCAGATATGCATGCCCGCCTTGCGCACCCGTTCCAGCGTGTCGAGGCGGTCCTGGTAGTCGCGCGTGCTGATGATGTCGCCGTAAAATTCCGGCGCGGTGTCGAGATTGTGGTTGTAGTAATCCAGCCCGGCGGCGCGCAGTTGCTCGGTCTGCTCGTCGTTCAACATGCCCAGTGTGGCGCAGGTTTCCAGACCCAGGGCGCGCACCGCCCTGACCATTTCCACCACTCTTGCCAGATCCGCGTCGCTGGGTTCACGCCAGGCCGCGCCCATGCAGAAACGGTCCGCTCCATTCTGCTTGGCATAACGCGCTGCAGCGACCACTCTATCCACGCCGAGCATTTTCTGATCCTCAACGCCCGTCGAATGAAATGACGATTGCGGGCAATAGCTGCAATCCTCGGAGCAGCCGCCGGTCTTGATTGATATCAAGGTGGAGAGCTGCACCGCGTTGGGATCGAAATGCTCGCGGTGCACTTGCTGCGCGCGATACAGCAAATCGGCGAACGGCAATTTGAACAAAGCCTCCACTTCGTCCACACCCCAGTGTCGCTGGGTGGCTGGCCGCCTGGCATGGCGCATGAATTTGAGAGTTTGGGTGCTCATGGGAGTTTTACAGGGTATGATTAAAAAGTTCGGCGCATCATCCCGAAAGGACGATAGCTTGTCAATTATACGCAAGTATTTTCTGAACATCGGCGCAAAAATTAAGCACTTTGCTCCGGCGCAACCCTGTGTCCTGTGCGGCAGCATGAGCCATGAAGGCCTGTGGTGCGGCGCCTGCGACACAGCTCTGCCCTACCTCGACGCGCCGCATTGCCCGGTTTGCGCCTTGCCTGCTCCCACCGGCGAAGTGTGCGGCCACTGCCTCAAAGAGCCGCCGCTGTTCACTCGCACCACCGCTGTGTTCAGTTATTCCTTTCCGCTCGACAAGCTGGTTCAGGCGATGAAATACGGCGAACAACTCGCCCTGGCGTATGCATTTGCCGAAAAACTGGCGCTGCGAATTGATAAGAGCAATTTGCCGGATTGCATTATTCCGATGCCCCTGCATCCCGCCAAACTGCGCGAGCGCGGCTTCAATCAATCGCTGCTGCTTGCCGCAACTGCGGCCCGCAAACTGGATATCGAACTGCTGGCCAACATCTGCCAGCGCGTGCGCGACACCCCGCCGCAATCGGCCTTGCCGTGGAAAGAACGCAAGAAAAACGTGCGCAACGCATTTCGCTGCGACAGGGATATGGACGGCAAACGGGTGGCGCTGGTGGATGACGTGATGACCACCGGGGCCAGCCTGAATGCTCTCGCCGAGGCGGTGCAGAAACGCGGTGCGGCTGAAATCAGCGCATGGGTCGTGGCAAGAACGCTGCCGCGTTCAGCGTAGGGCGGGTCACACCCGCCGCCGCACCCAATGTTGCAATGGCGGGTGCGACCCGCCCTACCGGCTGAAAATCAAAGTTCTTTGATTTTCGCCTGCACGAACGCCTGCAGCTCGGGGCTGAGCGTTTGTGTATCCAGAGCGCGCTTATACGCATCCTTGGCTTCTGCGTTGCGCTGCACTGCCTGCAAGGAAATGCCGTAGCCCATCAGCCAGACGCCATTGCCCGGGGCGTGCTGCAACACGATCTGGTAATGGGCGATCGCCTCCTCGTTGCGATTCTGGCGTTGCAGCAATGCCGCCAGGAATGCCCGGTAATCGGCCTGTGCATCGGCAAACGGCAGGGATTTTTCCAGCGTTGCCGTTGCCTGCCCAAGCGCGCCGCGCTCCACCTGCAGGCGTGCCAGCAGCATCGTTAGTCCGGTATGTTCGGGCTTGCTGTTCAGCCCCTCCAGCAGCACCTTTTCGGCATCCGCGTTGCGTTTGCCCTCCAGCAGCAAGGCCACCAGGGCCTGCCGCGCCGCCTCATGGCCCGCATCCAGACGCAATGCCGCCTCATATCCCGCCATCGCCTCGGCGATGCGCCCCACCTGCATCAACCCTGCCGCCCTGCGAAATTCCGCATCGGCCTGTTGCGCGGAGCTGACTTGCTTCATCGGCACAGCACCGGTTGATGATTGAGCGGCGACTTTTGCATTTGCTGAGGCTGCCGGTTTTGTATGTGGCCGGACTGGTGGCGCTGTTGCGTCTGTTCTGCGCCTGGCGGCAGTGACAGAATTTGCTGCAGGTTTGCTGTTGCCGCTCCGCAAAGCCTGTCCTGAGCTAGTCGAAGTGGCCTGTCCTGACCCTTCGACTTCGCTCAGGACTAAAGGCCTTGTCGAAGTGGCCTGTCCCGAGTCCTCCCGAAGGGACGAAGGCAGCGGCGCCGAGCTCAATTCAAAGCTCAGTCTCGAGGCTGGCGCGAGCTGGCCGGCCAGCGGATTTCCGGCTGGGGCGCCCGATGCCGGCACGACGGCCGCCGCGGCAGCCTGCAACTGCGGCATCGATTTCTCTGGCTCGTGAGAATCCGGAGAATTGGCTGCCTTGGTTGCAACGCTCTCCGCCATGACAGCCGGCTTGCGTGACGGCCCCAATTGCCATGCGGCGAATGCGGCTATCAGCACCAGGCCGGTCGCCAGCAGGGGAATGATGAAATTACTCTTGTTGCGCGCAACCGCGCGCACCATGGGCTGCTCCGCAGCGGTGTGCGCACCGCGCTGTTCAAGCTGGTTGAGCACCTGGTTGATGACACTCATTGCATTGCCATCCACACGATTACCAATGTGGCGACTACCGCCACACCCGTCAATGCCAGCGCCCAGAGCAGCCAGTCGCGGCGCACTTCCGGCGTATCGGCTGCCGCATCGCGAATATGTCTGGACGAAACCTGCTGGCGTCCCTCGCCGAATGCCAGCATCATTGCCTTGTGCGCCACGATATTGACCAGTCTCGGTGTGCCGCCGGTAATGCGGTGCAGTTTGCCCACCGCCCCTTTGCTGAACAGCGTTTCGCCTTCATATCCGGCCACCATCAGGCGATGGCGCAGATAGCGTTCCAGCTCGTCCTTGCGCAGCCCTTGCAGGTCATATTGAAAACTGATGCGCTGGCGCAATTGGCGGATCGAGTTGTGCCGCAGGCGCTCATTCAGTTCCGGCTGCCCGAACAACACCACCTGCAACAACTTGCGTTTTTCGGTTTCGAGGTTGGTCAGCAGGCGCAGCACTTCAAGGCTTTCCAGCGGCATCGCCTGTGCCTCATCCAGGCACACCAGCGCGCGCTGACCGTTGCGCGCGCAGTCCAGCAGCGCCCGCGTCAGGCCTTTCAGCAACAGGTGCTGGTCGGTATCCTGTTGCTGCGGCAACCGGAACTCTTCCGCCAACGCCAGCAACAGACTCTTCGGCTCAAGATAAGGATTGGGAATGTAGGCGGTAATGAAACGGGGTGCAGTCAGCGCATCAGCCGCCTGGTCCTGCGTGCCGATCAGCGTGGTGGAGTGCTGGCCCTGATTCAGCGTGGAAAGAAATTTGCGGCACAACAACGTCTTGCCATTGCCCACTTCACCGGTGATTTTGATGAAGCCCTCGCCGTTGCGCGCGGCCACCAGCAGCGTGTTGAGCGCCTCCTGATAACTGGAGCAGGCGAAAAAAAAACTGGTGTCAGGAGTCAGACCAAAAGGTGGTTCGCGCAGGCCGAAGTGCTGTAGATACATATCAGAGGACAGATGACAGAGGACGGAGGACAGAGGTTTTGTCGCGGCTGCGCCGCGCGATCTTACAAAATGTGCCGCACAGCGGCACGCAACCTTCTGTCCTCTGTCCTCTGTCCCCTGTCCTCTGCATCATGGCTTCGTGCCCTGCCCGCTCATGCTGCTGATGCGATCGCGGCTGCGGGTGATGTCATCCGACCAGTCCTTGTCACTGTCCACTACGGTGGGTTTCAGCAGGATGACCAGTTCGCGTTTCTCGCTGCGCTGGCTGGTTTGACCGAATACGGTCTTGGGCAGGCCCGGCAAACCGGAGCGGTCATCGAACGTTGCCTGGCGCATCAAGCCGCCGATCGCGACGATCTGCCCGTCTTTGGCACGGACGATGCTGTCGGTCTCGGAAATGGAACTGGAAGCCAGTGGTAAATTTAACGAATTGGTCACTCCACCTGAAACCCCCAGATCGACAATCTTGTTCACCGTGCTGACCAGGCTCACAGCCGGGTGTATATGCAGAATGATCTCGTTGTTCTGATCGATGCGCGGCGTCACGTCCAGCGAAATACCCGAAAAGAACGGCTGCAGCGTCACGCTCGGCGTCGACGTGGTTGCCGTCCCGGTGGTCGTCGTGGTGGAAACATTGGTCACAAAAAACTCGTCCGTTCCCACTTTCAGCACCGCCTTCTGGTTGTTCAGCGTGGCGATACGCGGGCTGGACAGCACATGCACATTGCCTTGCGACTCCAGGAAACTCAGCAGCGCGGCAAAGTTGCTGGTCTGGAATGCCAGACCAAACAAGGAACCGGCGGCCTGCCCGGCAGCCGCCAAAGTTGCGCCGGGAATGGATGAAATCACCCCGTCGGTGACCGCGCCCGCCGTAGCGAGAGTAGCGCCGGGTGATAATTGCCCGAGAGAAGTACGACTGTTCGGATTATTCTTGAATGCACCCCAATTCACGCCCGACTGGAAGCTGTCGTTCAACTGCACTTCGACGATCTTGGCTTCCAGTATCACCTGCCGCTCGATGGAAATTTGCGAGGCCTTGAGATATGCCGTGACATTTTTCAACTCATCCGGCATCGCGCGCACCACGATCACGCCGGACATCGGGCTGATCACCACGCTGCGCCCATTTTCGTTGCCGACGATCGCCTGCAGCGATCTGCCCAACTCATCCCAGAAGTCCGCGCTGCTGGTCATGCTCACTTTGCTGCTGTCCAGCCCCCGCGTTTGGGTGCTGGAAGTGGTCGTCGCACCGGCAGTTCCGCTCGATCCGGTCGTGCTGTCCGATACCGAACCGGAGTTGACGCGCAATGAAGAAGTGCCCGACCGCAACCCGGTCAGGTAATTCACCTGGAAGATCCGCGTTTGCAGTGTCAGCGGAAGAATATAAATGCGTGTGCCGTCCACCTTGTAATCGTAGCCATACATTTCGCGTATCGCTTCCAGAGCCTCGAAGACCGTCACGTCTTTCAGGTTCAGCGTAATGCTGCCGCTGACCTCGGGGTGCAGCAGCACGCTGTAGCGTGTGCCGGAAACGATCGCCGTGAACACCTGATTGACCGACGTGTTGTTCACGGTCAGGTCAAACTTGGTCTCGAGCGGCTTGCTTCCCACCCTGGGCATGCTCACAGCCAGCGGCGGCAGCAACGCATCGTTTACCGCATCGGCCTTGCTAGGTTGCACACTGGCCTGCGCCGAGGCATCCATTTCGCGCTGGATGGCATCGGCTGTTCCGTTGCGGGCACTCGGTGTGGAACAACCAGCCAACAGCACGGCACACAGGTATAACGCGATTCTCATTTTTTCTCCTTCTGTACAGCCGGAATGGTGCTGATTTCTTCAGGCTGCACTTCGCTCTCGGATGATGCCTTTTTGGTTTTGGTTTCTCTCTGCTTAATCTTCACATCAGGGAACAGCGTCAACACCTGCCGTGTCTGCGCGCGCCGCAACACCACGCTGCCTTCGTTCACCTCGACCAGTTGGGCATTGCCATGCTTCGCCCACAGCTCAACGGTTTTACCGTCGATGATTGCGGCGCGGCGCGATTTGGAAATGATGGTGGATTGCAAGCCCGATGGCCGGCTCCCGGTTGCCACTTGCCCGGGCAATGCGCCGGAAGCAGCACCAGTCTCTGTGATGATGGCCGGGGGGCGGGTCGGGTCGGGGAGTTCTTCAGCATTCAGAGAACAGAAGACAGATGACAGAAGACAGAAAACCGTGGCTCTAACAAACAGACGCGGCGAAGCCGCACAAGACCTCTGTCTTCCGTCCTCAGTCCTCTGTCCTCTGTTTAAACCGTCAGCCATGTTTTATCCATGCTCAAAGTATACAAGGTCAGAGTCAACACCGAATAGGGATATTGCTCCACGTTCAGGCTCGCCTCTCCCCAGTACATTTGCGCGGGCATTTTTTCCAGCGCGCTGACATAACGCAACAACTCCGCATAACCGCCGCGCACGCTGATTTGCACGCCATGCTTGAATATCTGGTTCTTGGCGTCGGGCTGCTTTTGCCCATCATTGGCATTCGCCGTTGCTGCGGATTGCCCTGCGCCATTCGCTGCCTGTGGGTTCTCGATCAGCAGGCTTACCGGCAGGGTCTTCAGCGCGACCAGTTGCAGCCTGCCATTTTTACCCAGCACTTGTTTCAGCAGGTCAGCCATCTTGTCCGGTTCGACCAAACGGCTGCGCCGGTTTTGCATGTAACCGTCCAGATCCTGCAGTTGCTGCTTGAGTTGCGCGGTACGCGTCCGTAGCGGCGAATTTTCGTTGTCGCGCCTGGCCTGTAATAGCGTTTGTATCGCCGCCTGCAGTTCCTTCATTTTTTCCTGTTGTTGTATCACTTGCGCAGACAAAACTTTCTGCTCTGCCATGAGCGGGTCCAGCAGCATGGCATTGATCAGCGAGATCACCACAAAGCCGGCAGCGGCAAAAATCAGCGCGCGTTCGCGCAACGACATGTCGTCTATCCTGGCGCGCGCAATCTCCCAGTAGCGTTTCATTTTTTGACCTCGGCATCAGGCGTCGAATGCATCGTGAATTCAACATAGCGCGCCGCGGCGGCAGGTTGGTTTTCATTGCCCGGCCCGGTTTTGGGTTGCTGCATTTGCAGGGTGGAGAAAGACTTGCCCTGCATGGCCTTCTCCCTCCCCAAACGTTGAATGTAGATCGGCAGCAACTCCGGATTCAGCACAGCCCCGCTCAGGCTGATCTGTGCCGCATCGCCGGTCACCTTGAAGCTGGTCAGCCATAAACCCTGTACCGCCTGGCGCGAGAACGCGCGCATGTACTGCGAATAACCGGTGGTGTTGCCCACCGAACCGGACTTCAGGGTATCGACCATCCTGGTCTGCTCGGCCAGCTCCTGCTCCAGTCTCCGTACCTCCGCCTGCAATGCCAGATTCGCCTGCTGCGGGGAGAATTCCTCGGTATAACGTACGAGGCGCGCCTGCTCGGCATTGAAACGCCTGGTGGTTTCTTCAGACTGCTGCTTGAGCTGTCCCACCTGATACAGCGCGTAACCGTAAAAAAACAGCGAACCCAGCACGACCAAACCCAGCGCCTGCAATATCGTCAGCAGCGAAAAATACTTGCGCTGCTTCAAAAAAACCGGATTGAACAGGTTGATCTGCTGGCTCATAATGCACGGCTTTCCTGGCGCAATGCTGCCCCCAGCGTCGGCAATGCATGCGCAACAAACTCCCTGTCGGCCAATGCCGGGACTTTGCTGATATCCATCACCTGCGACAAATCCAGCCTTTCCACCTGGATATCCACCGCCGCTGCCAGAGAACTCACCAGGCTGGCATAGTCAGGCGCGCACACCAGCACGCGGCTGACCGGCAAATGGTTGTATTGCCGGTCAAAATAATCCAGTGAACGCTGCAACTCCAATGCGACGCGATCCAGATACTGCTGGCGCAACTGTTCATTGGCATCCTGCAACTGGCCGGCGGTGATCTCGATGCGCCGTGACAGCAGCAATTCACCCCTGATCGTGAAGGTCATCAACCCGCTATCATCATCGAACGCCAGCAACACCAGCACACGATCATTCTGCTCGAACAATGCGGCGATGTTGCGCTGCGCCATTTCCGGGATATCGATCACGTCCAGTTCGATTTTCGCCTGCTCGAACATCGCAATGCGTTTATGTATCGTGTCATTGGCTGCGGCGATCGCGTACATCGACTGCGCGCGATCCGAGCCATATTTGCTGGCGGGTATCTGCAGCACATCCACCGTGGCATCGTCGATGTGGTAATTCAGGCCATCCTTGATCTTCCAGCGTATCGCCGTCTTCAGCTCATTGGCGGGGACATTGGGTGCGTCCACCAACAGCATCTGGTATTCGCCGGGGGAAAGCAGGGTGGTGAATTTATGTTTGCCGATGTTCGCGCTGTGACGAACCTTGTCCAACTGGGCGGCGGACACTTCGCCGGTCTCATGGTATTCACAGCGCAACACGCTCAGCAGCGCCCCGACTTGCTTGACTTGAGCCAGGTATACCCCGTGCGCGCCGGTGCCAATGGCAAACCAGCCGGGATCGTGGCTTTTTGTTTTAAATAAGCTGGCAATTGACGATATTTTCATAATTAACGCGAAGTTAATTCAACAACCCATTGTTGTCAATAAGTTTTTGTATGGTATTGATGGGCGCACCTGCGAAATGCAGCATGACCCGCCTTCCTGACGAAAGTGAGGAGACTCTGGATTTTTAGAAGCAATAGTCTTGCCACAGAACCTGTAATCCATCACTTATATCCAACCCTCCAGAATCAGCAGGGTCAACCAGCGCACCCATTTCCTTCAGCCGCCATTTCCTGCGCTTCAGCTATGGCTGCAGCCACACCGCCCGTCACCACAAACTGCGCCGGCATGTACTCGCCATATTTTTCGGTAGATTTAATCCCAGATAGTCCATCAGGCTTACAAAGCCGAAAATATTCGGCGCAGGAGCACGCCCTGCGTGCGAATCGCGGCTAGCGCTCCTGCAACGTCGTTTTCGCGCTAATGGATAGGCTGGGTTAATAGCTAACCTGTTTTAAGCCTGTGAATTCTGCTTTCCGGATAGTCGAAATCTCAACGGATGTGTCACGCATTTGTCACCTCCGTGCATCGAGTCATTCCGCCAGGATTTTTTGACATTCCAAACGCACGCAAACCTTCACTAACAACATGCTGCAACACAGCTTGCAGCGGCGTTGGCTTACCTGCCAAGCAGGTTACTCCAAAGCCATAATTACTCAGCAGTCAGAAATTAAAGCTACAAAAAATTGATATTCATGTGTAGGAGCCCGATTTATCGGGCGATTTCAAGATTGGCTATCGCCCGAT
>MGWZ01000086.1 GCA_001801175.1 Gallionellales bacterium RIFCSPLOWO2_02_FULL_57_47 | reverse complement strand
ATATCTGAAACGCCTGCCACTGGATCAAATCAAGATCGACCGCTCCTTTGTGAACGACATCAGCAGCGACCCCAATGACGCCGCCATCGTTCAGACCATCATCGCGATGACCCATGCGCTGGGGTTGAACGTGATTGCCGAAGGGGTGGAAACCGAGGAGCAGCGGGACTTTCTGGATAAACACGGCTGCCATGCCTTCCAGGGTTATCTGTTCGGCAAGCCGGTGCCGATAGAGCAGTTTGAGGCGGCGTTGCTACGGTAATTGCAGGTCGGGCAGGCTCTGCATAGCCATCTGACTGTAGTGGAATTTATGTCTTTGGCGTATGCTTCACGGCAGTGGAGCGTACCCGTCAGCAATTGCATGCCGGGTCAGCTCTGCATCGCCATCGGGTTGCCGGATAACATGAGGAGGGATCAACATGATGTTTCGTGATCGCACAGATGCTGCAACCAGGCTGGCGGTAGTGCTGGCGCAATATCGCGGCCAGCATCCGCTGGTGCTGGCGATTCCGCGCGGTGCGGTGCCGATGGCCAAAATCATCGCCGAGGCGCTGGACGGTGAAGTGGACGTGGTGCTGGTGCGCAAGCTGCGCGCGCCGGGCAACCCGGAATTTGCCATCGGTTCGGTGGACGAGACCGGCTGGACCTATCTCGGCGACTATGCCGGGCGGGTGGCGGGCAGCACGGAATACATCGAAGCCGAGAAGGAAACCCAACTCAGGGTGATGCGCGAGCGGCGCGCCAGCTATACCCCGGTGCGCCCGCCGCTGGACCCGGCAGGGCGTGTCGTCATCGTCGTGGATGATGGCCTGGCCACCGGCTCCACGATGATCGCCGCATTGCATGCGCTGCGCGCCAAGTCCCCGAAAAAACTGATCTGCGCGGTGCCGGTGGCTCCGCCGGATACGCTTGCCAAGGTGGAACCCTACGCCGATGAAGTGGTGTGCCTGAGCGCGCCGGCGATGTTTTATGCGGTGGGGCAGTTCTACCAGTCTTTCCCGCAGGTGAGCGATGAGGAAGTGATTGCCCTGCTGGGGGCAGTTTCATAACGGTTGCTTCCCGAACGGGGAGAGAGCCGAGATGCGCCCGACATTCCATCCAAATCTGGTAAACGGTTCTGCGGGAGATCCCGTGCTGTATGTCGACTGCATGTTCGAACGGCGCGCGTTGCTGTTTGATCTGGGCGACATCCGGGCGCTGTCACCGCGCAAACTGTTGCGCATCAGCCATGTGTTTGTCACCCATGCCCACATGGACCATTTCATCGGCTTCGACTGGCTGCTGCGCATTCTGCTGGGACGGGAAAAGGATTTGCACCTGTTCGGCCCGCCCGGGTTTCTGGGGCAGGTGGAACACAAGCTGCGCGCCTACACCTGGAATCTGGTGCGCAACTATGCAGCCGACTTTACGCTGCGCGTCACCGAGGTGGATGGCAAAGGGGCAGGGCGTTGCGCCAGTTTCTGCTGCCACAGCGAATTCCACCGGGAGGACGAGAAAAGCATGGCCTTCACTGAGAATATTTTGCTGAACGAGCCGGCCATGCAGGTGCGCTGCGCGTTGCTCGATCACGGCGGGATTCCCAGTCTGGCTTATGCCCTGCAGGAACAGGCGCACGTCAATGTGTGGAAAAACCGCCTGCAGGAACTCGGCCTGCCGGTGGGAGCATGGCTGCGCGACCTGAAGCAGGCGGTGTTGCGCAACGAACCGGAACAATGGCAGATACGCGTGGCCTGGCGCGAGGACGGTGCGGTGCAGGAAAGGAAGTTGACGCTGGCCGAACTCAAGCCCGCCCTGCGCATCGTGCCCGGCCAGAAAATCGTCTATGTCACCGATGTCGCCTGGCGCGAGGACAACGCGGCGCGTATCGTCGAGTTGGCGCGCAATGCCGACCTGCTATATATCGAGGCTGCCTTCATGGAACGCGACGCCGAACACGGGCAGCGCAAATTCCACCTGACCGCGCGCCAGTCAGGCGAAATCGCCCGCGCCGCGAATGCCGGTTGCGTCATCCCGCTGCATTTCTCGCCGCGCTATACGGGCGGGGAAGCCGCAATGCTGCGTGCCGAAGTGGCGGCGGCATTTGGCGGCAAGGTGATCTGAGAACCAATGAACCTGAGCCGGACAAGCCGGAACCAAAAAACTTTCACGCGGAGGCGCGGAGAAATGCAAACGCAAAAGTAGGGTGGGCAGGCTTTTCTGCCCACGCGGATTGGTGGGCAGAAAAGCCTGCCCACCCTACGGTTAATAAATTTTTGGATGCGATATGACCGTCACTGCACATTGGGAGCACTTCCCTCATCAAGCCGATATCGGCGTGCGCGGGCTGGGCGCGACGCTTGAGCAAGCATATGAACAGGCTGCGCTGGCGCTGACGGCGGTGATCACCGACCTGGCGGATGTGGCACCCGAGGAGATGATCCGGCTTTCCTGCGAGGCGCCCGATGCCGAATTGCTGCTGGTGGATTGGCTGAACAGTTTGATTTATGAGATGGTGACGCGCAACATGTTGTTCAGCCGTTTCGAAGTGCATCTGGAAGGCAACCGACTCACCGCGCAGGCGTGGGGAGAAGCGCTGGACGTGGCACGCCATCACCCTGCCGTCGAAGTGAAAGGCGCGACCTACACGGCGCTGAAGGTTGCGCAACAACCAGATGGCGGCTGGCTCGCCCAATGCGTCGTGGATGTTTAGCAGTTGAAAATTGCGAAAATCAATGATGGGGATATATACCTTGGCGTCTACCCCCACCCTAACCCTCCCCCTGCAAGGGGGAGGGAATCAACTCCTTCCCCCTTGCAGGGGGAAGGGTGGGATGGGGGTAAACTCTCTCTCAACCAACTCGCAAGCGTTCAATAACATAAACAAAGGATTTGCCATGGACCTCACCCTGTTTGAACGCAAATCCGAATTCGAATGGCACATCAAGCCGTTCGGAAAAATGCATGTGCCCGGCGTGATCTTCGCCAGCGAGACGCTGCTGCGCGAGATGGATGCCAAGGTGTATGAGCAGGTCACCAATGTCGCGATGCTGCCGGGCATCGTCAACGCCTCCTGGGCGATGCCGGACGCCCACTGGGGCTACGGCTTTCCGATCGGCGGCGTGGCGGCGTTCGATGCCGACGCGGGCGGCGTGGTGTCGGCGGGCGGCGTGGGTTTCGACATTTCCTGCGGCGTGCGCACGCTGCTGACCGGCCTGCATGTCGAAGACATTGACAGGGTGAAGATGCGGCTCGCGGATGCGCTGTATCACACCATCCCCGCCGGCATGGGCAGCACCGGGACAATCCGGCTGGATGCCGCGGAGATGGACAGGATGCTGCGCGGCGGCGCGCACTGGGCGGTGGAGCGCGGCTTCGGCACGGCGGCCGACCTGGAGCGCATCGAAGAGGGCGGCTGCATGAAGGGCGCCGATCCGGGACAGGTTTCCGAGCAGGCCAAGAAGCGCCAGCGCGACGAGATGGGCACGCTCGGGTCCGGCAACCACTATCTTGAGATCCAGCAGGTGACCGACGTGTATGCGCCGGAGATCGCCGCAGCGTTCGGCGTGAAGCCGGGCGATATCGTCGTCAGCATCCATTGCGGTTCGCGCGGACTCGGCCACCAGATCGGCACCGAATTCCTCAAGCGCATGGTGCTGGCCGCTCCCGGTTATGGCATAGCACTGCCCGATCGCGAACTGGCCTGCGCGCCGATCGCTTCGCCGCTGGGGCAGGAATATCTCGGCGCGATGCGCGCGGCGATCAATTGCGCACTGGCCAACCGCCAGATACTCACCCACCTCACGCGCCAGGTATTTTCACAGGTGCTGCCGCAGGCGCGTTTGCCGCTGCTGTACGACGTGTCGCACAACACCTGCAAGGTGGAGGAACACAAGGTGGACGGACGGACAAAAAAACTCTACGTGCATCGCAAGGGCGCTACACGCGCCTTCGGGCCGGGGCATCCCGATCTGCCTCACGAGTTGCGCAATTCTGGTCAGCCGGTGCTGATCGGCGGCAGCATGGGAACGTCCTCCTATATTCTGGCCGGGACGGAGCAGGGCATGCAGCATGCCTTCGGCTCCGCCTGCCACGGCGCGGGGCGCGCGATGAGCCGCCATCAGGCGCTGCGCAACTGGAACGGACGGCACATCGTCGACGATCTCGCCGGGCACGGCATCCTGATACGCAGCCCCTCGATGCGCGGGGTTGCAGAAGAAGCGCCGGGCGCGTACAAGGATGTCAGCGCAGTAGTCGACGCAGCCGACAATGCCGGCCTGGCGCGCAAGGTGGCGCGCGTGGTGCCGCTGATCTGTATTAAAGGGTAGGGTGCGTTTCACGCACCATGGTGCGTGAAACGCACCCTACGAGAAGCTTGTTACTCCGATTGGTTGTGGTATCAGCACGTAGGGCGGGTTAACCAGCAGCTTGCCTGCGTTTTTTGCAGGCTTAGCCGAATGGCTATGCAAAGCCAGCCCGCCGTAACCCACCGGATGCCGGGCAACCACGGCGGGTGTGACCCGCCCTACGCCAGTTGCATTTACATGACGAGGTGCAAATGAATACTTCGAATCGCAATGACTTGCAACCCAAACCCGGCGACGCGCTGCTGATCGTCGACGTGCAGAACGATTTCCTGCCCGGCGGCAGCCTGGCGGTGCCGCGTGGCGACGAGGTGGTACCGGTGCTTAACCGCTATCTGCGCGCATTTACAGCACAAAACCTGCCGATATACGCGACGCGCGACTGGCATCCCGAGCGGCATTGCTCCTTTCGCGCGCAGGGTGGCATCTGGCCACCGCACTGCGTGGCGGGAACTCGCGGCGCGGAGTTCGCGGCAGCGCTGCAACTGCCGTCTTCCGCGGTGATCATCTCCAAGGCAACCACGGCGGAACTGGATGCCTATTCCGGCTTCCAGGGCACGAATCTGGATCAGCAATTGCGCGAGGCCAAAATCCGACGCCTTTTCATCGGCGGTCTCGCCACCGACTACTGCGTGCTCAACACCGTGCGCGATGCGCTGAGACTCGGCTACGAAGTGTTTCTGCTGGCCGACGCGATCCGCGCGGTGGATGTCCTGCCCGGCAAGGGGCAGCGCGCCGAACAGGAAATGGCGCGCCTCGGCGCGCAACGCATCACTATTGAAAGGATTGGCGTATGAACCCGCCATTGAACCCTGCGGGGAACCTCGCGGGCAGCGCGCTGCTGACCGATCTCTACCAGCTGACGATGCTGCAGGGCTATCACGACTCCGGCATGGAGGATGTCGCCGTGTTCGAGTTCTTCGTGCGCAAGCTGCGCTCCGGTCGCGGCTTCCTGATGGCGGCGGGGCTGGAACAATCATTGCAATTTCTGGAGGGCTTGCGCTTCTCGCCGGATGAACTCGCATGGCTGGCGTCCACCGGCCGCTTCAACAACGGATTTCTGGCGCAACTCGAAACGCTGCGCTTCACCGGCGATGTGCACGCGATGCCGGAAGGCACGGTGTTCTTTCCGAACGAACCTATCCTGCGCGTGACCGCGCCGATCGCGCAGGCGCAGCTGGTGGAGACGCGGCTCATCAACCTGCTGCATTTCCAGACGCTGATCGCCTCCAAGGCGGCGCGTATGGTGCTGGTGGCGCCGGACAAGCTGCTGGTGGATTTCGGCTTGCGCCGCGCCCACGGCGCGGAAGCCGGGCTGCTGGCGGCGCGCGCCAGCTACCTCGCCGGTTTCACCGGCACAGCGACGGTGCAGGCGGGCATGCAGCTCGGCATTCCATTGTTCGGCACGATGGCGCATTCCTTCGTTCAGGCACACGATGGCGAGATGCTGGCCTTCGAGCATTTCGCTCATGCACAGCCGGACAACGTGGTGCTGCTGATCGACACCTACGACACCGAAGAGGGGGCGCGCAAGGTGGTCGCGCTCGCGCCGCAACTGGAACGCAGCGGCATCCGCATCAAGGGCGTGCGCATCGATTCCGGCAATCTCGCCGATCACGCCCGACAGGTGCGGCGCATTCTCGACGCAGGCGGATTGCAGCACGCCACGATCTTCGCCAGCGGCGACCTCGACGAATACCTGTTGCGCGACATGCTGGCCTCAGGCGCGCCGGTGGACGGCTTCGGTATCGGCACGCGCATGGATACGTCGAGCGACGTGCCCTATCTCGACTGCGCCTACAAGCTGCAGGAATATGCCGGCAAGGCGCGGCGCAAGCGTTCCGAGGGCAAACAGACCTGGCCGGGGCGCAAGCAGGTGTACCGCAGCCATGACGCAGACGGACGCATGACAGCGGATGTCGTCACACTTGAAGGAGATGCGCAGCCGGGCGAGCCTTTGCTGGTGCCGGTGATGCGCGCAGGTCAACGCCACGCTACTGCGACGCTTGCGGATATCCGCAGCCACGCGGCAACCTGTCTGGCGCGGTTGCCGGAGCCGCTGCGCCAGCTCCAGGAGCCTTATAATTATCGGGTGGAAATTGCCCGCGCTCTGCACGAGCTTGCGGCGCAGGTTGACCGCAATATTTCATTTTGACCAGGAAGAGTAAAATCAAAATATGAGTCCTATTTCTCCGCTTTCCCCAATTGCTCCACTTACCCCGGACAAACTGTATCGGCCATGTGATGTTGAACGGCTCGCTTTTGCGACTACTGCCGAACTTGAAGACCTGACCGAGGGCATCGGCCAGATGCGCGCGATAGATGCGGCGCATTTCGGCATCGGCATGCGCCACGCGGGCTACAACCTCTACGTCATGGGGCCGAGCGGCAGCGGCAAGCACACGCTGATCCGCCAGTTGCTCGACCAGCGTGTGGCGACCGAGGCCAGGCCTGCCGACTGGTGCTACGTCCACAATTTCACCCAGCCGCACAAACCGCACGTGATCCGGTTGCCGGCAGGCCTGGGCAAACGCCTGCATGCCGACATGCAGCATCTGGTATCAGAATTGCAGGCCGCGATACCCGCCGTTTTCGAGGGTGAGGACTACCGCCATCGCCTGAACAAGATCGACGAGGAGTACAGCGAACGCCAGACGGGCGCATTCGCCGATGTGGGCGAGGAGGCCGGCAAACATGGCATCGTGCTGCTGCGCACGCCGAACGGTTTTTCTTTTGCGCCGGCCAGGGAAGGCGAGGTGATGAGTCCGGAGGATTATGAAAAACTGCCGGATGAAGAGCGCGAGCGCATCGAGAAAGCCACCAACACGCTGCAGGAGCAGCTGGAGAAGGTCATCCTTCAGGCGCGCCAGTGGCGGCGCGAACGCATGGAGCGCGTGCGCAAGCTGAACGAGGAGGCGGTGCTGTTCGCCGTCGGCCACCTGATCGACACGCTGCGCAGCGACTATGCGAATTACCCGCTGGTGTGCGGCTACCTGAACGAGGTGCAGAAGAACGTCATCGAGAGCATAGACGAATTCCGCAGCCAGAAGCAGGGAGCCACAGAACTGGCAAGCCTCTCCTCCGATCAATCCGATTTCAGCCGCTTTCGCGTCAACCTGCTGGTGGGGCGCGGCGAAGGCGATGTTGCGCCGGTGATATTCGAGGAGCATCCCACCTACCAGAACCTGATGGGCCGGGTCGAGCATATTTCCCAGTTCGGCGCGCTGATCACCAACTTCCTGCTGATCAAGCCGGGCGCGCTGCATATGGCCAACGGCGGCTATCTGATGCTGGACGCATTGAAGCTGCTCTCCCAGCCGTTTGCGTGGGAGGGATTGAAACGCGCGCTCTCCACGCGCGAGATCCGCATCGAATCGCTAGGCCAGATGTACAGCCTGGTCAGCACCGTGTCGCTGGAGCCCGAGCCGATCCCGCTCGATACCAAGGTTGTGCTGCTCGGCAACCGCCTGCTCTATTACCTGCTTGCCGAATACGATCCGGAATTCCGCGAACTGTTCAAGATCGCGGCGGATTTCGAGGACGAAGTGGAGCGCAGCCCGGATAACGACCTGCTGTATGCGCGGCTGATCGGCACGCTGGCGCGCAGGGAAAAGCTGCGGCCGTTTGACCGCAGCGCAGTGGCGCGGGTGATCGAACACTGCGCGCGCCGCGCCGAAGATGCGCAGAAGTTGTCCACGCACGTGGAGAGCCTGGCCGATCTGGTGCGCGAAGCGGACTACTGGGCGGAGCAGGACAAACGGGAAGCCGTGGCCAATGCCGACGTGGAGCGCGCGATCGAGGCGCAGATCAGGCGCGCCGACCGCCTGCGCGAGCGTTCCCATGAGGCGATCCTGCGCGGCATTTTGCACATCGACACCGAAGGCGAAAAAGTCGGGCAGGTGAATGCCCTTTCCGTATTCCAGCTCGGCGATTTCGCCTTTGCCCAGCCCTCGCGCATCACCGCCAATACCCGCCTGGGCGAAGGCGACCTGGTCGACATCCAGCGCGAGGTCAAGCTGGGCGGGGCAATCCACTCCAAGGGTGTGCTGATCCTGTCGTCGTTCCTGGCTGCGCGCTATGCCCCCGAACAGCCGCTCTCGTTGTCTGCCAGCCTGGTATTCGAGCAGACCTACGGACATGTGGAAGGGGACAGCGCCTCGGTGGCGGAGTTGTGCGCGCTGCTGTCCTCGCTGGCGAACACCCCGATCCGCCAGTCGCTGGCAGTGACCGGTTCGGTTGACCAGTTTGGCCGGGTGCAGGCGGTCGGCGCAGTGAACGAAAAGATCGAGGGCTATTTCGATATTTGCAGCAAGCGCGGCCTGACCGGAAACCAGGGAGTGCTGATCCCTGCGTCCAACGTGACGCACCTGATGCTGCGCCGCGACGTGGTGGAAGCGGCGAAGGCGGGGCGCTTCAATATTTACGCGGTGGACACGGTGGACGAAGCGCTCGAACTGCTGACCGGCATTCCCGTCGGCGCACCCGACGAGCATGGCAAGCTGCCCGAAGGCAGCCTCAACCAACTCGTGGCGCAACGGCTCAAGCACCTGGCCGAACTGCGGCGCAGTTTTGCGAAGAAGACCGGCTCGCACCGTGGTAGCAACGATAAAGACGAAGGCAAGTAGGCGATCGCCGCGAAGGTGCCTGAAGGCCTTGGGTTCTTACTCCTTCCCCCTCTCAGGGGGAAGACGGGGATGGGGGTACAAACTGTCGGCTGCATGTACCCTTGAAGTTCTACCCCCACCCTAGCCCTCCCCCTGCAAGGGGGAGGGAATGGAGTCGCTAAACTCACTGAATCAGTTAAAGGAGAACCAGCCATGAATGAAAATTCTGAAACACCGATAAGCAAGCGCAACATCTGGGTACGCGGATTGTTCATGCTGTTGATGGCCCTGGTGCTGCACGCGGCTGGCACAGTGTTGTTTATTATTGCTCTTGTTCAATTTCTGATAATGCTGATGAACGACCAACCCAATGCGCGCCTGGCTTCATTTGGCCGCAGCCTGGCACGCTACTTCCAGCAGATCGTAAATTTCCTGAGTTTTGCCACCGAAGACATACCCTTCCCTTTTAACGATTGGCCAGCGAGTGAATGAATTGAAATGAAAATAGGCATTCCGAAGGAAATAAAAACCAACGAAAACCGCGTCTCGCTGGTTCCGGCGGGGGCGGAGGCGCTGGCATCGGCGGGGCACACGGTCATCGTGGAAACTGGCGCGGGACTGGACAGCGGGTTCAGCGACGCGCAATACCTGGCGGCAGGCGCGCAGATCGCAAAGGATGCCGATGCGGTCTGGGCGGCAGCCGGCCTGGTCGTGAAAGTGAAGGAGCCGATCGAGCCGGAATGGAAGCGCATCAGGCCCGGCCAGGTCATTTTCACCTACTTCCATTTCGCCGCCAGCGAATCATTGACCCGCGCGCACATGGTGTCGGGCGCGGTGTGCATCGCCTACGAGACGGTCGAGCTGCCTTCGCGCGAACTGCCGCTGCTGACGCCGATGTCGGAGGTGGCGGGGCGCATGGCGGTGCAGGAAGGCGCCAAATATCTGGAGAAACTGTACGGCGGGCGCGGCATATTGCTCGGCGGCGTGCCGGGCGTGCCGCCCGCCAGGGTGGTGATCCTCGGCGGCGGTGTGGTCGGCGTCAACGCGGCGAAAATGGCAGCCGGGCTGGGCGCCAATGTAATCCTCCTCGACGTCTCGCTGGAAAAACTGCGCTATCTGAGCGATGTCATGCCCGCCAACGTGCAGCTGGTATTTTCGAACCGGCACAACCTGCTGGAGCAGATTACCAATGCAGACCTGATCATTTGCGCGGTGCTGATACACGGCGCCGTCGCGCCCAGATTGATCCGCCGCGAAGACCTCAGGACGATGCGCAAGGGCGCGGTGATCGTGGATGTTTCCATCGACCAGGGCGGCTGCGTCGAGACGATGCATCCGACCACGCACGAAAATCCGACGTTCATCGTCGAGGGTATCATTCACTACGGCGTGGCCAACATGCCCGGCGGCGTGCCGGTCACCTCGACGCTGGCGCTGACCAACGCAACCCTGCCCTATGTGCTGAAACTGGCGGACAAGGGATACCGGCAGGCGCTCAGGGAATCCCCGACACTGCTCAACGGACTCAATATCATCGGCGGAAAAATAACGCACCGGAAGGTTGCCGAGGCATTCGGGCTGGAGTACCACCCCGCGGAATCCATGATCGACTGACCCGTGCTGCAAGTAGGCATGATCACAGGGAAGTGAACAGAATGAACCTGATGGGCGCTTCTAAAAATCCAAAGTTCGCCCAAATGCAAGGCGTGGAAAAAATTTCGCCGCTCCGCATATGTTTTATATGTAAGCAAGAAATTTTTTCCGCAACGCTGCAGTTGGGATGAAATCTGGATTTTTAGAGGTGCCCTGATGTATCACATGCCGTTGTACCGTCCCCCTTCCGAAGCCGACAACCTGATCATCCAGGCTACGCTGGGCTGCAGCTTCAACCGGTGCAGCTTCTGCGCGATGTATCGCAGCAAGCAATATACCGAGCGTTCACTCGAAGCGGTTTTTGCCGATATTCACCGGGCCGCCGCGCAATGGCCGGATGCAAACCGCGTATTTCTCGCCGATGGCGATGCGCTGGCGCTGCCCTCCGAACACCTGCTGGCGATCCTGCGCGAACTGGCCCATGCACTGCCTGGACTGGCACGCGTTTCCTGCTATGCCACGCCCGGAAATATTCAACGCAAGAGTGCGGAAGAGCTGGTGCTGTTGAAGCAGAATAAACTTAACCTGCTCTACTTTGGCCTGGAATCAGGCTCGGAAATAATCCTCAAGAAAATTACCAAAGGCGCAACGCAACGCCGCATGATCGAGGTGCTGACCAAGGCGCACGCGAGCGGCATGAAGGTGTCGGCAACCGTGATCCTTAGCCTGGGCGGCAGAACATACAGCGAAGAACATATAGACGGCACCATCGCGCTGCTCAACAGCGCCCCGGTCACTTATCTCTCCACGCTCCAGCTTTATCTGGATGCAAGCATCGCTGCGGAGTTTCACAGGAAATTCGGCGAACCTTTCGAAGCCCAGGATGACCTTGCGATTCTCAGGGAACAGGAAAGACTGATCAGCGGCCTCAACCCGCCGCAGCCCCTCGTGTTTCGCTCCAACCACGCCTCCAATGCCCTGGCGCTGGCGGGCAATCTGCCCAGAGACAAAGAAAAATTGCTGCTCCAATTACGTGAAGCCATCGAAGGAGTGCGCCCGCTGCGGCCGCAGTTCATGCGCGGGCTTTGACAGCCCAAGCAGAGCGCAATAACCCTGTCCTGAGCTTGTCGAACGGCAACGGGCATTGCGCCGGATGAATCGCTTAACACATGCGGCGTAATACGCTGCGCTATTGCGCCCTTGCTAATTGGCAATGCCGGGGGGAGTGATCCCGGCGGGTTCGGGCGACCATGCGGGACGTTGTATGCTGCCTGAATCGACGATCACCAGATAGCGGCCGGACCACGGCGTGGGAGTTCGATCCGGGCGTATCACCCAGAATTTTTTCCCGCTTGCCAGCGCCTGCTCATAATCGCCATCCAGCAGTCCGTAACGGTCGATGAAGGTATTCAGCGTCGCGGGTATGCGGATGCACCCCTTCGACATGGCTTTTCCCAGGAGGTGTTCGAGATAATCGGGGTCGGTCGTATGCATCAGCAAACGCATCTGGCTCAGCCCGCTGCGGCCCCATCCGCGCTCTCCCAGCGTCCAGCCAAAATCGTAGGCACGCATCCCCTTGCGCCCCATGCCGCGGATACCAAAGCCGTTGAGCGTGCCTTCGGCGCGAAAATCCTTGTTGTCCAGTGTGTGCGCAAACACGCCCAGCGGAGTAATGAAATGGTTGTACTTGTTCGGTTTGCCGGTTGATGCGGGCGAGGCGCCGATAAAGTGCGAACGCCCCGGCGATGCCCGTGCGTCCAGCCAATACACAAAAATTGCCTGCACGTTTGGATTGCGATCCGCCATCAGCACATACTGGGATTTCATGGCCGGAATCCCCGCGCTTGCCAATGCGGCTTTCAGCAACTGTGCATAGTGCGCCTGGGCTTGTTGCGGAACATCGAGCCGGCGGATCACTTCGCGCTGGAAGGCGAGGGAGAGCGATGTACCGTCTTCGGCACTCGACGATACGGGAGATGAGGCAAGCAGCAAAGCGATGATCGGCAAAAAAATCTTCATGTTGCCATTGTAGCCGCGCACACAGGCAATGGGCGATGCTATCTTGGTCTGCACCATTGCATCAATGCAGCGCAAAGCATGGCAGTGGCTGATCAGGCTTTTCCCGGCGATTACGACATCGCAAAGAAAAAGCCCCTGAACCGGAGTCCAGGGGCTGAGTTCAAAAACAAGAACGTTTTAGCAGACCAGCCGTGAGCCCGGCTGGGCGGAGCCGTATAACGCGATGGCGATCGCATCTACAATCGGATCGGGCGTCCTGACGAACTGCACGGTCTTGAATGAAGCCGGTGCACGGTACAGATCACGGTAATAGCTGGCCAATACCGGATCGTCTGTGCTCCTCACCATGGCATTGACTGCCTCTTCCATCGCGTCGGCTTGCTTGTTCATATCGACAATCATTACCGTCTTGATATCGGTGAGGCAATGCGAGCCGCGTTTGCCAGACATTGTTTCTGCGCCGGCATAGGCAGAGGCTGGCAGCAAAGCTGCGGCAATCAATGTCAAAGAGGTTATGGTATGTTTCATGATCGTTACTCCTTTAGCTATTGAGGGCGACGCGAAACGGCCGCCCGCCTAAAGAGTTGCAGTAACCATGCCGGAACAACAAATCGCCGGACGAGCGGCAATGGTTCAGTTCGAGACCTGTAATCTGGTGATCTAACATTGCGAAAAAATTGTGAATTTTGCATCCGCTCAAAACCTGAACGATAAACCCGTCATTCCTGACGAGCGGCAATCCAGTCCGCTCGTCGGTTGCACGAACGGAATGCTGCCGAAATTTGGCAATCAACTGCCAAAAATTTGCAGTCCGGAACGGCCCCCCAACATCTTCACAACGCACATTCGAGGCCGCCCGGCACCAAAAAATAGTGTTGCGCTGCAACGTCAAACGAGCCAGAATCCAAGCGTAAGAGCTGCCCGAGACCCGCAGGAAATATCATTTTGGCCAGTTTTGAAAAAGCATGTCCTGAACCAGCAGAAGGGCGCAACTGCCCGAGAGCACGCTGATCCGGTTTGTTCGAACCTCACCATGCCTCAGTAACAATCAACAGGAGGGTAAATCATGATCCGTAATCCGATAGACATCG
This sequence comes from Gallionellales bacterium RIFCSPLOWO2_02_FULL_57_47, assembly GCA_001801175.1. Classification (GTDB taxonomy): domain Bacteria; phylum Pseudomonadota; class Gammaproteobacteria; order Burkholderiales; family Gallionellaceae; genus Gallionella. The sequence continues at coordinate 5,197 of MGWZ01000086.1, read as the reverse complement.
CCAGCCGCGTCAGCCCGGAACTTTCCGGCCTCATCGAAACCATCATCAACCGGCTGGAAAGCGACGAGCCGGTAACGCTCGCCACGGTTCGCTCATTCATCGAGGATGATTATCCTGCCGAAATCGATGAAGCAGAACATCTGCACCACTTCGACACCGTCGAATCGCTCGTCGACGAACTGGGCGAACTGATCGAACAGTTCGGAGAATCGGCGGCAGCAATGGACTTCGTCTACGCCTTCGCCAGCGAACAACTCTCGCGGGTGATCGAAGAAGTCGTCAGCGACGAGAGCCGCGACAATCCGCCGACGCTGGCAACGATCAAGGAATCGTTAGGCAACGGCCTGCTCGGCAGCATGGTAGGCGAGGGCGCTTTGGAGGATGATGAAGCCGACGTGGTGGTGCCCGAACTCGACAACCTGATCGACCGTTTCGGCGCCGATGCGCTGGCTGAGGATTTCCTGCGCTACGAGTAGCGCAGCGCCAGGTTTTCGTAGGGCGGGTCACACCCGCCGCCAGCACGCAGGGCGGGTCACACCCGCCACCAGCACGCAGGGCGGGTCACACCCGCCGCCAACATCAACGCCGGGCACCGCCCACCCCACAATTGTTCTGCCTTTGAAACGGAATCAGAAACGCGGAACCCTGCCCACAGGAACAAGATACAAAGGCACCTCCCCACCCGGCAGACGCAACAGATGCGAAATCCCCAGCTCGTTGAAGGCACCCACCGGCCTCGCCCCCAGCCCCAAGGCTGTCGCCTGCAACAGCAGATTCTGCGCAGCGTGTCCGGCTTCCACGTACACATAGCGCTCGCCGCGCTTGCCATAGTGCGCAGTCGTGCGCTCGAACACGGCGGCAATTACCACCACCATCGCCGCCCGGCTTATCCATGTCTGGCCCACGGCGGCATCGGCCAGCGGCACGCGAATATCGCCATCGGTCACCAGCTCCAGACGGTGCGGGACCGGACGGTAGCAATAGACACCGGCGGCCAGATCCCCGACATTGCCCGCCACCACATAAACCTCCAGCGGGTAAGTCGCGCCCGGAGAAGGCGCCGTGCGCCCCTCCGGTGCGGTAAAGCCCTGCGCCGCCCACACCAGCCGCGAGATTTCGTCCAGCGTCAGCGCACCCAACGCAAATTCACACGCCGAGCGGCGATGCGCCAACGCCTCTTCCAGACTCATCGAGCCCGCAGTCGGCGGCAGAGGCAGGCTCACGCCCTGCGCCGCCGGCACCGCCCTTCCTTCCGCAGCCGCTGCAAAACTCACCATAAACACCGCCAGTGTCGGTAAAAGTGTTTTCAACATCGGACTAAATCATCGCACAGATTCAGCCTGAGCGCACTTGCAACGAGCGAGGCCATTGCATGCCGCATTCTGCCTGAATTCGCCACCATTCAGCGCGACAGGTAGCTGTAAAGTGACAATGCACTGATCCTTTCGCTCCAAGGCAGGGAGCCACCCGCCAGCCCAAGCTGCCGGGCAAAGCCCGACCTACGACTTTGTTTCTTTTGAAACGGAATCAGCTCCGCATATTGGGCAAAGCATATCCAGCGATCCCCAAGGTAGGCTGGGTCCCACCCGCCAGCTCAGGCCGTCGGGTACAGCCCGACCTACGACCGTGTTTCTTTTGAAATGGAATCCGTTCCGCATATCGGGCAAGGCGCGTCCTGAGAGGAGCAGGCAGAGGGTAGCTGCTGGAGACCGCCCCCTGTATCTGCACAAGACAATATCTGATAAGGCTCCAGCGTTACCGACTCGACCCTTTTGCCGAGCACGACCAGACGGCCTTCCAGCCGCGAGTTGCCGGTCTCGCTGAATTCGAAACGATAGGTGCGGCGCAACAGCCTGCGCCCGGACTTGTCGCGCACCAGCGCCACCCCGGTGCTGGCGACCGTGTCGTCGAGAAACTGTACATTCGCATCGTTGCAGACCCTTTTGCCCGCAGCCCGGGCGACCTCAAGCGCGCTCAGACTGTCGAACCAGAACCATCCCAGCGCGGCCAACAACAGCAGTAAAAGCAAACTTGCCACGTCCATATTCCGAAAAACCCTGAATGACCAACTGCGAAAGTTTAACCGAAATTGGAGGATGCTTTTTCAGAAAACCACAATGAGAAACCATTCTTGGCAGCAGGTGTTGCCGGAGTGTCACCAATCCCCGTTACCTGGCCAGTTCAGCCCTTTCAATGATCACCCGATAGAGTTTCAGGTCGGCCGTTGTTAATACGCGCACGCCCGCCAGATGGAGCTGGCCGCGTTGTTTGGGGTCGATGTGCGATGCGACCAGCAAGGAGCCGGTCTGTGCGCTGGGCTGCCCGGTTGCCGCATCCAGGCGCACCACCCGCACATAGACATTGGCGACGGCCGAGCCGGTGGGGTTGTATACGACAGCAAACACATTCCCCGTGATGTCTGCCTGGGCCGCGGCCTGCAGATATTTGGCCGGATTGCGCGGCAGGTCGAGTCGCTCGTATTGCGCCATGGAGGATTTGCCCACATCGGAGTTGGAACCAGCGGCAGTCCGGTAATGCGCTAAAGCGGTATCCACATCACCCCGGGCTTCTGCAAGCTGGCCCAGCAAATAATGGCTGGTCGCAGTGGGCAACAGCTCGTTGCTGCGCTTGAGATAAGGTTCTGCTTCAGCCTGCCGCCCCAGGCTGGCCAGTGCAACGCCCATCTGCACATGCGGCCGGAAATAATCCGGCTGCAACTTGATGGCTTGCCGGTAGTAGCCCAGTGCTTCTTCGCCGTGGTTTTGCTTCATCGCGATATCGCCCTGCAGCTCATGAAAGCGCGCCTCGCGCGGCTCGGCCGCGACGGCCTGCCTGGCTAATCCGGCAGCCTGGCTGACATCACCCTTGGCCAGTGCCTTCACGCCGTCGTCATACGCCTTATAGGCAGCCTGAGCGGCTTTCAGCTTGCCCACCTTTTGCGCATAGATCTCTCTGCCCCATTCGCCACCCGCACCCAGCTCGGCGAGCGTCGCTTTGTTGGCGGCAACGCGCGCATCAGAAGGCGGGTGGCTGGCAAACAAACCCTCGATGAAACTGGATTTGCGATCCTTGCTCAGGCGCACAAATGTCTCCTGCAGCGTCACCGCGGCGGTGGGGTCATACCCCGCCTTCTTCATGTAACGCATGCCGTACAGATCCGCTTCCGATTCCTCGTCGCGGCCAAACCTGGTGGCGATGAGCTGCGAGCTCAATTGTGCACCGCCCACGATCAGGTTTGCATAGCTCTTGTCCTGGGCGGCAACGCCTGCCGCCATCACCGCACCCTGCAGCAGCATGCCGGTCTCCATCTTTTGCGCACCGTGCCGTGCCGCCGCATGGACGATCTCATGGGCCAGCACAGCGGCAAGTTCCGCTTCGCTATCCAGCTCGTAAAGCAAGCCGCGATTAAACGCGATCTTCCCGCCCGGCAAGGCCCATGCATTGGGCACGGAATCATTCAGCACCACAAACTCATAAGGCAACTGCCGATCGGAAACCGCCGCGAGCTTGTTGCCAACACTCTGCACATAGGCGGTTAATTCCGCATCGATAATGTAATCCCCGCCCTGCTGCTGGCGCGCCGGCGCATAGTTCTCCTGCCCGATGGATAGCTCCTGTGATTCGGAAACCAGTTGAAGTTCCCGCTTGTGCGTCACCGGGTTGGTGCCGCAACCGGACAACAAAAATATCAACGCAAAGACGGCAAACTTGCAGATGTCGGTTTTCAGCATCATTCGCTCCTTAGTGTTGCAGGCTGCCCGGATCAACGAGACATGAATCATTCTAGCAGGAGTAGGGCAGGCCACTTTGCCCGCCGTATCTATTACCCTCTCACGCGGGAGTAAGAGGGGAGTTGTGAGCCAATCGCAGCCAGCCATGTGCTGAAATCTGTTAGGATTCGCTGATGTATTGGTTTAGGTGCACAGATGACAAAGTACTAGCGGATTGCATTGGTTTTTCTGCGGTGACGCTTATAAGAAAACGGCGCGAAGAATAATAATTCTGCTGACCCGTTGCTAACGCGGGTTTGGTTGGGAGACGTAATGCAACAAGAAGAACAACAGTTCCTGAACGACCTCGACAAGAAATTGTGGACAGCGGCCAACAAGCTGCTGCCCATGCTCGACGCCGCCGTGTACAAGCACGTCGTGCTCGGCCTGATCTTCCTCAAGTATGTATCGGACGCATTCAAGGAACGCCGCGAAGAATTGCAGGCCGCGTTCGCCGATCCCAAGAACGACTACTACCTTGGCCCGGATGGCGCCGACCTGATGGAACAGGAACTCGAAGCGCGCGACTACTACACTGAGAAGAATGTGTTCTGGGTGCCCGCGCTGGCGCGCTGGGACTTCATCAAGGATCACGCCAAGGTCGCCAACGGCACCGTGCTGAAAGTCAAGAACGGCAAAATCTTCGAATATAAATTCAACGGCATCGGCCGCCTGCTGGACGATGCGCTCGAAGCCGTCGAGAAGGAAAACGCCAAACTCAAGGGCGTGCTGGAAAAAGACTACGCGCGCAAGCAGATCGACACCGCGCTTCCCGGCCTGATCGACCTCATCGCCGAAGTTCCCTTCAAGCACCACACGCTCAAGGCCAAGGACATCCTCGGCCACGTCTACGAATATTTCCTCGGCCAGTTCGCCATCGCCGAAGGTAAAAAGGGCGGGCAGTACTACACGCCCAAGAGCATTGTCACCACCATTGTCGAAATGTTGGAGCCCTACAAAGGCCGCGTGTACGACCCCTGCTGCGGCTCCGGCGGCTTCTTCGTGTCATCGGAAAAATTCGTCGAAGAGCACGGCGGACGCTTGGGCAACCTCTCCGTCTATGGGCAGGAATCCAATCCCACTACATGGAAACTGGCGTGCATGAACCTCGCCATTCGCGGCATGGATTTCGATCTCGGCAAAGAGCCCGCCAGCACTTACAACCGCGACCAGCATCCCGACTTGCGCGCCGACTTCATCATGGCCAATCCGCCTTTCAACATGAAGGAATGGAACGCCGGCGTGAAAGACGACGACCCGCGCTGGAAATACGGCATCCCGCCCGCAGGCAATGCCAATTTTGCGTGGCTGCAACACATGATTTACCACCTTGCGCCCAACGGCAGCATGGCGCTGCTGCTCGCCAACGGCTCGATGAGCAGCAACACCAACAACGAAGGCGAAATCCGCAAGACCATCATCGAAGC
>MGWZ01000085.1 GCA_001801175.1 Gallionellales bacterium RIFCSPLOWO2_02_FULL_57_47 | reverse complement strand
TATTTTCATCATCTTCCTTTCCAATGGGATCACTAATTTTACGTCACCCTTGGAAGACGATTTTTCGGGGGAAGCTCAATTCGATACACAGTTTCATATGTATTCGCAGAATACAGGCGCAAGATAATTCGTGCCACGTTTTGCCGCAGGAGATTAACCTCATGACAACCCTTGCTATCCGTGTAGCCCGCTAAAGTTTGAGCCCTCCAGAGCGCATGTTTGCCGCCAATAAAGGGGGTGGGTTGTTTGCCCATGTGAGCCGGTTGCGCGCATCCTGCCGATGAAACCCAAGCCCAAGGCACGCTCACTCAAGCGGTTGCGAGACACCAACGCTTATCAGAAACTGGCAGCAATGTTTTTGATCAGGGGAGACCGCGATGCTGGTGTACAATGCGCTGCAAGTGGACAACCAGCGCGCTGATCAAGTGGTATGTTTCCGAATCCAATTCCAACGAAGTGGAAGCATTTCTAACCGGTGATGCGCAGCTGGTATTGAACGGACTTGCCATGCTGGAATGGGATTGCGCCATCGCGAACGCGCATACAGACCAAATGTGCGTTACCGGTTTCTGGACGGGCATAAATTCGCCACACAGTACAGTTGGTGGAAAGATTTTTCCGGTATGCCTGAATTAACCGCCTGGCGTTCGATTTGGCGCGCGAATTGATTCGCCAAGTCGAAACGGTATCGTTGCGCGCCGTGGAGGCCTTGCATGTTGCGTCCGCATCATCCTTGAGTATTTCGCGGTTTGCCCCCTCGGGCCGCATTCTGACAGATGCTGCCCGGCTGGACATGATTATTCATTACTTTAACGATTGAACTTGCAATGAACAAAACTAACTCCCCAATCCAAGACCAAAATGCAATTTCGGAGAAGGCAAATATCGGCGAAGCCGATGTTAAGCCGCAAAGTGACGGCCAAAGTCATAACCAGATCATCGCCGAGCGCCGCGCAAAGCTTGCTGCGTTGCGCAAAGAAGGCGTGGCATACCCGAACGATTTCGAGCGCAAAAACCTGTCCGCAGACCTGCACAGCACTTACGGCGATATGAGCCACGATGATCTGGAGGCCGCGCAGGTTCATGCTGCTGTGGCAGGGCGCATGATGTTGAAGCGCGTAATGGGCAAAGCCAGCTTTGCCACGGTACAGGACATGAGCGGACGCATCCAGCTGTTCATCAGCAACAACGACACTGGGGAAGAAGCGCATAACGCATTCAAGCATCACGACCTCGGCGACATCCTCGGTGCTGTGGGCGTGCTGTTCAAGACCAAGACCGGCGAGCTTTCCGTGCGTGTTTCGCAGGTACGCCTGCTGACCAAGGCATTGCGCCCGCTGCCGGAAAAGTTCCACGGCCTTTCCGATCAGGAGCAGAAATACCGCCAGAGGTACCTCGACCTGATCACCAACGAAGAAGCGCGCAAGGTGTTCATGACGCGCACCAGAATCATTCAGACGATACGCGAATTTTTCATCCGCAACGGCTATCTGGAAGTGGAAACGCCGATGATGCACCCGATCCCCGGCGGCGCGGCGGCCAAGCCGTTCGAGACGCACCATAACGCGCTGGACATGAAAATGTATCTGCGCATCGCACCGGAACTGTACCTGAAGCGCCTGGTGGTGGGCGGCTTCGAGAAGGTATTCGAGGTAAACCGCAATTTCCGCAACGAGGGGCTGTCCACGCGACACAACCCGGAATTCACCATGCTGGAATTCTACGAGGCGTATCGCGATTACAAATACCTGATGGATTTCAGCGAGAGCCTGTTTCGTGAAGTGGCGCAGAAAGTATTGGGCACAACGCTGATCACCTACCAGGGCAAAGAGCTGGACCTGGGCAAGCCGTTCCACCGCCTGACGATGGTGCAGTCAATCCAGAAATACCATCCGCAATTCACCGATGCGCAGCTGAACGACCGCGACTTTCTGATCAACGAACTGCAAGACCTGAAGGCTAAATATAAACCGCAAGACGGCGTCGGCGGGCTGCAACTCTCGTTGTTCGAGGAGCTTGCAGAGGCCCACCTGTTCGAGCCGACCTTCATTGTCAATTACCCCATCGAGGTCTCGCCGCTGGCGCGCAGCAGCGATATAAACCCGGAGATTACCGAGCGCTTCGAGCTATTCATCGTCGGGCGCGAAATCGCCAACGGCTTCTCCGAATTAAACGATGCGGAAGACCAGGCCGCGCGCTTTGATGCCCAAGTCGCTGCGAAGGATGCCGGCGACGAGGAAGCGATGTTCAAGGACAACGATTATGTGCGTGCGCTGGAATACGGCTTGCCACCGACCGCCGGCGAAGGAATCGGCATCGACCGCCTGGTGATGCTGCTCACCGACAGCGCCAGCATACGCGATGTAATTTTGTTCCCGCACATGCGGCCGGAATGATCCAACGTCACTTCACCGGTGAAGCCGCGTTGAACTGCCATGCTTGATAACGACACCCAATCCCGCCTGCTGCAGCAATATCCGATGCTGCGCGAGTTGCCTGCTGCAGAGCGCGAATCCCTGCATGCATCTGCAAGTACGATGCATGTCCCGGCGGGGACGGTGGTATTCGATGAGAACCAGCCCTGCCAGGGTTTCCCGTTGCTGCTATCCGGCAGCATCCGCGTCATCAAGGCTGCGCCAAACGGGCGCGAGTTGCAGCTGTATCGCGTGTTGCCGGGCGAAAGCTGCATACTCACCAGCAGCTGCCTGCTCGGCCATACCCGCTATCAGGCACGCGGCGTCAGCGAGGAAGCCCTGGAAATGGTGCTGCTGCCCGCCACCTCTTTCCATACCTTGTTCGGCAAACACGAAGCTTTTCGCAATTACGTGTTCCTGCTGTTTTCCGACCGGCTCACTGACCTGATGCAACTGGTTTCTGCGGTAGCTTTCCAGAAGCTCGACCAGCGCCTCGCCAGGCTGATCGTCAGCAAATCCAACCCGCTGCACACCACCCATCAAGCCCTGGCCGACGAACTTGGCAGCGCAAGGGAAATCGTCAGCCGTTTGCTTAAAGGCTTTGCCGAACAGGGATGGGTGAAGCTGGGGCGCGAGCAAATCGAAGTCACCGACACGGCATCCCTCAGGAAGTTTGCCGAGCTTTGACAGAGTGCTGCCGGGAACTGCACCGGCAGATCTTCTTCCTAGAACATCTTTCCTTGTACTCTCTGTGATCTTCATCACAGACACCGAGACGCGATTTATCTAACCTGCAGACCTCGCTGATTCATACATAGGGGTTCAAAATGAAACTGAACGAAGGAACAATTGACCGCGTATTGCGCGTGATTGCCGGCTTGGCGTTGATCACACTGGCCGCGACAGGCACGGTTGGTATGTGGGGCTGGATAGGCATAATACCTTTGCTGACCGGCGCCATAGGATATTGTCCAGCCTATACAATTTTCGGCGTGAGCACCTGCCCGATGAAGAAATAGCAAGAATCATTATTCCTCCTCTCCCATTAGCCCGATAACCATTTTGCCTATCGGGCTTTTTTTCGCCCGGACACCTCCCGGCAAGATGGGCATATAATTCGCGCATGGTTAACCCAACCCACATCGATCTGCAAATCACCGGCATGCATTGCGCGTCATGTTCGGCGCGCCTGGAAAAAGTGTTGAACAAATTGCCGGAAGTCGCGGCGACGGTAAACATCGCAACAGAGAAGGCGCACATCGCCTACGACCCGCAGCAGACGGATATTGCAGACTTGATCAAAGCCGTTCAGGGCGCGGGCTTCGACGCGCATCGGATGCGCGATTTTGCCGCAGAAAAGCAGCAGCGTGCGGCCACTTATCGCAAGGAAAAAATACAATTCATCATCGCGGTGCTACTTACCCTGCCGCTGCTGGTGGAAATGTTGCTGATGTTCGCCGGCATACACGCGATGTTGCCGGGCTGGCTGCAATGGCTGCTCGCCACTCCGGTGCAATTCTGGAGCGGGCGCCGCTTCTATACAGGCGCCTGGAGCAGCCTGCGCGGTGGTGGCGCGAACATGGATGTATTGGTCGCGCTCGGCACCAGCGCGGCCTATCTGCTGAGTTGCGCGGTGCTGCTATTCAATCTGGATCAGCCGATTTATTTTGAGGCGAGCGCAACGCTGATCACGCTGGTGCTGCTGGGCAAGTTGCTGGAGGCGAGCGCCAAGCGTAAAGCATCCAGCGCGCTGGAAGCGCTTATCAACCTGCAACCCAAGCTTGCTCATGTGGAACGCAACGGCAAGATGCTCGACGTGTCCGCCGGCCAACTGCGTCCCGGCGAATTGTTTTTCGTACGCCCCGGCGAAAGCGTTCCGGTCGACGGCATCGTGCTGGAAGGCACCTCCAGCATTGATGAAGCGATGCTCACCGGTGAAAGCATGCCGCAGGGAAAACATCCGGACGACAAGGTCTATGCCGCCACGATCAACCGGCAAGGCCTGCTGAAATGCAGTGCGCTGGCGGTGGGTTCGCATACCCAGCTCGCCGCAATCATTCGCCTGGTGGAACAGGCTCAAGGCTCGAAGGCCGCGATTCAAAAACTCGCCGACCAGATCTCCGCCGTGTTCGTTCCGGTCGTATTGGTCATTGCGCTGTTGACCTTCTCAGGCTGGTGGCTGGCTGGCAGCGGCTTTACCGCCGCCCTGATCAATGCCGTTGCCGTGCTGGTCATCGCTTGCCCATGCGCATTGGGGCTGGCCACACCGACAGCCCTGGTCGTATCCACCGGACGTGCCGCGCAGGTAGGTATTCTGGCCAAAGATGCCGCCGCGCTGGAACGCGCGCACAAGCTCTCGGTATTGGTCGTGGACAAGACCGGCACCCTGACCGAAGGCAAGCCGGGGGTGACCGATTTGCTTCCTTCCTCAGATATTTCCCCGGACGATTTGCTGGGCACTGCAGCGATGCTGGCGCAGGGCTCCACGCACCCGCTGTCGCGCGCCCTGCTCGAACACGCGCAAGCCAGGCAAATCAAGCTGGCGCAAGCAGCCGGCATCAGTGAGGTCTCCGGCCATGGCTTGCATGCGGATATTGACAGCAAGCATTACCTGTTCGGCTCACCCGTTTTCGCCGCCAGCGAAGGGGTTCTTATTGATGAACATCAAGTACTGGCATTGCAGCAACAGGGAAAGACCGTGAATGTGCTTGCGCGCGAAGGCTCACTGCTCGGCTATATCGCCTTTGCCGATCAACTGCGTGCCAGCAGCAGCGCCGCAGTGGCGCAGCTTACCGCAATGGGCATACGCGTGGTGATGCTGAGCGGAGATAACCATGCCACCGCACAGGCCATTGCATCGCAGGCGGGAATCACGGAATTCCGCGCCGAAGTGCTGCCTCAGGATAAATCCGCGCATGTACAATCGTTCAAGGCCGAATACCTGATCGTCGGCATGGTCGGCGACGGCATCAACGATGCGCCCGCGCTGGCCGCCGCCGATGTCAGTTTCGCAATGCGCAGCGGCAGCGATATCGCCATTGAAGCCGCTGACATTACGCTGATGCGCAACGATTTGATGAGCGTGGTCGATGCAATTTCACTGTCGCGGGCTACACTGAAGAAAATCCGCCAGAACCTGTTCTTCGCCTTTGCCTACAACGTGCTGGGCATTCCCCTCGCCGTGCTGGGCATGCTTAACCCGGTGATTGCCGGTGCGGCAATGGCAATGAGCTCCGTATCGGTAGTCAGCAACGCGCTGCTTCTGAAACGCTGGCGCTCATCTCGCCAATAACTTGCTCCGACAGAATGGCATGCAGCGCATCGCCAATACCAGTCGTGCAAGACAGCCTCTCACCTTGCTGCTTCCCTTCGAATATATGACTGCCGTACCCAGAATTCACAAGATGCAATTTGCATTGCTGTTCTCCGTATTGCTGCTCAGTGCCTGTTCGTCGGTAAAAAAAGATGCGCGCGCACCGGACAGCCATGCCTCAACCGGTTCCCTCACTTCCTATTCCCGCAGCCTGATAGGTGTCCCCTACAAATATGGCGGAAATTCGCCGGATACCGGGTTTGACTGCAGCGGCTTTGTCAGCCATGTTTTCAAGCGTTCGCTGGGCATTGCATTGCCACGCAATGCACAACAAATAAGCCGGCAAGGCCAAGCAGTCAAATTGGCGCAACTACGCAAGGGAGACCTGGTTTTTTACGATACCAACAATCGATCTTTTTCGCATGTCGGTATTTATCTGGGCGACGATCGTTTCATCCATGCGCCGAGCAGCGGCGGAAGAGTTCGCATAGAAAATATGGATTTAGCTTATTGGCAAAAACACTACAACGGAGCGAGACGAATCACTTCGCGGCGCTAGATTGGCTAGCCGCTTTCAATTCCTCCGCCAATTGGAACACAGACATCGCATAGAAGTCGCTATTGTTATAGCGCGTGATGACATCAAAATTGTTGAATGCCAACCAGTACTCCTTGCCTTCTGCCACCGTAAAATCAGTCAGGCGCGCGACCTCCTCCTGAGATAAGCCTGCGTCTGGCATTACTCCCACTGCTGACCATGCCGCGAGAGTTTGCGGCGTTGCAAAATTCACGGCGCTGGCTTTTTCATCGGCTTGCGCACGCACGGCGACTTGTTTGCCGCTGACCCAACCATAACCCAGCAGATAGTTGGCGACGCTGCCTATCGCATCTGCAGGCTCATTCAGCAAATCGATCTTGTTATTTCCGTTGAAATCCACCGCATAATTGCGATAGCTGCTCGGCATGAATTGCGGAATACCCATTGCACCGGCATATGAGCCGCGCATGTCAAGCAAGTCATACTGTTCATCACGCGCCAACAGCAGGTAATTTTCCAGTTCGGCACGAAAAAAATCGGCACGGCGCGGATAATCAAATGCCAATGTGGTCAGCGCGTCCAGCACACGATATTTTCCGGCATCCCTGCCATAAACTGTTTCCACACCGATCACGGCAAGGATAATATTCTGCGGCACGCCGTACTTCTGCTCGGCATTCTGCAGAGATTGGCGGTGCTTGCTCCAGAACTGCAAACCAAACTTGATGCGTTCAGGGTTCACAAAAGCGGCGCGATATTCCGGCCACGGTTTAAGTGTCGCCGGGCGCGAAATGGCCTCGATCACCGATGGCTGATGTTGCGCAATTGCAAACACCCTCTCCAATTCTGCGCGATTGAATTGGTGCTTGACGACCATAGTGTCGATAAACTCCGGGATGCCCGGTAGTGCTGCTGCACAAGCAGTGTGCGCTGCAAATGTCAACAGCAATAACAGAACAGCGTAATTAATTTTCATAGTATGCTAATACTAACTGATGGAAGCCCGACACGCCCACACAACTGCTGTTAATTTCCGTATTCGCTTAATCATTTTACAGGGGCGATTCATGGTAGCCGGTGTTTCGACTATCGCTTCTTTACAGCCTGGTCGAATGGCACTTGATTTTATCGGCAGATGCATAAGTTTCCCCGCGAACAAATTTCATCCTAATTATTTAACATTGAAAGAATTCTGCCATGACCATCCCCGTCCAACATCATCGCCTTATCATTCTTGGCTCCGGCCCAGCCGGATATACCGCAGCTGTCTACGCCGCACGCGCCAATCTCAATCCGGTTTTGATCACCGGCATGGCGCAGGGCGGTCAATTGATGACTACCACCGAGGTGGACAACTGGCCTGCGGACCCGATGGGCGTGCAAGGACCGGAACTGATGCAACGCTTCCAGCAGCACGCTGAGCGCTTCAACACGCAGATTATTTTTGATCACATTCACACCGCCAAGCTGCAACAAAAGCCATTCCTGCTGACCGGTGATACGGGAAGCTACACCTGCGACGCATTGATCATCTGTACCGGAGCCTCTGCGCAATATCTCGGCCTGCCTTCCGAGGAAACCTTCATGGGACGCGGCGTGTCCGGCTGCGCAACCTGCGACGGATTCTTCTACCGCGGCCAGGACGTGGCGGTGATCGGCGGCGGCAATACCGCCGTGGAAGAAGCACTGTATCTTGCCAATATCGCCAAACATGTCACGCTTGTGCACCGACGCGACGTTTTCCGCGCCGAGCGCATCATGGTGGATCATTTGATGGAAAAAGTAAAAGAAGGAAAAATCACGTTGCATCTAAACAGCACGCTGGATGAAGTGCTCGGCGATGCCAGCGGTGTGACTGGCATGCGCATCAAGCATGTGCAGAGCGGCGGCAAGCAGGACATCACGGTAAAAGGAGTGTTCATCGCCATCGGCCACAAACCGAATACCGACATTTTCGCCGGGCAACTGGAAATGGATAACGGCTATATCAAGACGCGCGGCGGCTCCAACGGAAATGCCACGGCAACCAGCATCTCCGGCGTATTCGCGGCAGGCGATGTGCAGGATCAAATCTACCGCCAGGCATGCACCAGCGCGGCGACCGGCTGCATGGCTGCTCTCGATGCGGACAAATATCTGGTATAGCCGGGCAAAATCTGAGCGATACAGCGCGGGTATCGCTGGGTGCTGGTGATATTTTGCAGGGGATTGAATAGCCGAATGGGTGAAACGGTATTGCGCAAACCTATGCGACATTGGCTCACTCAGCATCCGCATGTACTGGCATTTTGCTTCGCGACACCCAGAGAGGGCGGCAGCGGCGCTGCACTAGCGTTGCTGAAGTCTAGCTCTTGGCCTTTTTGCCCATCACATAAATCAGGTACTCGAAAAACACTTCGCACCAGTCCTGGTCGTTTTCCTTGAGCGAGTGGAGCAGCTTTTGAACTTCCGCCACCGGCCATTTTGGATTGAACGACACCAACATATTCTCCGGATAAATTTTAAGCGCGATGTCGAGACGGCTCGCCATTTTGCTGATTCCGTTGAGCATAAGTGCGATATCCTTGTCCGATTCAATTTCGGCAGTCAAATCCCCGTACATTTTCGGATGTTGTTTGGTGTACTCGATAAACTTGGTGAGAATATAAAAAAATTCACCCTTATTATCCTTGGATACCGTGTCACCCATCATGAATGGCATCACCGACAATTCCAGCCAGTAGTAACCAAGTTTTGGATTGCGAAATTTGGACACGCTGACGTAACCGTTGCGGGCCTTGGCACGCTGAATGCAGTCATCAAGCAACAATTTTTCCGACTTTTTTGTCGCTAGTTCCTTGCCTTCCAACACACCCGGCTTCACCAGAAAGAAATCGGGCATGTCGTCGTAAACTTTTCCTGAATGATTGTGCTCACGGAAATAAGCAGTGAATATTTTCAAAGCTACTTCGGCATTCTTTTCTACGTCGTAACAGTTATGTTTGGCGACATCGCCAGCATTGCTGTTCGGCATGACTCTCCTCCCTTAATTCCATTAATCTGGTACATCTAGCGCAGTGCGCAATCATACGCCGGTATGCTAGACTTGTGCGCATATTCGGCAGACTTTTTTGGCTGAATATTAATTCAGTATATAACGCCAATTTCAGGGATGCGTGCGATGAACAAATACTTGCTGATTTTTTTAATGCTGGCCAGTGCAAACGCCTTTTCCGAGCTTAACAAATGGGTGGATGCAAACGGCCAGGTGCATTATTCCGATATACCACCGCCCCCCGATGCCAATACAAAAACACTGCGCACAACTCCCGGCATCATGGGTTCCAGGAGTGCGGGCGAATCGACCGCCGCAAGCGCAGCTACCGCGCCTAAAACTATGGCGGAGCGAGAGGTCGAATTAAAAAAAGCGCAGCGGGCAAAAAAAGAAGAAGCCGACAAAGCGGCGAAGAAACAGGCTGACGCAGAAGTCAACAAGGACCGCTGCGCTGCCCTGCAAAAAAATCTGCGCGCTTTGCAGGATGGTATTCGTATGGTGGAACTGGATGCCAACGGCAATCAATTCTTCATCGACGACGAACAGCGCCAGCAACGCATTGCAAAAACCCAACAGGACATTAGCGCCAACTGCAAATAACCTTACGCGACCAGTTGCTCGTCGCGCATCCGCAGAGCCTCTTCGATATCCACTGCTACCACCTTGGACACACCCTTCTCCTGCATCGTCACACCAACCAATTGTTGCGCCAGTTCCATGGTAATTTTATTGTGGCTGATGAACACGAACTGGGTATGTTGCGACATTTTCCTGATCAGCGCACACAGCCGCTCGGTATTGGTGTCATCCAGCGGCGCGTCCACTTCGTCAAGCAAACAGAACGGCGCGGGGTTGAGCTGAAACATTGAAAATATCAACGCAATAGCGGTCAGTGCTTTTTCCCCGCCCGACATTAAATGAATCGTGCTGTTTTTCTTGCCGGGCGGCTGCGCCATCACTTGCACACCGCTGTCGAGTATCTCCTCGCCAGTCAATACCAGGCGCGCTTCTCCACCGGCAAACAAAATCGGGAACAATTCTGACAGGTGTTGATTGACCTGATTGTAGGTATCCATCAACAGGTTGCGCGATTCCTTGTCGATGCTGCGGATCGCATCTTCAAGCGTGGCCATCGCATCATTCAAATCCTTGGCTTGCGCATCCAGATAAGCTTTGCGCTCGGTCGCGGCTTGCAGCTCCTCCAGTGCGGCGAGATTGACCGCACCCAATGCTTCGATATCTCCATTCAGCTTATTCAAATCATTTTGCAGGACATTCGGTTTGTTTCTACCGGCTTCCAGCAGAGGCAAAAGCGCCAGTTCATCCACACCCTGCAGCTGCTCCGCCCATTGCTCAAAATGCAGGCGCGCCTCTTGTTCCTTGAGGGTCAGTTCATTTAGCTTCTCGCGTAACGGATTCAGTTTGTACTCGCAGGCGAGGCGATCCTGCTCGAATTTCTGCAAATTGACCGTGGCGTTCTCCAGAATATTGCGCGCCTCGCCCAAAGCTTGCTCGCATGCCTGTCGCACATGCAACGCATCCTGCAACTGCTGCTTGGCCGTTTCGTCATCGCTGCCCGACAAGTCGCCACGCAATTGGGTCAGGTTCTGCTCAAATTGTGCCAATGCATCGGCAATCTGACGGATGTTGTGCTGCAGATCGGTAATTTTCTCGGTGCAAGTCTTGGCAAAGAAGCGCGCTTCCTGCAAGGCGTGTTGCGCTTGCTGCGCCCTGCCACGCTGCTCACGCAGCGCGCTATCCTGAGCATTGGCATGGCGTTGCGCCTCATCAACTTGCGCATGAAAGGCAGATATCTGCTCGCGCAGGATCGCCATCTGCTCGTCGACACCGAGTTGCTGATGTTGCTCAGCGCCCATCAGTTCAGCCACTTCCTGCATCTCGCGCTCGATTTGCATCGTGCGCTCCGCACTGCGCTCTTGCGCCTGGTTGAGTTTTAGTATTTGCATTTGCATGCCATGCAGGCTTTGCTGCAACTCGTTACCGGAGGTGCGCAACGGTGCAATTTGCATCTCGATGGCTTGATAGCGCTGTTCGGCCAGCGCGACTTGTTGCCTGGAATAATCCGCATTGTGATTCTGCTCGACCGATTCCTGCTCCAGCTTTTCGATCTCCCGCTGTCTTGCCAGCACACCATGCAACTGGCTGTCCGGCGCGTGAAACAACACACTGTGCGCCCCAACGAAGTGTCCTTGCGGGGTGACGAACCAGCCACCTGCAGGCAATTGTGCGCGCTGCGCATAACCTTGCGCCACATCGGCGACAGCATATATATGTGTCAGCCAATCGCGCATCGCCGGTAGCACTTGCGCATCCTGGCATTGCACATAACTCAACAACGGAGTCAGCTGGTTTGCCTCAACAATACTATTTTGTCCGGCGGCGGCCGGCGCAAACAGCGCCAGTTTTACTGACGGCGTGTCGTTCCACGCTGCAGCATCTCCCAGTGACGGCATGGCAAGCGCATTCAACCGCTCGCGCAGCACCGCCTCCAGCGCGTCCTCCCAGCCGTTTTCGATACGGATGGATTGCCACAGGCGCGGCAGCTTTTCCAACTGGTGATGTTGCAGCCAGGCGTTGAGATTCTTGTCGTTGTCCAAATGCTGCTGCAATTGCTGCAACGCATGCAGGCGCGCCTCGGTCTGTGCCAGCACGCGCTCCTGCTGCTGCAATGAAGCGCGCTGGTTACGCCGTTCGTTATCGGCCAGAGGCAACTGTTCCTGCAGGTTTGCCAACTGCTGAACTTGCGCGGCGCGCTCTGCCTCCAGTTCGGTCAATTGCTGCTGGGTCTGCTGCAACGCAGCGGCACCGTGATACGGCAAATTGTCTTTCTCCAGCAACAGGCGCGAACGGCGCGATTCCATTTGTTGAATGTTGCGCTGGAGATTTGCATGCTGTGTATCTGCCAATTGCAGCTGTTGTTCCAATTTCAGTTGTTCGCGCAGCAATTCGTTGTAGCGCTCCTGCGCGATGCGCGCCGTCTCTTCGGCCTGCGGCAGATTTTGACTTTCCAGTTGCGCGTGCTGTTCGGCTTCGGCAACTTTGGCGGCTGCGCCGTCCTGCTGGCGTTGCCAATGCTCAATCAAGGAATGGATGCCCTGGCGCTGATGCTGCTGTTGTTCGATTTGTTTCTCAGTATTGGAGATTTGCTGCGTCAGCCGCTGGCGTTGATCTGCAACATGCTTGATCTGCTGCTCCAGCCGGGCAATTTCGGCATTCGCGGTATAGAGCTCGCCCTGTCTGACGTGCAGCGCGTCTGAAAGCTGATAATGGCCGCTGCGCGTGGTTTCAAGCTGAGCTTCAATGTCGCGCAGGCGCGCGGTTTCTGCTTCCAGTTCGGTACGCGTTTTGTCCATCGTTTGCGCAAATCTGGCGCGTTGCGCTTCGGCTTCCTGCTTTTTTACCAGCCAGAACAGGTGCTGCGTGGTATCACGCTGTGTTTCCAGCACGCGGTATTGCCTGGCTACTTCCGCCTGTGTGCTCAGATGCACCAGTTGTTTTTCAAGCTCCTGCTGAATGTCGCTGACACGCAGCAAGTTGTCACGCGTATCGCCGATACGCAATTCGGTCTCGCGACGGCGGTCGCGGTATTTGGAAACGCCCGCAGCTTCTTCGAGGAAGATGCGCAACTCTTCCGGTTTGGCCTCAATAATGCGCGAAATCATGCCCTGCTCGATGATGGCGTAGGCACGCGGACCCAGCCCGGTACCGAGAAAAATGTCGGTAATATCCTTGCGCCGCACATGCTGGTTGTTGATGTGGTAGCTGGAATCGCCGTCGCGCAGCAACACGCGCTTGATTGAAATTTCCGCGTAGCTCGACCACTGTCCGGCGGCTTTGCCCAGCGAGTTATCGAAAATCAGTTCCACGCTGGCGCGTGATACCGGCTTGCGCTGGCTGGATCCGTTGAAGATAACGTCCTGCATGGTTTCGCCGCGCAGCGCAGAAGCCTTGGATTCACCCAGCACCCAGCGCAGCGCGTCGATCACATTCGACTTGCCGCAACCGTTCGGGCCGACCACACCCACGATTTGACCCGGCAGCGTAATGTGCGTGGGATCGACGAAGGATTTGAAACCGGCCAACTTGATATGGGAAAGGCGCAATTTATGAAGTCACAGCGATATAATACCGACTATTCTAACTGAACCTGGCAGGCATACCAAATGGCGATTCAACCAAGCAAGACGCTGGAAACCTTCCCCAACCCAAACCCGCAGCGCGACTACCATATTCACATGGAAATCCCGGAGTTTACCTGCTTGTGTCCCAAGACCGGTCAGCCGGATTTTGCCACGCTGGTACTGGATTACATCGCTGACCAGCAATGCATTGAACTGAAAAGCCTCAAATTGTATATATGGTCGTTCCGCAACGAAGGCCACTTCCACGAGGACGTGGCCAACCGCATCCTCGACGACCTGGTCGCCGCCATCCAGCCGCGCTTCATGCGCCTTACCGCGAAGTTTTACGTGCGTGGCGGCATCTTCACCAACGTGATTGCGGAACACCGCAAGCAAGGCTGGCAGCCGCAGCTGATGGTAGATTTAACGCAGTTTGAGACACAGTCAAATACGCGCGGCTAACCATCTCACCGTTTGGGTAATGGCATATCAAGACTCATGATACTACCCAAGAAATCGCACACCGTCGAAGTGAATCAGGAAAGAGGGCGCATCAGCCAACCACACTTCAGTTTCGCAATTAACTTAAGCGGCCATCAAATGGCTTCTGGTTCTGTCGCCTATGCCGAGTAATAAGTTTTCAACGCTAATGTCTTCGTCAATTTCATCCCAGTGCAATCCACTGCCACCGCCGCTGATTTCATAATGTTCGCTTTGCGTGGGCATGGCGTTCAACAGGCGCGAGAAATAGGCCAATGGCGCGCCAAGCTTGCGGCCATCGACGAAATCCGCCCACATCGTATTCGTATCAATACTCACTGCTTCAGCCAAAGAACTCATGCCATGACCCTTCTATCAATAGGCAGTTATCGGCAACCGCCTTCGCAAGTTCGTACAATACCTGAGAAATCACACAAAACTCCGCTATTCAACGTCAGGCTCACTACGCAGCACCTGAAAAATCACATCTACCCCAAAGCCGCGTGATTGCAGAAAGCGTATTTGTCTGGCTTTTTCCCTGGCATCCTGCGGCAGCGTGCCGAACTTCCTTTGCCACACTACCCTTGCCGCTTCCAGTTCGCTCTCTTTCAATGCGGGCAAAGCAGCGCTGATCAGCTCTTCCGCTATGCCCTTCTGGCGCAATTCATGGGTAATACGCTGCATTCCGAAACGAAGGCGCTTGGTATGCAACAATTGCGTGGCTGCTCGTGCATCGGATAGCCAGCCGCATGCTGTCAAATCATCCAGGAGCACATCCAGACCAACTGGATGCGCCTGCCCTGAATCCTCATCCGCCTGGGCGTAAGGCAGCAACTTGCCGCGCAGCTCGGCGCGGCTGTATTCGCGGCGTGCCAGATATTGCAGGGCTCGCGTTCGCAAGCTTATCTCAGGCTTTTTCCTCATCCGGGTGCCCGGCCAATAGTTTTTCGGATGCTTTCGCGCCCGCTTTTGCCCCGGTTTTTTCACCGGCTTTTTCGCCTGCCTTCGCAGCCGTTTTTTCAACGCCCCCGAGCAGCGCTACCCCGACAGCTTCGCGCACCTTGTTTTCAATTTCCCGAGCAACTTCAGGATGCTCGCGCAGGTATTCGCGCGCGTTGTCCTTGCCCTGCCCGATCTTGTCGCCCTTGTAGGCGTACCAGGCACCAGCTTTTTCCACC
Source organism: Gallionellales bacterium RIFCSPLOWO2_02_FULL_57_47 (assembly GCA_001801175.1). Classification (GTDB taxonomy): domain Bacteria; phylum Pseudomonadota; class Gammaproteobacteria; order Burkholderiales; family Gallionellaceae; genus Gallionella. The sequence goes on along the minus strand of MGWZ01000085.1, from coordinate 33,949 downwards.
AGTTTGTGCTGCACCCCAAGGTCGATGATCTCACCCTCGCGCGAAATGCCTTCGCCGTACAAAATATCGAACAATGCTTCGCGGAATGGCGGGGCGACTTTGTTTTTTACCACCTTGACGCGCGTCTCGTTACCGATCACTTCGTCGCCTTTCTTGATCGCGCCGATGCGGCGGATGTCGAGGCGCACCGAGGCATAGAACTTGAGCGCGTTGCCGCCGGTGGTGGTCTCCGGGTTGCCGAACATCACGCCAATCTTCATGCGGATCTGGTTGATGAAAATAACCAGCGTGTTGGAGCGGTTGATGTTGCCGGTCAGCTTGCGCAGCGCCTGCGACATCAGGCGCGCATGCAGGCCCATTTGCGCGTCGCCCATCTCGCCTTCGATCTCGGCCTTGGGTGTCAGCGCGGCAACCGAGTCGATCACCACCACATCCACCGAGGCGGAACGCACCAGCATGTCGGTGATTTCCAGCGCCTGTTCGCCATTGTCCGGCTGAGAGATCAGCAGGTCTTCCACCTTCACGCCAAGTTTCTGTGCGTAGCTTGGATCGAGCGCGTGTTCCGCGTCGATGAATGCCGCCGTTCCACCCAGCTTCTGCATTTCGGCGATGACCTGCAAAGCCAGCGTGGTCTTGCCGGATGATTCCGGGCCGTAAATTTCAATCACGCGACCGCGCGGCAAGCCGCCCACGCCGAGCGCGATATCCAGTCCCAGTGAGCCGGTGGACACGACCTGAATGTCTTTTGCGACATCGCTCTCGCCCAGGCGCATGATCGAGCCTTTGCCGAACTGCTTCTCGATTTGGCTCAACGCCGCAGAAAGTGCCTTGCTTTTATTGTCATCCATTTTTTTACCCCTTTAAAAATTGGTGCAGGATTGTGGCACATCAATTTATATTTGTACAGAACGTTCGTTCTCTTGGTCAAATTAAACCAAATCAGGCCGTTTCCGACATTTGACCCAATAAATCGAGAACGCCTTGTAATGCGATGTGCACTGCGCTAATGCGGACTTCAGAACGATTGCCGGCAAAGTGATGCACTCGGGCCAGCGTCATACCATTCTTGCCCCCCCAGGCGAACCATACAGTACCTACAGGTTTGTCCGGCGTACCGCCATCCGGTCCGGCGATCCCGCTCACGGCCAAAGCCACTTGTGCCGTGCTGTTTGCCAATGCGCCCGCCACCATCTCGCGCACCGTCGCCTCAGACACCGCCCCGCGTTGATTGAGGGTCGCTTCGCTCACGCCCAGCATCTGTACTTTGGCCAGGTTGGAATAAGTGACAAAACCGCGCTCGAACCACGCCGAACTTCCAGCCATATCGGTAATCGCCTGAGCCACGCCGCCACCGGTGCAGGATTCCGCCGTCGCCAGCATCAGCCCTTGCGATTTCAGTGCTTCGCCAACTTTAGCCGCCAGAATATCCATCGCCACTCCAAATCGAAGGGGCGCATTGAATTGCGCCCCTGACGGTTATTTGTTTAGGCCACGCGCCAGATCGTTCTGGATATCGATCACCGCTTCCAGACCCGTTGCGATACGGATCAGGCCGTCCGTGATGCCTGCCGCGGCGCGCGCCTCCGGTGTGATGCGCGCATGGGTGGTGCTGGCCGGGTGGGTGATGGTGGTCTTGGTGTCGCCCAGGTTGGCGGTGATGGAGATCAGCCGCGTATTGTCGATCACGCGCCACGCGGCCTCCTTGCCGCCTTTGACTTCGAACGACACGATGCCGCCGCCGCTCTTCTGCTGCCTCATCGCGAGCGCATGTTGCGGATGCGACGGCAGCCCCGGATAGAACACCCGCGCCACATTGGGCTGCGCTTCCAGCCAGCGCGCCAGTTCCAGAGAGTTGGCGCTGTGTGCATCCATGCGGATTTTCAACGTCTCCATGCCCTTCAGAAAAATCCAGGCGTTGAACGCGCTCATCGTCGGACCGGCGGTGCGCAGGAAACCGTACACGCCTTCCATGTTTTTCCTGCTGCCCAGCACCGCGCCGCCCAGCACGCGCCCCTGCCCGTCGATATACTTGGTCGCGGAGTGGATCACTATGTCCGCACCCAGTTCGAACGGGCGCTGCAAGATCGGCGTGCAAAAGCAATTATCCACCGCCAGCAACGCGCCGCAACGCTTCGCCACTGCGGCAATCGCGGCGATGTCGGAAATCTCGGTGAGCGGATTGGACGGCGTTTCCAGGAAGAATAACTTTGTATTGGGGCGCACTGCCGCCTGCCACTCGGACACATCGGTGGCGGAAACGTAGGTCGTCTCCACGCCGAATTTTTTGATGATGTTGTTGAACAGGTTGACCGTCGCGCCGAACAGGCTGCGCGACGCGACGATGTGATCGCCCGCCTTCAGCAACCCCATCACGCAAGCCAATATCGCCGACATGCCCGATGCCGTGGCGACGCATTGCTCCGCACCTTCCAGCGCGGCGAGCCGCTCCTCGAACATCGTCACGGTCGGATTGGTGAAGCGCGAATAGATGTTGCCCGGCTGCTCGCCGATGAAACGCGCGGCAGCCTGCGCGGCATTTTCGAACACGAAGCTGGAAGTCAGGAACAACGCTTCACTATGTTCGCCAAACTGGCTGCGCACCGCGCCCGCGCGCACCGCCAGAGTTTCCGGCTGATAATTGTGTTCACTCATTTTCCGCTCATTTCTCGCCTGATTCCTGATTCCTGAAGCTCACATTGAAGTCGCATTTATCGCCAGATCCAGCTCCATCTGGTCATCGTCCAATGACTTGTTGGCCATTCCGCCGCCGCGCAGCGCTTCTATCACATCCAGATAGTGCGGCGTGATGTCGCCAGTGATGTAGTTGCCATCAAAGCAGGATGCGTCAAAACCGGTGATATCAGGATTAGTCTTGCGCACCGCTGCTTTGAGGTCATCCAGATCCTGGTAGATCAGGCGGTCCGCACCAATCTCGTGGCAGATTTCCTCATCGCTGCGTCCTGTCGCAATCAGCTCCATGCGGCTCGGCATGTCGATACCATACACGTTCGGAAAACGCACCGGCGGCGCGGCAGAGGCAAAGTACACTTTCAGCGCACCGGCATCTCGTGCCATCTGCACGATCTCGCGGCTGGTGGTCCCGCGCACGATGGAGTCGTCCACCAGCAACACATTCTTGCCCTTGAATTCCATGCCGATGGCATTCAGCTTCTGGCGCACCGATTTTTTGCGCATCGCCTGCCCGGGCATGATGAAGGTGCGGCCGATGTAGCGGTTCTTCACAAAACCCTCGCGGAACGGGATGTTGAGACGGTTTGCCAGTTGCAGTGCGCTGGGGCGGCTGGAATCGGGAATCGGAATGACCACATCGATATCAACCTCACCCCAGGTGCGCTTGATTTTGTCGGCAAGATATTCGCCCATATACAGGCGCGTTTCATAGACTGACACCCCGTCTATCACCGAATCGGGGCGCGCCAGATAGACATACTCGAAGATGCACGGATTCAGGCTGGACTTGTCGCTGCATTGCTGGCTGTGAAAATTGCCGCCAAAATCAATGAACACCGCCTCGCCGGGTGCGACATCGCGCAAAAATTTGAAACCCAGCGTATCCAGCGCCACGCTTTCGGATGCAACCAGATATTCCGGCCCCTGCTCGGCTTCGTGCATACCTACCACCAGTGGGCGGATGCCGTAACTATCGCGGAACGCCAGCAAACCATAGCCTGCAATCATCGCCACCACGGCATACGCGCCACGGCAGCGCCGGTGCACTGCGGACACCGCGGCAAAAATGGTCGGCACATCCAGGCGCGGCCCTTTGGATCTGGCCTGCAACTCGTGCGCCAGCACATTCAGCAACACTTCCGAATCGGAATTGGTGTTGACGTGGCGCAAGTCATCCACGAACAACTGCTTTTTCAGTTCTTCGGCATTGGTCAGATTACCGTTATGTCCGAGCATGATGCCGAAGGGCGAATTCACATAGAACGGCTGCGCCTCGTTGTGATCCACCGAAGAACCGGCAGTGGGATAGCGCACATGCGCGATCCCCGCATTACCCAGCAGCGCGCGCATATTGCGGGTGCGAAACACATCACGCACCAGCCCATTGTCCTTGTGCAGGTGAAACGTATGGCCGTCCAGCGTCGCAATGCCGGCGGCATCCTGGCCGCGATGCTGCAAAACCTGCAGGCCGTCATACAGCAACTGATTGGCCGGTGTTTGCGAGACTACTCCGAGAATACCGCACATGAATTTTTATCCCAACGATTAACTGCGAATTCCGTAACGCACGCGCTGTGCAATGTTGTCCGGCAACCACGTTTTAGCCAGCAAAGCGACGTCTTCCGCAGTTTTGCTCATCTGCGCATCACGCCAGAACAGTTGCTCCGGAATCGCCGTCATCCCGGCCAACCACACTAAAACAAGCACCACCAATGCGCCGCGCAACACCCCGAACAAACCGCCCAACACCCTGTCCGGCCAGCCGGAACCTGTCGCCTTCAGCAGTTTGGTGAGCAACCTGACCAGCACGCCCCACACGATCAGCACGGTGACAAATACCAGCACATAAACCACCGTTAACCGCAACGCCTCTTGCGACGCTGGTATCAGCCGCGCAATGCTGTCCGCATACATGTTGCTCAGCATAAAAGCGATCGGCCAACCCAGCACCGACAACACTTCATGAATAAAACCGCGCCACAAACCCAGCAATAACGAAACCAGTAATATTGCCGATACAGCGAAATCGAATTCCGTCATCTAACACTCATGACTACCGGATTCAGCCCGTGTTTTTCCAGTTGCTGACTTATTTTTTCTGCTTTTTCACGCTCTGCATAAGGCCCTACGCGCACGCGCACCTTGTCTCCCACCTTTTCGGTGTAGGCTTTAAAGCCCCATTTTTTCAGCTTATCCAGCTCCTGCCTCGCAGCGCCGGCATTTGAATATGCACCAACCTGCGCAACGAAACCATCAGCAGGCTTATTTGCGCCCCCGGATACAGGTGTATGGGATTCCGGTGCCTTGTTGACAGTGGGTTGCCCCTTGCCCGGAGCTTCCTTTTTTGGACTGGATGACGCGACTGGTTGTTTGCCTGATGCGGCAGGCTGATTTTCAGTATCGGTTTTCGACATGGCGGGCACGGCAAGCGAAGCCGGAACAGCTTCGACTGCGGGGGCCGCGAACGGCGATACCCCCGCCACTTCTGAAGCCGCCACTCCCGGTACAAACTCGCCGACTTTATCGGGAGCCGGAATACGCAGATCGATGTCTTTCCCGGCGTGCCTGGGTTCGCTGTCCAGCACCATCGGCAATACCACCACCACCACCAGAGTGAGGGCGATTGCACCGATCAGGCGCCGGCGTGCTTTACGCCTGAGATTCTGCTCATCCTCTGTCATCTGTTTTGCCATGCTTTAATCCCGCTTGTTTGATTTCCAGCTAAGTGACGGACAGTCCCCGCGCATGCATCGCTTCCGCTACCGTGTAGAACGACCCGAAGGCTGCGATTCTATCATTTTCGCCTGCCGCTTTATAGGCATAACGCAACGCTTCGCCGACGTTATGGAATGTTTGAATATCCCCGCGCACGCCAGCGTTTTGCAGCACTTGCGCCAGCGTATCCGCAGTCGCGCCGCGCGGCGCGTCTATGCCCGCCACCAGCCAGGTGCCGATAAGCGGATCGAGCGCAGCAGCCACGCCCGCCATATCCTTGTCCTTGAGCATCGCAAACACCGCCCAGGTATGCGGACAAGGCGGCAGACTGGCAAGATTCTGCGCCAGCGAACGCGCCGCATGCGGATTGTGCGCCACATCCAGGACCAGCGTTGGCCTGCCCGGCACGAACTGAAAACGCCCCGCCAGTTGCACCTCGACCAACCCGCGCCGCACGGCATCCATGCTCACCGGCAATTTATCCTTGAGCGCATCCAGCGCCGCCAGCGCGGCGCTGGCATTGTGCAACTGGAACGCGCCGCGCAACGCCGGATACGGCAGCGCACTGCGCGCGCCTATGATGCTGCGGTAGTTCCATTGCCTAGATTCTTGTTCCGTAAACCCGAACTCGTTGCCGATGCACCACAGCTCCGCACCGATCTGCTGCGCATGTTTGCGGATCGCCTGCGGTACATCCGCATCCGCGCAGATCGCCACCTTGCCGCTGCGGAAAATCCCCGCCTTCTCGAAAGCGATCTGCTCGCGCGTGTCGCCGAGATAGTCGGTATGGTCGATGTCCACGCTGGTCACCACCGCGCAGTCGCTGTCGAATACGTTCACCGCATCCAGCCTGCCGCCCAGCCCCACTTCGAGAATCGCGACATCCACCTTGTGTTCGATGAAACACTGCATCGCAGCCAGCGTGCCGAATTCGAAATAGGTCAGCGGAATCACCGAATAATCTACTGCGCAGTCAAGCTGCTGCGTCGCGTGCTCACTCGCTCCTCGTCTATCTGTTCGATATGCCTCGTCACTCGTTGCGCGGCTCCTTGCATCTTGACTTGCTCGCAACGATTCTTCGGCGGTTCGCACACTATCACCCAATCGAGCTTTCTCTATCTTCTCGAATGACGCGCATAATTCGGCATCGCTGGCCTGCTGTTTGGCGATGCGCACGCGCTCGTTGTAACGCAGCAGATGCGGCGAGGTGTAGCAGCCGACGCGGTATCCGGCGGCGTGCAGCATACTTTCCAGCATCGCGCACGCCGAACCCTTGCCGTTGGTGCCGCCGACCACAATGATGGGAAAATCGGGATCGAGATTCAGTCGCTGCCTGACTTGCGCCACGCGCTCCAGGCCGAGCGCAATGGTCTTGGGGTGCAGGGATTCGAGGTAAGCAAGCCAGTCGGCCAGAATGTTTGGCATGTTGTCTTGTAGGGCGTCAATAAGCGAAGCGCATTGCGCCGGATGACCGATTCATACGGCGCAATGCCCGTTGGTTATTGCGCCCTACGCAAACTGTCCACCACGGTGCGTGGAACGCACCCTACGCCGCCTCAATCTCCGCCACAGCCGATTGTTTGGTCAACAAGGTAATCAGCGTCGCCAGCTGGTTCTTCATCTCGCGCCGGTCGATGATCATGTCCACCGCGCCATGCTCCAGTAAAAACTCCGCGCGCTGGAAGCCTTCCGGCAGGGTTTCGCGCACGGTTTGCTGGATCACGCGCGCGCCGGCGAAACCGATCAGCGCGCCGGGTTCGGCGATCACCACGTCGCCCATGAAGGCGAAGCTGGCGGAGACGCCGCCCATGGTCGGGTCGGTCAGCACCGAAATGAACGGCAGCCGTGCCTGGCTGAGTTGCGTCAGCGCGGCGCAGGTCTTGGCCATCTGCATCAGCGACAGCAGCCCTTCCTGCATCCGCGCGCCGCCGCTGGCGGCAAAGCAGATAAACGGGCATTGCTGCTCCAGCGCGACTTGCACGCCGCGCACGAAACGTTCGCCGACGACTGAGCCCATCGAACCGCCCATGAAGTCAAATTCGAATACCGCAACCACCACCGGAACAGCATGGATGCTGCCCTGCATCACCACCAGCGCGTCGTCCTCATCGGTGCTTTTCTTGGCAGCGATCAGGCGTTCCGAATACTTCCGGCTGTCCTTGAACTTTAGTGTGTCTATCGGCAGCACCTCCGCGCCGATTTCGAAGCGGCCCTCGCCGTCCAGCAGCAAGTCCAGACGGATACGCGCGGTGATACGGTGATGGTGTTTGCACTTCGGGCAGACGCTCTGATTTTTTTCCAGGTCGGAGTGATACAGCACCGCCTGACAGGACGGGCACTTGCTCCACAATCCTTCCGGCACGTTTTTCTTGGTATCGCCTTCGCGGCGTTTGATTTTTGGCGGCAATAGTTTTTGAAACCAGCTCATGGCATTTCCTCCTTTAGGCCTGATCTACAGCCAATCTTAATTCCCTGACCAGCTTGCCCACATTGGCGACAACATTCTGTTCGGTCGAGTTTTCGATTTCCTGCACGATGCGGCTGCCCACTACCACCCCGTCGCACAGCTTCGCCACCGCCAGCGCGGTGGCGGCATCGCGGATACCGAAGCCGACGCCGACGGGCAGTTGAATGTACTTGCGCAGTTGCGGAATCTTTTGTGCGATGGCATCCAGATCCAGATGCCCGGCGCCGGTCACGCCTTTCAGCGACACATAATACACATAGCCGCGCGCCTGCTTGGCGACACGCGCGACGCGCGCATCGGTACTGGTCGGGGCAAGCAGGAAAATCGGATCTATGCCGTGCATGGTCAGGTGGGCGAACGCCTCGTGGCTTTCTTCCGGCGGAAAATCCACGGTCAGCACGCCGTCCACGCCAGTTTCGGCGCAACGCCGGGAAAATTTTTCCCAGCCCATCGCCTCGATCGGATTGCCATAGCCCATCAGCACGATGGGTGTCTCGGCATTGCTGCGGCGGAATTCGGCGACCATGTCCAGCACGTGATGCAGGCCGACATGGTGCCTGAGCGCACGCTCGGAAGCGCGCTGGATGGTCGGCCCGTCCGCCATCGGGTCGGAGAATGGCACGCCGAGCTCGATGATGTCCGCGCCCGCCTCCACCAGCGCGTGCAGCAGCGGCACGGTAAGCGCCGGATTGGGATCGCCCGCCGTGAAAAACGGAATGAGCGCCTTGCGCTTATGTTGCTTGAGCTTATCGAAGGTAGTCTGGATGCGGCTCATAGCGTAATGCCTTTTAATTTCGCGACGGTATTGATGTCCTTGTCGCCGCGCCCGGACAGATTGACCAGCAGCACCTTGTCCTTGCCCATGGTCGGCGCGATTTTCGCGGCGTGTGCCAATGCATGGCTGGATTCCAGCGCCGGGATGATGCCCTCGAAGCGGCACAGGTCATGAAACGCGCGCAGCGCTTCGTCGTCATTGATCGCGACATATTCGGCGCGACCGCTGTCTTTCAGCCAGCTATGTTCGGGGCCGACGCCGGGATAATCCAGTCCCGCAGAGATCGAATGCGTCTCGATGATCTGGCCGTCCTCATCCTGCATCAGGTAGGTTTTGTTGCCGTGCAGCACACCCACCGGGCTGTTGGTAGTCAGCGGTGCTGCATGTGATCCGCTGGCGATGCCATGCCCGCCTGCCTCCACGCCGATCAGCTTCACGCCGGGCATGTCGATGTAGGAATAGAACACACCCATCGCGTTGGAACCCCCGCCGACGCAGGCGATCACCGCATCCGGCTGGCGGCCTGCCAACTCAGGCATCTGCACCACGCATTCCTTGCTGACAATGGCATTGAAATCGCGCACCATCATCGGATACGGATGCGGCCCGGCCACCGTGCCAATGATATAAAAGGTATTCTCGATATTGGTTACCCAGTCGCGCATCGCTTCGTTCAGCGCATCCTTGAGCGTTTTGGAGCCGCTCTCCACCGGCACTACCGTCGCGCCGAGCAGCTTCATGCGGAACACGTTCGGCGATTGACGCTGTATGTCCTCCGAACCCATGTACACCACACACTCCATGCCGTAACGCGCCGCCACGGTCGCCGTTGCCACGCCATGCTGGCCAGCGCCGGTTTCAGCGATCACGCGCGGTTTGCCCATGCGCCTGGCGAGCAGCGCCTGCCCCACGGTGTTGTTCACCTTATGTGCGCCGGTATGGTTGAGGTCTTCGCGTTTCAGGTAGATTTGTGCGCCACCGAGTTGCTCGGACCAGCGTTTGGCGTGATAGATCGGGCTGGGGCGGCCGACGAAATGCTTGAGATCGTAATTCAGTTCGGCGATAAATTCCGGGTCACGGCGATATTTCTCGTAGGCCTGGTTCAGTTCTTCCAGTGCGCCCATCAGGGTTTCGGCGACATAAATGCCGCCGTAGGGGCCGAAGTGGCCGGTGCTATCGGGATAGTTGTACATCTATTCGTTTAACCTCGTTGATGAACGCGGCGATCTTCGCCGCATTCTTGATTCCCTTGCTGACCTCTACACCGCTCGATACGTCAACGGCGTAGGGATGCACCTGTTTGGTCGCTGCCGCGACATTATCCGCATTCAGCCCCCCCGACAGAATCACCGGCAGCGGCAACTGTTTGGGAATCAATGTCCAGTCGAAGACCGCTCCGGTGCCGCCAGGTATTCCTTCCACATGGGCGTCGAGCAACAGCCCCCTGGCGCTGTGAAAACGCGCCGCGCATTGTAGCAAATCCACCCCGGCTTTGACGCGGATCGCCTTGATATAGGGTCTGGCGAATTGCGCGCAATATTCTGGCGATTCATCGCCATGGAATTGAAGAATATCCAGCGGCACGGCAGCCAGCACTTCGCGCACGAGCGCGGCCTCTGCATTAACGAACAATCCAACGCTGGTAACGAACGGCGGCAGCGCGGCAGCCAGTTGCGCGGCTTGCGCTATGCTGACATGGCGCGGGCTGCGCTCATAGAACACCAGTCCGATGGCATCCGCCCCGCAATGCGCGGCGGTCAATGCGTCTTCCACGCGGGTGATGCCGCAAATTTTTACTCGGGTCACAACAGAGGATCGAGGAGCGAGGAGCGAGGATTGAGGAAACCCTATCCCCGCTTCCCCGTTTCGCGCCGACGAACCATGATCTTTCTGCTCATTCATGCCCAATCCTCAATCCTCAATCCCCGATCCTCAATCCTCAATCCCCGATCCTGTCCTTGCGGCAACCCCCACTTCGCCTCGTATTGTATGCGGCGCAAGTATAAGCCATCCGGCGAGAAAGTCGGCGCGGCGAGTCTGCGTTCGCGGCAGCCCAATACCTCTGCCAGCCAGCTAGGCGGATATTTCCCTTTGCCCACATACACCAGGCAACCGACGATGTTGCGCACCATGTGATGCAAAAAAGCATCGGCGCTCAAATCAAAGACCAGCATCTCGCCATGCCGGCGAATTTCCAATTGATGCAGATGCTTGACCGGCGATTTAGCCTGGCATTGCGCCGCGCGGAACGCGCTGAAATCGTGCTCGCCCACTAAATATTTCGCGGCATCCTGCATCGCAGCCAAATCCAGCGGCGCATGAAACCATCCGGCTTTGCCTGCATGTATCGCGCTGCGCACCGGGCGGTTAATCAGCAGATAGCGATAGCTGCGCCCGTGCGCGGAAAAGCGCGCATGGAATTCGTCCGGCACCGGGTGCGCCCAGCGCACCGCGATGCTGTCCGGCAACAAGGCGTTCACCCCGCGCACCCACGCGGTCAGCGGGCGTTCGGCCTGTGTATCAAAATGGATGACTTGCTCCAGAGCATGCACACCGGTATCGGTACGCCCCGCCGCGATAACTGAAATTGGTTCACTCGCAATCTGGCTCAAGGCGCGTTGCAGCGTGTCCTGCACGGTCTGCCCGTCTGCCTGGCTCTGCCAGCCGCAATACGGGCTGCCGTCATATTCGACACCCAATGCTACCCTCATGGCGCGATACTCATCGCCATGCCAGCCAAAACATCAGCAGCGCAACAGCCAGCAACAAGGCATCTGCCGCAGCGAAACGTTGCAGCGGCAATTCTATTTGTCTGGAGGTTTCGCCATGCGGTTCAAACAAGCTGCCCAGGGTATCTTGCCAGCCCCCCTTGCCACGCAACATCGCCACCTCGGCATAATGCAGCGTCAAGGCCAGGCGCACCGCAATCCGTTCGCGGGACATGCCCAGCCATTGCATAGGCGCACACAAGGTATAGAGTCCGGCAATCAACCTCTGACGATGCAGGCGGTCCAGCAATATCGCCAATCCCGCCAGCGCAGCCAGCAATCTTGCCAACTGCAGCACTCCGTCAGACAACCCTTCACGGCTTGGGCTAAACATGCCGAATGCATCTGACAGCGGCTGCCCGGGTGTGCTGTAGGCGTAGATCACCAATAACGACAGCATGATCCAGCGCGTGCGGCGTACCAGCTGGATGAACTTGTGTCCGGATAATGCAAAAGCGCAAAGCAGAATCAAACCGGCTGCCATCAGCAACGCGCCAGGCGTCATGGCTTGCAGCGTGGCAACCAGCAGGCACCAGGCCAGAATTTGCGCTGCAGGATGGAATCTCAATCTTCTCTCCATAATGAAAACGGCAGCCCCGCATTGAGCTGCCGTTAACCAATGACTTGGTTGGCGTTTTTTGCCAGCTTAGTTGAACGGCCATGCAGGGCTGACCAGCGGCTTATGTCACCGTCTTATGGTAACTTAGCCATGGCTATGCAACGCGTTTGCCAACCTGGTCAGATGGCTATACGGAACGCATGCTTAACCGAGCTGATTGAGCAGGGCTTGCGCTGCTTCGCGTTGCTCGGCGTCGCCCTCGCGCATGACCTCATCAAGAATTTCGCGCGCACCGCCGGCATCACCCATTTCCTGATATGCCTTGGCCAAATCAAGTTTCGTCGCAACCTCTTGCCATTGCTCGCCTTTGCCTTCTGGCATCGATTCGGTTGTAGCGACGGCATCGTCAAAGTTCAAACTGATGCCCGCTAATCCGATTCCAGCCGGCTGCTCATCAGGTACCGCTTTCTCAGGCGTTTTTTCAACCGGGAAATCCAGCGTGAACTCCATTCCGCCATCGTCGGCTTCTGCTGGTTTGACAACTTCCGGCTGTTCCACTGGCGTGGGTGCATAGCTGCCCATCACATCGAAAATCATGTCCCCGTTATCGGGCAATGCGGCTTCCGTCTGCCCGCCGTCGCCTTGCCCTGCGGTAACATCAAAATCCATCGCCGGCGCTTGCCCTGCGGTCGAGATATCAAATGACATGATTGCGTTCTGCCCTGCATTACCCGATAAATTCTGTTCCGGCGAGGGAGTCTCCCTGGCTGACAAAGAACCCAGATCAATATCAAAATCGAGTGCCGGCGCAGCCGGTGCCTTACCCGGAACGGATGGCTGAGGTGCAACGAAGGCGGCTGCAAGTACAGTCGCGCTACCCGTGTCTTCCATAGTTCTGGCACCACCGTACATCGGGTTGTTCGGCTCCAGCTTGCGCCCCATTGCGACGGCTTGTTGCCATGCATCCGCATCACCTGAATCCCGCAACTGGCGCGCGATGGCCGAAAAAGAATTTACATCGGCACGATTGGCATAAATCCCCAGCAACTTCAGATGAATGCGGTGGTCATTCGGGGTGCTTTGCAGAGCTTCCTTGAGGATTTCCTCGGCCTGCCCGTCACGGCCGAAGTTTAGAAACAGATCCGCCTCCCCGATCGGATCAATATTGTCCGATTGGAGAGTGGCTTCATTGGTGCCCCCCATGCGGGTGAAATCGCCGGTATCCGGAGATGAAACAACCGGGGCGGCCATGCGGCCGGTTGTGGAAAGGTGATCGGTGGTCGAATCGGCAACTTCATCAGGTTCGGCTATGTCTTCATAAAAAGTTTTTTCCCTCCGCCGCTTCAACATAAAAACCAGTCCGCCCAAACCAAGCAAGAGTAATGCGCCGCCAGCCAAATAGAGCGGTTCACCCAGAATCTGATTTACACCCGCCATCACCTGATCCATTAACGGTTCAGGCTCTACCACTTTTGGCTTGGGTTTGGGTTTTACCGCGTTGACTGCTGCCACACTACTTGCAGCAGCGTCCGGAGAAGCTGCCATCTTTGAGGATTGAGCCAGTGCCGCTGCTCCTGATTTAAGCTCGGCGAGACGCTGCATATCTTGAATATTTTTTTCCAGCATTGCAGTGCGCACTTGGTCTTCCTGCAATGCCTTGCTCTTGGCAATCGCGTCCTCCTGCGCAGCATTCTTCCTGTCTTGCGCGGACTCTGGCTTGCCGCCAGTGCCTGTTGCTGTGCCGTCTCCGGGGGCTTCTCCCTTGGACAGTTTCAGCACTTCCTTGGCAGATTCTTTGACAATCGGCGCCTTGTCGGCAACCGAACTGCTGATCCTGCCCGTTGCGATTTGTTGAGCCTCCTGAGCCTGCCTTCTGATTGCCGCAGCACTGGCCAGCTTTTGCCGGTAGACATTCCAATCGGCTGTCTGGGCACGGATTTCTCTTATCGCATCAGACTGACTCACGGTCTCAACTTCGCCCTGTTTGGGCAAGCGCAGAATCTTGCCGGCTTTGATGCGGTTCATGTTTCTGCCGTCGAAGATATCTGCATTGACGCGATATAGCGCAACCAGCATTCGATCCAGACTTATATCGGCCAACCTGTATCTTTCTGCAACCTCGCGCATCGTGTCGCCACGCTTGATCGCAATCCACTCAGGCAACGCCTGCAACTCTTCCGCCGCAATAGCAGCTGGTTGCCCAGCTGGCGCGGATGCGGCTACCGTTCCTGCGGCTGCAGGTTCAGCGGTTGCAGCTTCAGCTGGCGCAGCCTGCCCTACAGGCATCGCTGCTGGTGCCTGAGCCGGTTGCACCATGGGCGCGGCCTGCCCTTCTGGCATGACTGGAGCCCCTGCCGGTACGGATTGAATTACAGGTGCGACGGCTTGCACTGCCGCTTGTGCTGGTTGTTCCGGAACATAACCTGGGGGATCCAGCAGAAAAGTGTATTCGCGCAACAGTTTGCCGGAAGACCAGGTCAACTCAACCAGCATGATCACAAAAGGGTCGTTGATCGGCTGTTCACTGCTCACCTTCAGGTAAGGCTCACCGTCCGCGCGACTCTCGATCTGGAATTTGAATTTGTTGCCGTAAGGATATTCCAGCCCGGCATCTTTGTAGGCTTCGGGTGAGGCAAGCCGGGCAACCAGACTGGCTTTTTCAACTTTGGTGACTGCCATTAATTCAATATCGGCCTTGAGCTGTTGGCCCAAACCAGAGCTGACATTTATTCCGCCCATACCCACTGCGAAAACAGTTGTGGACAACGCCAAAGCAAATGCAATCCCAAGCAACTCCAGTTTAGCCAGCCACTTGGACGGCGTTAACCAGCGGCTTATACCACCGTCTTTGGGTGTCTCAGCCGAATGGCTATGCAAAGCTGTTTGCCGACCCAGTCGAATGGCTAGTTGCTTCAACAGTGATTTCCGCACGCCATCACCCTCACCTTATTAATCAGACAATACAAAATAACATCAAAGAGTTATAAGCACAAGCTTATAATAAGCTTCGCTTTATGTATCAATCTAAATGTTTCGCAATTAATATTTCTGCAATCTGCACGCTATTCAATGCCGCGCCCTTGCGCACATTGTCGCTTACCACCCACAAATTCAAGCCCAACGGGTGCGAGATATCCTCGCGGATGCGCCCGACGTAAGTCGCGTCGTTGCCGGCCGCCTCGACGGGAGTCGGGTAGCCGCCCGGCTCGCGCCTGTCCATCACGATCACGCCCGGCGCCTTTTCCAGCAAGGCACGCGCCTCGGCGGCAGTAATCTTCCTGCGGGTCTCGATATGCACGGCTTCTGAGTGCCCGTAGAACACCGGCACGCGCACTGCGGTCGCATTCACCAGGATGGCATCGTCTTCCATAATTTTCTTGGTTTCCCACACCATTTTCATTTCTTCCTTGGTGTAGCCGTTTTCCATGAACACGTCGATCTGCGGCAGCACGTTGAAGGCGATGCGCTTCGGGTAGACTTCGGCCGTCACCTCCTGATGGTTGAACAGCGCGCGGGTCTGGCTGGCCAATTCCTCGATCGCCTCCTTGCCGGTACCGGACACCGCCTGGTAAGTCGCCACGTTGATGCGCGCGATGCCCACCGCATCCTTGATCGGCTTGAGCGCCACCACCATCTGGATGGTCGAGCAGTTCGGGTTGGCGATGATGCCGCGGTTCTTGTATTGCGCGATGGCATGCGGATTCACTTCCGGCACGACCAGCGGAATATCGCGGTCATAACGGAAGTGCGCGGTGTTGTCGATCACCACGCAACCGGCTGCCGCGGCAAGCGGCGCGTATTTTTCCGATACGCTGCCGCCAGCCGAAAACAGGCCGATCTGAGCCTTGGAAAAATCGAAGCCTTCCACGTCAATAACGGCAAGCTCCTTGCCGTTGAACTGCACCGTCGAACCCGCAGAACGGCTGGAAGCCAGCGGATAAAGATTGCGTACCGGAAACTTGCGCTGTTCCAGGATGGACAGCATCGCCTCGCCCACCGCGCCGGTCGCGCCCAATATGCATACGTCGTATTGCTTGCTCATTTTATTCCTCTCTAAAAAATTCAGCTGGTAGCGGGTAGCAAACCCGATTCTGCTACAAGCTACCGGCTACTAGCTCAAAGCCTTTACCACCGCGTCGCCCATCGCCGCGCAGCCGATTTTCTGCATGCCGGCCTCGGCGATATCCGCAGTGCGCAGTCCCTGTTGCAGCGTCTTGCGCACCGCCGTTTCGATGCGCTGCGCGATGTCTACCCTTGCAAAAGTGTAGCGCATCATCATTGCCACCGACAGGATGGTTGCCAGCGGATTGGCGATGTCCTTGCCCGCGATGTCCGGAGCCGAACCGTGGCACGGCTCGTACAGTCCCTTGTTGTGCGCATCCAGCGAAGCGGACGGCAACATGCCGATCGAGCCGGTCAGCATTGAGGCTTCATCGGAAAGGATGTCACCGAAGATATTGCCGGTCAGGATCACGTCGAACTGCTTGGGCGCGCGCACCAGTTGCATCGCTGCATTGTCCACATACATGTGCGACAACGCGACCGCCGGATATTCCTTCGCCACCTCGGTGACGATTTCGCGCCAGAACATGCTGGTGTCCAGCACATTGGCCTTGTCCACCGAGCACAGTTTTCCCTGGCCATTTTTACCAGCGCGCTTCAGCGCGATCTGGAAACCGACATGCGCCACGCGGCGGATTTCAGATTCGCTGTACAGCATCGTGTCGAAGCCCTGCCGCTCGCCGTTGTCCATGGTGCGGATACCGCGCGGCTGGCCGAAATAGATGTCGCCGGTCAGCTCGCGCAGGATCATGATGTCCAATCCCGACACCAGTTCCGGCTTCAGGCTGGATGCATGGACCAGTTCGGGATACACCAGGGCGGGGCGCAGGTTGGCGAACAATCCCAGTCCCTTGCGGATGCGCAGCAGACCCTGCTCCGGGCGCATAGGCCGGGGCAGCGTATCGTATTGGTAACCGCCTACCGCGCCGAGCAGCACCGCGTCGGCTGCCAGCGCCAGTTTTTCGGTTGCAGGCGGAAACGGATCGCCCGCCGCGTCATATCCCGCACCGCCGAGGTGCGCGTATTCCATCTCGATCTTCAGGCCGTCGCCGCGCAACGCTTCCAGCACTTTCACCGCTTGCGCGACAATCTCCGGTCCGATGCCGTCACCCGGCAATACTGCGATTTTCATTTACATTTCCACCCTTAAAAAGTTAAACCTTTTTATCCGCAGATTACGCAGAAAGCCAAGGCTGAGCCGCGCGATGCTTTGCCTCGAACGCCCTGATCTCGCCCACGTGCTGCAAGGTCAGGCCGATATCGTCCAGACCGTTCAACAGGCAATGCTTGCGGAACGCCTCCACTTCAAACTTGTACGCCGTGCCATCCGGCGCAGTGATGCTCTGCCGCTCCAGATCGACCTGCAAACGGTAACCCGGCGCAGCCTCCACCGCCTTGAACAACGCATCCACTTGTTCCGCAGCCAGACGGATCGGCAGCAGGCCGTTCTTGAAACAATTGTTGAAAAAAATGTCGGCGAAACTCGGCGCGATGATGACGCGGAAGCCGTAGTCTTCCAGCGCCCAGGGCGCGTGCTCGCGCGAACTGCCGCAGCCGAAATTCTCGCGCGCCAGCAGGATCTGCGCACCATGGTAGCGCGGCTGGTTCATCACGAAATCCGGATTGAGTATCCTCTTGCTGTTGTCCATGCCGGGCTCGCCGTGATCCAGATAGCGCCATTCGTCGAATGCATTCGGGCCGAAGCCGGAACGCTTGATCGACTTCAGAAACTGCTTGGGGATGATCGCATCGGTATCCACGTTGGCGCGATCCAGCGGCATGACCAAGCCGTCCAGTACGGTAAATTTCTGCATTATGACTTGCCTGCCTTTTCCAGCATTTCGCCCGTTTTTCTGAGACCGTTGCCCAGCCACTCGCCGCCCTTCTTGATGCCCTTGACGACCGCCTTGCCGCCCTTCTTGATTCCGGGTTCGGCCGCTTTGGCACCCTTCCCAATACCCTTGGCCGCCGCTTCGCCGCCTTTCCTGATTCCGTTGCCGGCACGCTCGATGCTGTCATCGGCAAACACGTTGCTACCGGCGAGCACACCCAGCGCCATCAACATAACCGCCAACTTCTTCATGCCTGCTCCTTTCACCATTTGCTTACATCGACAAAATGCCCGGCAATCGCGGCTGCGGCGGCCATCTCGGGACTCACCAGATGGGTACGCCCGCCCGGCCCCTGCCTCCCCTCGAAATTGCGGTTGGAAGTCGATGCGCAACGCTCTCCCGGCGAAAGCCGGTCGTCGTTCATCGCCAGGCACATCGAGCAACCCGGATCGCGCCACTCGAAACCCGCCGCGATAAATATCTTGTCCAGCCCCTCGCGCTCGGCCTGCTGTTTCACCAGACCGGAACCGGGCACCACCATCGCCAGCTTCACGTTCGGCGCAATGTGTTTTCCCTTCGCGACAGCGGCAGCTGCGCGCATATCTTCGATGCGTGCATTGGTGCAGGAACCGATGAACACCTTGTCAATTTTGATTTCCGTGATCGGCGTGTTCGCTTTCAAACCCATGTATTGCAACGCACGCTCCGCGCCCTCGCGCTTGACTGCATCGCCCATGGCCGCGGGATCTGGCACTAGCCCATCCACCGCAACCACCATTTCCGGCGACGTGCCCCAGGTCACTTGCGGCTTGATCTGCGCGGCATCCAGTTTGATGGCCGCATCGAACTGCGCGCCGTCGTCGCTGTGCAGCGTGCGCCAGTAGGCCACCGCCTTGTTCCACACTTCGCCCTGAGGCGCAAACGGGCGGCCCTTGAGGTAGTTGATGGTGGTGTCATCCGCCGCGATCATGCCCGCGCGCGCGCCCGCCTCGATGGCCATGTTGCACAGCGTCATGCGCCCTTCCATCGACAGGCCGCGTATCGTGCTGCCGGCAAATTCAATCGCATAACCGGTGCCGCCTGCCGTGCCGATCCTGCCGATCACCGCCAGCGCGATATCCTTGGCGGTCACGCCCTTGCCCAATGCGCCCTCCACCACCACCTGCATGGCTTTGGATTTCTTCATCAGCAGGCATTGCGTCGCCATCACATGCTCGACCTCGGAGGTGCCGATGCCGAACGCCAGCGCGGCAAACGCGCCGTGCGTGCTGGTATGGGAATCGCCGCACACCACCGTCATGCCCGGCAAGGTCGCGCCCTGCTCCGGCCCGATCACATGCACGATGCCCTGGCGTACATCGGACATCCTGAATTCGTTCACGCCAAACTCGGCGCAATTGCTGTCCAGCGTCTCCACCTGCAAACGCGCTATGGGGTCGACGATGCCCGCCGCACGTCCGGCAGTCGGCACGTTGTGATCCGCCACCGCCAGAATCGAAGCGCTACGCCACAGCTTGCGCCCGGCCAGCTTCAACCCCTCGAAGGCCTGCGGGCTGGTCACTTCATGCACCAGATGGCGGTCGATATAAATCAACGCGGTGCCATCGGCTTCCTGCCGCACCACGTGGGAATTCCATAATTTGTCGTAAAGGGTTTGCGCGCTCATGTCGTTTCGCTTGCCAGAAACTCGTTTTTTAGAGCACATGATTATGCCACAACAGGGAGCTGCTTGGCATAGGCCTCGAAAGCCTTACCTCAGGTTTGAGGATAAAAACATGCACCAGACTTCTGCTAAAAAATGACTGTTTTCCCTGAAAACTGCGATAAGATGAACTTGCAACTTCAATCCGGCCCTGCGTTTTTGATTTGGCTCTACGTTAACTTGCTTGCCATACAGCACAAAAAGTATGCAATTTCGTCGAAATAATTATGATGTAACCAACACCGTCAACGTAACCGATTCGATATCGGTTGGTGACGCAATAGAGAATATTTTCCTCAATCTCTTTCCCAGCGCCCGTGCCGGCACCCTGCAGAGCGCAATAAACCACATTTCCCGGCTTTTTCGCGGTGAGCTTCCGGGCTACGCCGCATGTGATACCGGCTATCACGATTTGCAACACACGTTGGATGTAACACTGGCTAGCGCCCGCTTGCTGGATGGTTACGAGCGTTCGCAAAAGAAAAGCGATTCGCTTGGCGAAGAGCTGTTTATTTTTGGCATTTTATTGGCGTTGTTTCACGACAGCGGTTATCTACGCAGACGGGGCGTTGAAGATAACCGGCACGGCGCTGAATTCACCCTGGTTCATGTTTCACGCAGTGAGGAACTGTTGAAAAATTATCTGTTGAAAACAGGAATGGGCACGCTGGCAGAATCAGCAGCGCAAGTGGTGCATTACACCGGCTATGAAATACCGGCAGGCCGTGTCCAGGTGCCTGTTCCGGCATACCAGACCATCGGCAACCTGGTGGCTTCGGCAGATATCCTGGCGCAAATGTCAGACCGCTGTTACCTCGAAAAATGCCATGACCGGTTGTATACCGAATTCGTTTTGGCCGGTATCGCAAGAAAACTTGACGAACATGGCAAAGAGCAGGTTGTTTTTGCTTCCCCGAAGGACCTGGTGATTAAAACCCCGGGATTCTATCGAGGCGCGACCAGGCGCTTGAATGAAACCTTGAATGGCGCTTATCGCTACGCCGATAAACATTTTGGCGGGCAGAATCTTTACCTTGAAGCGCTTGAGAAAAATATCCTGTTTGCGGAATATGTGGCCGCCAACAATGGCGACATCGGCATGTTGCAGCGCATTCCGCCTAAGACTCCGGGTTCCGAACTAACCTCCGATGAAGCCGATGACAGGAAACAGCAAGTGGAAGACCGCCGAAAAAGAATCGGGGACAGAAGGCAAAATACCGCGCAAAGCTATCCCGATCTTTTGGAAAGAAGACAGAATACGGGTGACAGGAGGCTGGTTATTTCGTCAGAATAATCGGCATTCGGCACTGAATGGACTGGTTTAACAGGGTGCAATAAACGTAATTCCCACAGGATTTTCATGGATAGATCCAACGCTCCGCGTGGACACGATGAAAAACTCCCGAACGTCAAATCAACTCCAGAAACGGTATGGCGCGCTATTTTCTTGTCTGGATCGTGATGCTGCTGGTCTCCGTCGCCAACGGGACATTGCGCGATTTCACCTACGGCAAATATCTTTCCGAACTGCACGCGCACCAGCTCTCCACCGTAAGCGGGGTGGTATTGCTGGGTCTGGTGATCCTGGTATTCGTAAGCTTCTGGCCGCCGGCTTCCGCTCGGCAGGCGCTGCTCATCGGTTTTTTTTGGATGACGCTCACCGTGGCTTTTGAGTTCCTGTTTTTTCATTTCGTCGCTGGGCATCCCTGGCCGGCATTGCTGGCCAATTACGATCTGCTGAATGGACGCGTTTGGGTGCTGCTGCTGTCCTGGATCGCTGTCGCTCCTTACGTTTTTTATCGCTGGACAAACCCGTCTGTCTAGTTGCGCCTCAGTTATTTGTGCGGCCTGGGATATGGCCTGGCCCGATGATCTGGCGTATGCTTCACGCATCTGTGCGAACTGAAGGAGGAACAAAAGATGCTGCTGTCCCTGCGCAACCCATTCGGTTTTTTGCTGCTCGGTGTGATACTGGTCAGCGCATGTGCCACGACACAGGTCAGCGCGATCTGGAAAGACCCGTCGTATCAGGCGCGCCCCGCCAGAATCATGGTCATCGGGGTAGCCAAAAACCCGCTTAACAGGAGACTGTTCGAGGATGAGTTCGTCCGGCAACTTAAAGCCCGTGGCACGGAAGCCATCGCGAGTTATACCGTTCTTCCCGACAAGCAGCAGGATGACCAGGCGGCGATTGCGGCAAAGGTGAAGGAACTGGAAGCGGATACGGTGCTGGTCACGAGGCTGGTGAGCAAGAAGACTGTGAAAGTCTACGTGCCGGGCACCGTTTATTATCCTCCGCCTTATTACTACACATGGCCGGACTATTACGGTTATAGCTACCGCTACATTTATTCGCCGGCCTATATTACCGAAAACGAATACGCAGTCATTGAAACCAATCTGTACGAAACCGGAAATAACAAACTTGTCTGGGCTGCCTCATCCGAAACGCTGATAAGCGACTCAAACAAGAGCCTCATCAAGTCCTACATCGGTATCATGGTAAGCACCATGGCTGAGCAGGGATTGCTGGGCAGATAGGCCGTCTTTTGCCCGTGCTTTACGCAGTACCCGATAATAATTCAGAGCAGGCAGCCATGGCAAAAGCAAAAACGATTTTTTCCTGCAGCGAGTGCGGCGGGCAAACTCCCAAGTGGCAGGGGCAGTGCCCGCACTGCATGGAGTGGAATACGCTGATCGAATCGGTGGCGGAGCCGGTTGCCAAGGGCGGTAACCGCTTCAGCGCGCTGGCAGCTGGCGGCAAGGCGCAGTTGCTCTCCGAAGTAGAAGCTGAGGAAGTGCCGCGCACGCCGACCGGCATCGAGGAGTTCGACCGCGTGCTGGGCGGCGGGCTGGTGTCGGGCGCGGTGGTGCTGATCGGCGGCGATCCGGGCATCGGCAAATCCACGCTGCTGCTGCAAGTGCTGGCGCATCTGTCCAAACAGCAAAACACCCTGTATGTCAGCGGCGAAGAATCGGCGCAGCAGATCGCGTTGCGCGCCAAACGCCTGTCGCTGGATGCTCGCAGCCTGCGCCTGCTGCCGGAAATCCAGCTGGAAAAAATCCAGGCCACGATTGCGCAGGACAAGCCGGACGTGGTGGTGATCGATTCGATCCAGACGGTGTATTCCGAGCAGCTCACGTCCGCGCCCGGCTCGGTGGCGCAGGTGCGCGAATGCGCCGCGCAGCTAACGCGCATTGCGAAGAGCCAGAACATCACGATGATCCTGGTCGGCCACGTCACCAAGGAAGGCGCGCTGGCCGGGCCGCGCGTGCTGGAACATATCGTCGACACGGTGCTGTATTTCGAGGGCGACACGCATTCCAGCTTCCGCCTGATCCGCGCGTTCAAAAACCGCTTCGGCGCGGTGAACGAACTCGGGGTGTTCGCGATGACCGATAAGGGCTTGCGCGAAGTGAGCAACCCGTCCGCATTGTTCCTGTCGCAGCACGGGTCACAGGTCGCCGGTTCGTGCGTGATGGTCACACAGGAAGGCACGCGCCCGCTGCTGGTGGAAATCCAGGCGCTGCTCGACGAGGCGCATTCGCCCAATGTGCGGCGGCTGTCGCTGGGGCTGGAGCAGAACCGGCTGGCGATGCTGCTCGCGGTGCTGCACCGCCATGCGGGCATCGCCTGTTACGACCAGGACGTGTTCATCAATGCGGTGGGCGGCGTGAAAATTACCGAGCCGGGCGCCGACCTTGCGGTGATCCTCGCGATGGTGTCCAGTTTGCGCAACAAGCCGCTGCCGGAAAAGCTGGTGGTGTTCGGCGAGGTCGGGCTGGCGGGCGAAGTGCGCCCGGTGCAGCGCGGCCAGGAACGACTGCGCGAAGCCGCCAAGCTGGGCTTCACGCAGGCGATCATCCCCAGGGCCAACGCACCCAAGCAGAAGATCGCCGGCATGGAGATCATCGCGGTGGAGCGCGTCGAAGAGGCGGTCAATCGGGTGCGGTAACGTAAGGAATCACAAACTCGATACGGAACCCAGCTGAAATTTTACTGGAGACATTTACTGGTGCACACTCCGCTAAAAACGATCATGCGCTCTTTGCACCGCATTTTAGAGGGCAGTAATGTGATAATCGAAAACGCGAAATTACGTTGCCATGACGCCCGACACTGCCATCGAGCATACGCATCCCGGCTTCACCATTAGATTCACTCAAACTTAAGACCTGACCGAAAGGAAACGACAGTATGAGCACAAACAATATCGAAGAATGTTGCCCGCGATTCAATCCTGACCCCTGGAACGACAAAGTAATCACATGGAAAAACAAGCGGTTTGTGCAAGATCATGTGACCAGTATGTTTCATATTCCGCTGAATTATGGAGCCGTCATGGAACGGAGCGACAGGGTAATCCGTGCCGCCGATGCCCGCACCGATGCGAGGATGATACTTACGGATGAAAATTCATTGTGGGGGGCGGATGTGTTTATCGAAGTCAACAAAGACGTTCCGAATGCGAAAATGGCCACGATATCCGGGACGTTCATGACCAGGGTATTCGAAGGCCCCTATCGGAACATGCGCGTGTGGATTGATGACATGAAGGCTTATGTCGCGGCGAATGACAAACAAATCCGCAAGTTGTATTTTTACTACACGACCTGCCCCAAGTGCGCGAAGAAATACGGGAAGAATTATGTTGTCATTCTGGCTGAAGTAGCAGCCGGATGAGCAACGAAACTGGAAAGCAACTGTGCAGGAAGGTGTCGTTTTTATTGTCGTAACGCTGGTGCTGGCCCAGGTGTCTCGTGCTTCCCTGCGCAAGCCCGGCTCGCACGGGTTCTATCGTTTCTTTGCCTGGGAGTGCATGCTGGGACTATTCGCGTTGAACCTGCGTTTCTGGAACGTTGATATATATTCCACCCATCAAATCATCTCCGGGCTTTTGTTTTCTGCCTCCCTGTTTCTGGTCTTATATAGCCTCGCACTGCTGCAGCTGCCCGGCAAGCCGGACACCAGACGCAACGATGGACCGTTGCTCGAATTTGAAAAGACTACCGCACTGATAACCACCGGGGTATACCGCTACATCAGGCACCCGATGTATGGCTCGCTGCTGCTCCTCTGCTGGGGGTTTTTCTTCAAGCAGCCCTCACTGGCTGGATGCATACTCGCCGTAATCGCAAGCGGTTTACTCGTGGCCACCGCACGGACGGAAGAAATCGAAAACATCCGCTATTTCGGCGAGGAATACCGCGAGTACATGAAACGAACCAAATTGTTCGTGCCGTTCATCATGTAATCAAGTGCAGCCACGCTGGGCAAAGCGCAGCGTGCCCAACCTGCGAGACCAAAGCCGGTTGTCTTAGCCTTGTAATGGACAATAACATGCGGCAACCATTGTCAGCACGCCGGCCAGGCGTTAAAGTTCGCCCGTCCACATAAAATAAAACAAGGTGCGTTGATGGCGATTCTGATGGTTGTGGCAGTGCTGGCGATAATGTTGTTGCTGGCGTTCTTCCGTGCTTCGATCACCAGCTGGGTGCTGGCGGTGATGGTGATCGTGCCGGTAATCGCGATTCTGGCACGATTTTCGGATACGGTACTGCTGGCAGTCGGCTCCGCACTGCTGGTGTTTATCCTGTTTTTCGGGGTTCCTTTCATGCGCCGCCATGTGGTGAGCGGCGCAGCGCTTAAAATCTTCCGCAAAATTCTGCCGCAAATTTCCACCACCGAACAGGAGGCGATCGATGCCGGTACGGTGTGGTGGGATGGCGAGTTGTTCAGCGGCAACCCGGATTGGAACAAGCTGCTGGCTTTTCCAAAACCTTCCCTGAGCAGCGAGGAACAAGCCTTCCTCGATAAAGAGGTCGAGCAACTGTGCGCGATGCTGGACGATTGGGATATCACCCACAATCGCGCCGATCTGTCCCCCGAGGCCTGGCAATTCATCAGGGACAAGGGCTTTTTCGGCATGATCATTCCGAAACTTTATGGCGGCCTGGAATTTTCCGCGCAGGCGCATTCGGCAGTCATAAGCAAAATATCCTCGCGCAGCGGAACGGCAGCGGTGACGGTGATGGTGCCGAATTCCCTGGGGCCGGCCGAGCTGTTGTTGCACTACGGCACGAATGAGCAGAAGGAACAATACCTGCATCGCCTGGCCAAGGGCCTTGAAGTGCCTTGCTTTGCGCTGACCGGCCCCCTTGCCGGGTCGGATGCAGGCGCGATTCCCGATTTCGGTGTGGTGTGCTACGGCGAATTTGCCGGAAAGCAGAATGTGCTGGGCGTGAGCCTGACCTGGGAGAAGCGTTACATCACGCTTGCTCCGATGGCAACCTTGCTCGGCCTCGCGTTCAAGCTGTATGACCCCGATCACCTGCTCGGGGGCGAGCCCAATCGCGGCATCACGCTCGCGCTGATTCCCGCCGGCACGCCGGGGGTGCAGATTGGCCGGCGACACTTCCCGCTGAATTCCGCTTTTTTGAACGGGCCGACGCAGGGTAAGGACGTGTTCATACCGATGAATTACATCATCGGCGGACCACACCGGATAGGGCAAGGCTGGCGCATGCTGATGGAATGCCTGGCGGCAGGCCGCTCGATTTCGCTGCCCGCCAGCAGCATCGGCGGCATGAAGCTGGCCGCGCGCACCAGCGGGGCGTACAGCCGCGTGCGCAAACAATTCAAGGTGCCGATCGGCAAATTCGAGGGTGTGGAAGAGCCGCTGGCACGCATCGGCGCGCATACCTACATGGTCGATGCGGCGAGCAAGTTCACCGCACTGGCTGTGGACCTGGGTGAAAAACCCTCGGTGATTTCGGCCGTCATCAAATACCACTCCACCGAGCGCGCCCGCATCGTCATCAACGACGCGATGGATGTGCATGGCGGCAAGGGTATTTGCCTGGGGCCGGACAATTATCTGGGACGTTTATATCAGCAAATCCCGATCGCCATCACCGTGGAAGGCGCGAATATACTGACGCGCACGCTGATGATCTTCGGACAGGGCGCGATCCGCTCACATCCCTATGTGCTGAAAGAAATCGCGGCCACGCAAAATCACGACCATAAGCGCGCACTGCGGCAGTTCGACGAGGCATTGTTCGGGCATATCAGTTTTGCCCTGAGCAATGCAGCGCGCAGCTTCGTGTTCGGGCTGACTGCCGGGCATGGCATACAGACTCCCCAGGGCAACGAAACACGCCGTTACTACCAGCGGATGACCTGTTTTTCCGCAGCCTTCGCCCTGAGTGCGGATGTGACCATGGCGGCGCTGGGCGGGTCGCTGAAACGGCGCGAAAAAATCTCCGCGCGCCTGGGCGATGTGCTGAGCCTGTTGTATCTGTGTTCGGCGGCGCTGAAGCGTTTCGAGGACGATGGCCGTCCTGCCGAGGATTTGCCGCTGCTGCATTGGGCGATGCAGGACGCGCTGTACAAAATCCAGCAAGCCTTCGACGGCGTGATCCAGAACTTCCCGAATGCCCTGGTGCGCGGCCTGTTGAGCGTCCTGGTTTTCCCGCTCGGACAGCGCCTGTTGCCGCCCTCGGATCATCTCGGGCATCAGATCGCCACGCTGCTGATGCAACCCGGCGCGGCGCGCGATCGTCTGACCGCAGGCATGTATATTCCGACCGTGCATGGCAAAGATAAATCTAGCCATGCCCGTTCCCCTCACCTCAATCCTCTCCCGCAGGCGGGAGAGGAAGCAAACGAATCGCTACGCGAAATTTGCGTTTACGACGAACTGGATGCGGTGGGCGCGCTGGAAGCCGCGCTTGCCAGCACGCTGGCCCATGAGCCGCTGCTTGCGGTGCTGGAA
The DNA here is from genome assembly GCA_001801175.1 of Gallionellales bacterium RIFCSPLOWO2_02_FULL_57_47. GTDB lineage: Bacteria > Pseudomonadota > Gammaproteobacteria > Burkholderiales > Gallionellaceae > Gallionella. The sequence goes on along the minus strand of MGWZ01000085.1, from coordinate 6,600 downwards.
GATGCCCGCAAGGCAGGCAAGCTGAAAGAGCGCGACGAACTGCTGCGCATCTCCGAGGCGCGCGACAAGGGCATCATCAATGTCGATCAGGCGTTGCAACTGGACCGCGACTACGCGTTGCGCCGCAAGGTCATCATGGTGGATGACTTCGCGCCGGAACAATTGCAGTCCAATCATGCATGAGCTCGTTGCGCGACAAGGTGATTTTTATCACGGGCTCCAGTCGCGGCATCGGGCGTGAAATTGCGTTGCGTTGCGCGCGCGACGGCGCAAAGGTGGTGATCACCGGCAAGACGGTGGCACCGCATCCAAAATTGCCCGGCACGATATACAGTGTTGCCGATGAAGTGGTGCAAACGGGTGGACAGGCGCTGGCGATCCGGATGGATGTGCGCGACGAACAGGCGATACAGGCAGCGGTTGCGCAAACCGTGGAGAAATTCGGCGGCATCGATGTGCTGGTGAACAACGCCAGCGCGATCAGCCTGAGCGGCACGCTGGAAACACCCGCAAGGAAGCTTGACCTGATGTGGGACGTGAATATGCGTGCGACTTTTTTGATGTCACAAGCCTGCATTCCTTATCTGAGGCAGGCGGATAACCCGCATATTCTCACGCTGTCGCCGCCGCTTAACATGGATGCAAAGTGGTTTGCGCCGCACCTGGCATACACTATCTCCAAATACGGCATGAGCCTGTGCACACTGGGCATGGCGCGCGAATTCGCCGCCGCCAACAGCGGGGTTAAAGCGATAGGGGTAAACTGCCTGTGGCCGCGCACCACGATTGCCACTGCTGCGATTGAAAACAATTTCCCTGAAGCCATTCTGAAGGCCTCGCGCAAGCCGGCTATCGTGGCGGATGCGGCGTATATGATTTTGACCCGCGACAGCCGTTCATGCAGCGGAAATTTTTTCATCGATGAAGAGGTGTTGCGCGAGGCGGGAGTGATGGAATTCGGGCAATATGCAGCGTCACCCGGAACCCCGCTGTTTGGTGATTTATTTCTTGGTTAATCCTGATACGGATAAACCGAAGCCAAAAATATTCATGGGAATGATGGAATGGAAACTCCAGGTAATGATGTAATCACTCCCGAGCAGGCAGGCAACCTGCACGGCTTGTTTGTGGAGCGCGCGCGCCGCACTCCGGACAAAGTCGCCTACCGGTATTTTCAGCAGGACGCCTGGCGCGATATCACCTGGCAGGGAATGCTGGGCGAAGTGGCGCGCTGGCAAGCGGCACTGGCCGGTTTGGGATTGCAGCGCGGCGATCGCGTCGCAATCATGCTGCGCAACTGCCCGCAGTGGCTGATGTTCGACCAGGCGGCGCTATCGCTGGGTTTGGTGGTCGTGCCGCTGTACACCGTGGACAGGCCGGATAACGCCGCATACATCGTCAACGATGCCGAGGTGAAGGTGCTGTTGTTTGAAAATGCCGAGCAGTGGCAGAACCTGCGCACGGTGCGCGACCAGCTTGGCAGTGTGCTGCGTTTTGTGAGTATCGACACGATAAGGGATGTCAAAGAGCCGCGCCTGAAACCGATGGCGGAATTCCTGCCTGCGTCAGCCCAGTTGCAGCCCGCAAAGCCGTGTCAGATGAACGTGCATGGCGAAGAGGTTACACCTGATGATGAAACCCGCCATGCCCGTTCCCCTCTCCCCAACCCTCTCCCGATGCCCTCTCCTCAATCCTCTCCCGCAAGCGGGCGAGGAGACGAACGAGAAAAGCAATTGTTGAATCCAGCGGGTGAGGGGGCAAACGATTCGCTGCGCGAAATTTGCTCCAACGAGCTGGCCAGCATTATTTATACCTCGGGCACCACCGGCAAACCAAAAGGCGTGATGTTGAGCCATGCCAATATGCTGACCAATGCCCATGCCTGCCTGGACACTTTCAGGGTGCATGGCGACGATCTGTTTCTTTCTTTCCTGCCGTTGTCCCACACCTTCGAACGCACGCTGGGTTATTACCTGACGGTGATGACGGGTTCCACCGTGGCTTTTGCGCGCTCCATCTCGCAATTGTCGGACGATCTGCAAATTATCCGCCCTACGCTGCTGATTTCCGTGCCGCGCATTTACGAACGCATCTATGGCGCAATAAAGGTCCAGCTGGATGCAGGCCTTCCGCTCAAGCGCAAGTTGTTCAATCTTGCTGTGGATACCGGCTGGGCGCGCTTTCTGCATGAGCAAGGGCGCGGCTCCTGGAAGCCATCATTTCTGCTTTGGCCGGTATTGCAAAAACTGGTCGCGCAAAAGGTCCTCGATAAACTGGGTGGCCGCTTGCGCGTGGCGATCAGTGGCGGTGCCGCGCTTGCACCGGAAATTTCGCGCGTATTCATCGGGCTGGGTCTGCCCATAGTGCAGGGCTATGGCCTGACCGAAACCAGTCCGGTGATTGCCGCCAATCACCTGGAAAACAATTTTCCGGACAGCGTCGGCCAGCCGATACGCGATGTGCAGGTGCGCCTCGGCGACCAGAACGTGCTGCTGGTGAAAGGCCCGAACGTGATGCTGGGTTACTGGAACAATCCCGAAGCGACCAGGGCCATCATCGATGCGGATGGCTGGCTCAACACCGGCGATACGGTGGGGATCAGCGGCACCGGGCACATCTACATCACCGGGCGCATCAAGGATATCATCGTCATGTCGAACGGCGAGAAGGTACCGCCTGCCGATATGGAGCAGGCCATCTTGAGTGACCCGCTCTTCGACCAGGCGATGGTATTCGGTGAGGCACATCCCCATCTGACCGCGCTGCTGGTGCTCGACCCGGCGGCCTGGCTGCAATTTACCGGGGAAATCGGGGTGCGCGCCGACATGCCCGAAACACTCACGGACAGCCGCGTGCATGCCGAGGTGCTGAAGCGGATCGCGTCTGATCTGCGCGGCTTTCCGGGCTATGCCGATGTGCGCCGGGTGTTGCTGCTGACCGAACCGTGGAGCATAGAAAACGGGCTGCTTACGCCAACGCTGAAGCTCAAGCGTCAAAAAGTGGTCGAACGATTTGCCGGCCAAATCAAGGAACTCTATGAAAAGCGATAGCGTGCCTGAAAATGAACAGCCCATTACCACCTTGCCGCAGCGCGAGCCCACGCTACGCGTGGTGGCCATGCCGTCCGACGCCAATTATGCCGGAGATATATTCGGCGGCTGGCTGATGGGGCAAGTGGACATCGCAGGCAGCATCCCCGCGCTGCACCGCGCCAAGGGGCGCGTGGCGACGGTGGCGGTAAATTCTTTTCAGTTCAAACAGCCGGTGCTCGTGGGAGACGTAGTGAGCTTCTATGCCGAGATCATGAAGGTAGGCCGCACCTCGATCACGGTGGACGTGGCCGTTTATTCGCAGCGCGACCCGGCCAAGCCGACCTGCGTCAAGGTGACCGAAGCGACGCTGACCTACGTGGCGGTAAGCGAAGACCGCAAGCCGCGCCCTCTGCCGTTGGAAGAATAGGCAGCCGCCGGCAGATTGAAATTGAAACCGTGCGTAGGGTGCATTTCATGCACCAAACACATGGCAAATCTACATGGTGCATAAAATGCACCCTGCGAAAATTGATGCCCAATGGGAACGATAACCAAGAGGATTTTTATGAACAATAATTTTTATATCCGCAAGGTCGCGGTCCTCGGCGCAGGCGTGATGGGCGCGCAGATAGCCGCGCATCTGGTCAACGCCAATGTCGAGACCTTGTTATTTGATTTACCGGCAAAAGAAGGCAAGGGAGATACCGTTCGCCCTGACCCTTCGACTGAGCTCAGGACTAAAGGCGATGCCGAAGGGCAGGCCACTCCATCCGTTCATGGTTCGACAGGCTCACCACGAACGGATGTCAATCACTCTCTCAACGGCATCGTCAACAAAGCACTCGACGGCCTGAAAAAACTCGACCCCAGCCCGCTATCCAGCCCGACGCGCGTCAGCTTCATCGCGGCGGCGAACTACGAGCAGCATCTCGACCAGCTGCGCGACTGCGACCTGGTGATCGAAGCGATTGCCGAACGCATCGACTGGAAGTCAGACCTGTACCGCAAGGTGGCGCCCTACCTCGGCCCGCAAACCATCTTCGCCAGCAACACCTCTGGCCTGTCGATCAACCAGCTAGGCGCAGCGTTTCCCGAGAACCTGCGCCACCGCTTCTGCGGCATCCACTTCTTCAACCCGCCGCGCTACATGCACCTGGTCGAGCTGATCGCCTGCAAGGAAACCGAGGCGTCGCTGCTCGACCAGCTGGAGACCTTCCTCGTCTCCACGCTGGGCAAGGGCGTGGTGCGCGCCAAGGACACGCCCAACTTCATCGCCAACCGCATCGGCGTGTTCTCGATGCTCGCAACCAAGTTTCACGCTCAGGCGTTCAACCTCGGCTTCGACACCGTGGATGCGCTGACCGGACGCTATCTCGGCCGCCCCAAGAGCGCCACCTTCCGCACGCTGGACATCGTCGGCCTGGATGTGTTCGCGCACGTGGTCAACACGATGCGCGAGAACCTCACCGACGATCCGTGGCACAAGCATTTCGAACTGCCGGGCTGGTTCGCCTACCTCGTCGACCAGGGCTCGCTGGGCCAGAAGACCAAACGCGGCATCTACCAGAAGATCGGTAAGGACATCCACGTGCTGGACCTGCACACCAAAGAATATCGCCTCTCCGAAGCCAAAGTGGACGACGGCGTGAAGGACATCCTGCGCGAACGCGACTGGGCGAAGAAACTCGCCGGGCTGCGCGGCAACCAACATCCGCAGGCGCAGTTCCTGTGGGCGGTATTCCGCGACGTATTCCACTACTGCGCGCTGCAACTCGAGAGCATCGCCAACAACGCGCGCGACCTCGACTTCGCCGTGCGCTGGGGCTTCGGCTGGGACAGCGGCCCGTTCGAGATATGGCAGGCCGCAGGCTGGCAGCAGGTTGCTGGCTGGATCAAAGCAGACATCGAAGCGGGCAAAGCGATGGCCAGCACTCCCCTGCCCGCCTGGGCCGCCGACCCGACCCGCACCGGCGTCCACACCCCGCAAGGTTCCTTCTCACCCTCACCCCCTCTCCCGCCAGCGGGAGAGGGAGGAGCGCAGCGGAGGGAGAGGGACTATCAGCCCCGCTCCACCCTCCCCGTCTACCGCCGCCAACTCTTCCCCGACCGCCTGCTCGGCGAAGAACGCCAATACGGCGAGACCGTATTCGAGACCGGCGAAGTGCGCCTGTGGCACATGGGTGACAGCATCGCGATCCTCAGCTTCAAGACCAAGATGCACACCGTCAGCAACGAAGTGCTCGACGGCATCCTGCGCGCAGTCGATGAAGCCGAAGCGCATTTCACTGCGCTTATCCTGTGGCAGTCCGAACCGCCCTTCTCCGCAGGCGCGAACCTGCTGCAACTGATGCAGGGCGTGCAGGAACCAGCCCCGGATGCGGGCCTGCTCGACAAGCTCAAGCAAGCAGCGAACCGCGTCAAATACACCGTCGCAGGCGGAGGCGGACTGGGCGACATGCTCAACGCCGCCGCCGGCAACGTGCCGCACGTCGAAGCCGTGGTCGCCAAGTTCCAGCAGGTTTCCCAGCGCCTCAAATACGCACAGGTGCCCACCATCGCCGCCGTCGATGGACTGGCGCTCGGCGGCGGCTGCGAATTCTCCATCCACTGCACGCGCGTCGTTGCCACGCTGGAAAGCTACATCGGCCTGGTCGAAGTCGGCGTCGGCGTATTGCCCGCCGGCGGCGGCTGCAAGGAGATGGCTCAGCGCGCGGCGCAGGAAGCGCAGCGCTTCGCCAACGAAAACCGCATCGACGTCTTCCCCTACCTGCGCCGCTACTTCCAGAACATCGCGATGGGCGAAGTCTCCAAGAGCGCCGAACTGGCGCGCGAAATGGGCTACCTCAGGCAATCCGACCGCATCGTGCTCAACCGCTTCGAACTGCTGCACATCGCGAAGGAAGAAGCCAGGGCGCTCAACGCCACCGCCTACCGACCGCCATTACAGTCCCACCAGATCGCCGTAGCCGGACGCACCGGCATCGCCACGCTCAAGGGCGCAATGGTCAACATGCTCGAAGGCAACTTCATCTCCGAACACGACTACAACATCGGTTGCCGCATCGCCGAGACGATATGCGGCGGCGACGTGGAGGCTGGCTGCCTGGTGGACGAACAATGGCTGCTTGATCTGGAGCGTAAGCACTTCATGGAACTGCTGGCGACGGAAAAAACCCGGGCGCGGGTGGGGTACATGCTGAAGAACGGGAAGCCGTTGAGAAATTAGTGAAAAATGCTGGCGTACTTTGCATGGGCAGATCGAATAATTAAGGGGTAGGAAATGAGTCACTTGCCAAGTTGTTACGACAGAGAGGTGAGCGATGTTCGCTATATCAAGCTTGGTAAAGGTGGGCATTGGGAGGATGAGTGTTTTAAGCAGGGAATTATCAGATTGGGATTCTCTACAGGCGAAGAAAGGGTTTTGAGGTACGCATTAAATTCAAAATGGGATGAATTAAAAAAATACTGGCTCAAAAAAGTTGGCTCTTTTGAAAAACGAATGGATTAAGCGGCATGAGGGTTGAATCTTTGAAAATTGAGCTTGCCAGCGATGAGAAATATCACCGTG
>MGWZ01000084.1 GCA_001801175.1 Gallionellales bacterium RIFCSPLOWO2_02_FULL_57_47 | reverse complement strand
TTGACGTTCTCACTAACAAAATGAAAGTGCAATCATGCCGTATCGGCTGCTCGGAATGAAGCATTACCCACTTGGGATTTGAAAGAGGCCTTTTGGCGGAGCGCATTATCGATTACCTGTTTTGAAATTGGAATGTGGCATATTGTCGCGCGGCAATATGCCGCACCCGGTATTTGCAGTGCATTCACGCATTACTCCAGATGGATGGCCGCTGATCGAATGGCCGAATGCTGATGCCGGTACTATAGAAATGCTGGTTGTCGACCGGTCTGTGAATGCCGCGCTGGAGCGGCTGGTCGTTGTTGCGAAGACTACTTGAGTTGCCAGGATCCCTGGGTTGCCAAGATGCGTTGGTGGAACGAGCGGGACTACCGGAAACCGAGGCAGGTGTCGTTTCTCTCCCCCTCGAGGGGCACGTAGGAATGTGCGGTTGGATTCTCTACATCAACACCGGTCGATCCGGCAACTCGTTCACTTTTTCGCCGGCATGCGGGTAATGTTGTGCGAGAAGCCGTCCCACGCTGCGTATGCCTGCGAGCATCCCTTCTTCGAACTTGCCGTCGCGAAATGCCGCTTCCATTTCCTGGCAAATCGCCCCCCAGACATTCTGTCCAAGCATGGCATGCACCCCGCGATCGGCGACGATCTCGACATCACGGTCCGCCAGCAGCAAATAAATCAGCACACCGTTGTTGTGTTCGGTATCCCAGACGCGCAATTGGGAAAACACTTCGACGGCGCGCTCTTGCGCGGATTGGCCCGCCAGCAATGGCGCAATGTCCAGTGCTGCCTCGACCGAAAAACGGAGTTGTCCATCGCAAAGCAATTCGGTTTCGCGTATCGCCCGCTCAATCGCGTCCAGCGTCTCGCGTGGAAAGGCACGACGTAGCGCCGCATTTCCAGTCGATAAATGCCGCATCACTCGTTTCAGATTCATGGATGTTTTCATGTCACCACCGTCCCGAAGCACCGCCCCCGCCAAACCCGCCGCCCCCGCCGCTGAAGCCTCCGCCTCCGCCGAAGCCGCCTCCTCTGGTTCCGCCAAACCCGCCTCCGCCATAACCACCGAAGCCGCGTCCGCCACCGCCCAACAGCACGAACACGAACGCCATCAATCCGACCAGCAGCGCAACCATCAGCGGCGCGATCGTCAACCACGCCAGCCCACCGAGCACTCCGCCCATCATCAAAGCCGCAGGGAAGCGCCCGAGCAGCGCGCGCAACATGCCTCCCACGACCACCACCAGCCCGAAGGCGATGAACAGCAGCGATTCGATGTCGTAATTTCCGCTCGCCGCTGTGCTGCGTGGCAGCGGCAAGGCTTCGCCATCGATTACCTGCATCATCGCTGCCAGGCCGGTCTCGATGCCCGGATAAAACTCGCCGCGCTTGAAACGCGGCACGATGATTTCGTCGACAATACGGTGTGCAGTGGCATCGTTCAGCACACCCTCCAGGCCATACCCCACCTCGATGCGCAGGGCGCGGTCATCCTTGGCGACCAGCAGCAGCGCGCCGTCGTCCACGCCCTTGCGCCCAAGCTTCCAGGCTTCCACGACGCGAATGCCATATTGCTCGATCGTTTCCGGTTGCGTGGTCGGCACGATCAGCACGGCAAGCTGTGCGCCCTTCTTCGCTTCAAATGCGGCGAGGCGGGATTCGAGTGTTTGAGTTTGCGGTGCGTCCAGAGTGGCGGTGAGGTCGGTGACTCGTTGGGTGAGCTGCGGCACGGTGACTTCGGCGTGCGCCGCTCCGGTCAGCAGCAGCGCAAGCAGAACAACTCGCGCCCATGTCGTTTTCATTTACTTTGCCGGAACCACAGGCTTGGGCGCGTCGAAGCTTACCGTCGGCGGGCGGGAAATTTCCTTCTCATTCTCTACCGTGAAAGTCGGTTTCACGGTGAAACCGAACAGCATCGCGGTCAGGTTGCTCGGGAAGGAACGCACCGTGACGTTGTAATCCTGCACCGCCTTGATGTAGCGGTTGCGCGCCACGGTGATGCGGTTTTCGGTGCCTTCCAGTTGCGCCTGCAAGTCGCGGAAGTTCGCATCGGATTTCAATTGCGGATAATTCTCCACGATCACCATCAAGCGGCTCAAGGCCGAAGTCAATTCGCCCTGTGCCGCCTGAAATTTGGCGAATGCCTGCGGGTCGTTAATCAGTTCGGGTGTGGCCTGGATGCTGCCGGCCCTGGCGCGCGCCTCGGTGACGCCCAGCAGCACGGCCTGCTCCTGGGCGGCAAATCCCTTGACGGTACTGACCAGATTGGGAATCAAATCGGAGCGCCGCTGATACTGGTTCAGCACCTCCGCCCAGCCCGCCTTGATTTGCTCATCGGTAGTTTGCAACGTGTTGTAGCCGCAGCCGCTCAACAGCATTGCAAGTAAAGCTATCCATAAGATACGCATTGTTACCTCCTTATGAGTTGAATGGATAATGCTGGTTGAATTTTCATGCAAACTTTTTTACGCCGGCCTTTTTTGCCGCCTTCTGCAAATCTTCGTCAAGGGTGGCAAGCGCTATTCCTCGCCTCAAGGCCAGCTCAAGATAGGAGGCATCGTATGCAGACAACTTGTATCGCCGCGCCAGTTGAAGGCTATCGGACAGCGCGTGTGCAAATGTGGCCGCGTCCACTTCAATATCCACACCTTCAAGCATTTCAAGAAATGCCTCGCTCCGCGCTTCTGTCACCAGGGATTTTGCTTCCGCTTTGGCAATGACATTGGCCACCTCAAGTCCCCATGTCACGGGCACGAGGGCGCTGTCTTGTTTCATCGCATCAAGCACCTTTCCCGCATAGGCAAGCTCTTGTGGTTTGCCATCGCCAAAAAACCAGCGCATGGTCACCGAGTTATCAAGGACGAAGCTCACTCCCGCCCCTCCTCAATGAGCTCCCTGATGTTTACACCGCGCACCGGATCGGCCAGCATGAACGCCTTAAGCTTTTCTGCTGCAACAACTTTGTCCTTCGACCTCGCACCCGCGCTGGGCACCAAATCCGCAATGGCTTCGCCGCGATTGGTGATGGTAAAGCTTTTGCCGGTTTTTACCTGCCGCAACAATTCAGGGAGCTTTGTTTTCGCTTCATACGAACCAATTTCGATCTTCATGGCTTTCCCCTGCAATGCGAACTTAACGTAGACCAGTATATAGACCAGTCTACTTAAAATCAATGACTCGGGCTGAAAGCATTTCCGCAGATGCCGGCAACCATCGCGCAGGGCGGGTCACACCCGCCGTTCCAGCATGATATTAATTCTGTTTCATTCGCTAAATTCCAAACCCAGCGTTGGCGCAGCGACTTGGGCATGTCGCTAAGGCTGATATGCGGCGGGCGTGACCCGCCCTACGCATGCAAACGATTCATACCGCCTGCCCCGCCGCGTAGCCGGAAGCCCATGCCCACTGGAAGTTGTAACCGCCGAGCTGTCCGGTGACGTCCACCACTTCACCAATGAAGTACAGGCCGGGCATGTCGATACATTCCATGGTCTTCGACGACAGCGCCCGGGTATCGATCCCGCCGCAGGTCACTTCGGCCTTGCTGTAACCCAGCGTGCCGCTCGGCGTGATCTGCCAGTCATGCAGTTGCGCGGCGATTTCTTTGCGCTGCTTGTCGTTGTATTGATTCAGCGGCTTGCTTTCGATTTGCGTGCGCTCGGCTAACTGGGCGCACCAAACGTCCGCGAAGCTTTTGGAGAACCATTGCGTCAGGTAATTGCTCAGCAATTTCTTGCTGCCCTTCTGCTCGTCCAGCAAGGCCGCCATATCGCAATCCGGCAGCAGGTTGATGTGCAACGGCTTGCCGTGTTGCCAGTAGGAGGAGATTTGCAGTATCGCCGGGCCGCTCAGGCCGCGATGGGTGACCAGCATGTTTTCACGGAACGACTGCTTGCCGAAACTCACCACCACATCCAGCGAAACGCCGGTCAAATCGGCGTAGGGCTTCCAGTCGTCCGGTGCGAAACTCAGCGGCACCAGGCCGGGCTTGAGTTTGGCAATGGGGATAGCGAATTGTTCGGCGACGTGATAGCCGAATGGCGTCGCGCCGGTATTGGGGATGGACAATCCGCCGGTTGCGATCACCAGCGAGGCAGAATTGAATTCACCGCGTGAGGTGCTGACATGAAACTTATGCACTTCCTTTTTCCCATGCTCGTTATCCGCGGATGCGTTATCCGGAGACGGGGAATAGTTGATCTCGCCGATCTCGCAGCTCATGAATCGTTTGACGCCGGCCGCTTCGCATTCTCCGCGCAGCATCGCGATGATGACATCCGATTCGTCATCGCAGAACAATTGCCCGAGGGTCTTTTCGTGGTAGCCGATGTTGTGCTTTTGCAGCAGCTCAATGAAATCCTGCGGCGCGTAACGCGCCAGCGCGGAACGGCAGAAATTCGGATTGCCGGAAATGAAATTTTCCGGCCTGGTGTTGAGATTGGTGAAGTTGCAGTGGCCGCCGCCGGAGATGCGTATCTTCTCCGCGAGTTTTTTGGCGTGGTCGAGCAGCACCACGGAGCGCCCGCGCTGCCCGGCTTGTATGGCACACATCATGCCCGCCGCGCCGGAGCCGATAATAATCACATCTGTTTTCATATTTATTCCGTGTAATGCATAGTTGTGATTGTATAAGCCCATTAAGGGCACCTGTAATAATTCGTCACACAGGCAAAGGCCGGTGTCCAGTCTACCGAAAATAATGGATTCCGGCCTCCGCCGGAATGACGAAATCTGAATTTATAGCGGAATTCTCCAGGCAGCCCGGCTCCATCCCTGCAAATTCAACTTTGCAGGATATTCCCGTCAAGGTTCCGGATGATAGTGCGACGCGCGCAGTTCCCCGGACTTGAAGGCTCTGGAAGCGGTTTGATAATAGGCGATGGCCTCGGTCAGCAATTGCGGATCAACCTCAGCCGGGGTGGTTTCGTAGTTCTTCGCATCGACGCGGTAGCTCTCGACTTGCTGCTTCGGCAGCAACACCGTCAGGATGCCGTTTTTCAGGTAGCCCAACGCCTGGTAGTTGCTGATGAAAGCACGCTCAACCGGCGCTTCATCCCCGAAAAGGTTGCGGCCAAAGAAATGCTCGTCGCCGCTCTTGCCAAGAATTTTTAGCAGCGTCGGCGCAATGTCGATCTGGCTCACGATGTACGGGTAGCTGGCAGGCTTGAGCAGCTCTGGCGCATAGAAAACCAGCGGGATACGATAACCTTCGACCGGGAGCTTGGTCTTGCCGGCAACCGATGCGCAGTGATCCGCAACGATGACGAAAAGCGTATCCTTGAACCATGGCTTGGTCTTCGCATCGCGGATGAATTTCCCGATCGCATAATCGGTATATTTCACGGCTCCTGTGCGCCCTCCCGGCGAGGGTATATCAATGCGCCCATCCGGGTAAGTGTACGGACGATGGTTCGACGTCGTCATGATGTGCACAAAGAACGGCTTGTCGGTTGCCGTTTCCTTATCGAACGTCCTGATCACGTTATCGTACATGGCTTCATCGGCAACACCCCAGACGTTCTCGAACATCACGGTTTCTTTCGAAAAATCCGTCCGGTCCAGCACGCGATAATCATTCACGCCGAAATAGGCGTTCATGTTGTCGAAATAACCATACCCGCCATAAAAGAAGAATGGGGAAAATCCCTGATGTTCCAGCAGTTCGCCTATCGTAGTGAGGTGCTCGTTCTTGAGACGGCGCACGATGGCCTGCCCGGGTATCGGCGGCGTGCCCAGAGAGAGCGCCTCCAGGCCGCGCACGGTGCGGGTGCCGGTTGCAAATACCTGCTCGAACTTCATGCCGTCACGCGCCAACTCATCGATATTCGGCGTCAACCCCTGGGTTCCCCCGAAAGCGCCGACAAACGATGCGGAGAGACTTTCCACTGAAATCAAAACAACATTGCGCGGTTTTTTGATGAACGGAGACTTGCCTGGGGTTGCGTCTATCTTTTCATCACCCTTTAAAGAGACATGGGATTGCGGCTTGCGCTTTACTCCCATTTCCTTCAATACCGCATTCGCAGTTTCTTGCGGAATGGTCCGGTAAAACTTGTCGTAATCAAGCTCATTGCGGCGCATCGCTGCCGAGATGGTGAACAAACCGTTTCCTGCAAGTTCGGTCGCAAAGGCGTTTCCCTGCCCTTCCATCTGTTCGATGCTTGCCATGGTCAGCGTCAGCGTCGGCAAAACGAATGCAGCCACACCGAACCAGACGCGTTGTGATCTTGTAAGCAATTTGCTGTCCGCATGCTTTACCAACTTGAAAAGCAGCAACACAATCAATGCCGCCAGAGCGCCTATCGCCGTCAAAATCAAGCCGACCGGATAAGACTCGCGGATATTGCCGATCACTTCATGGGTATAAATCAGGTAATCCAGCGCAATGAAATTGAAGCGGGTGGAAAATTCCATCCAGAAAGTTATTTCCGCAACGGCGCCAAACAGCAGCAACGCGGTGGATGCCCAGAGCCAGACAAGCCGCAGCACCAGATGAATCCGGCTGTTACGCCAGCTGTTCGGCAATATCGCTTCATACAGAAATACCACCGCAAGCAAAACGGAAACGACGGCAATATCGAACCACAATCCCTTGGCTAATATCCCCGGCCATAAGCCCAACGGCGCCGATTCGATACCGGTGTAGACAGCGAGGGTAATGCGCGTGACTGTGTAAATAACCAGCAGCAGCGCGCCAACCAACACCGGCAGCAATGGAATTTTGCGCAGCGAATTCTGAACTATCCCTATGATCCGTTTTGAGCCCGCAACGGACAGGCCTTCATGCTTTTCTTGACTTGACTTATTCATCCAACTCTCTTTATCTAATAGAACATGCACAACCCTGGCCACAACAGTCCATACCGTCGCTCACGTTCAACTGCATAGCCAGCCATGCATACACGCAATTATGCGATGAAATTCTGCAGCGCCGGATGGGACAATGCCGAACCACTATAGTTCAGAACGGCAAAAGACCGGATGCCGGGATTCAACGAGCCCCGCCAGGCAAATTCACACTGCACTTTCAAGCTTCTTCCACAAACACGCGCCCTTGCTGGCTTTGTCGATGTCGGCCAGTTGTTGCGCGTGCTCGGCCATCTCTTCAGTGCTTGGCTGCAACACGCGCAGCATGGGGCGCGATGCATCGGTGCTCAACACCGCAGGCTGGCGCGTCTTGAGCACATCCTCGCCGAGCAGGCTTTCCTGCCCGCGCGTCATCGCGAAATACACTTCGGCGAGCAGCTCGGTATCCAGCAAAGCGCCGTGCAGGGTACGGTGCGCGTTGTCTATCTCGTAGCGGCCGCACAAGGCATCCAGGCTGTTCTTCTTGCCGGGATGCATCTCGCGCGCAACCTTGAGCGTATCCGTCACCGCGTTCTGCAACGGCGGCAATCCGATCAGCCCCAGTTCGTTATTCAAAAAGCCCATGTCGAACGGGGCGTTGTGGATGATGAGCTCGGCCCCTTCTACGAATTCCAGAAAGCTGGTCACGATGTCGGCGAATTTCGCCTCGTTTTGCAAACGCTCGTAGGTCAGGCCATGCACCGCCGCCGCGCCCGCATCGACCTCGCGTTCGGGGTTGAGATAGCGATGAAAGCGGCGCAGCGACACCTTGCGCCCCTCCAGTTCGATCGCCGCCAGTTCGATGACTCGATGCCCCTGCCTGGGATCCAGTCCGGTTGTTTCGGTGTCCAGTACGATTCGTCTCATATCTCCTGCCTGTCTGTGTTTCGCAGGGCGGGTTCCACCCGCCGCACTGCAAAAATGTCGGGTACAACCCGGCCTACAACTGCCTGTTCAATAATTCTTCCACGCCGCGATTCGCCAATTCATCGGCGCGCTCGTTGCCGTCGTGCCCCGCATGTCCCTTGACCTACACCCATTCGATCTGGTGTTGCTCCGCCAGCGCGTCCAGTTTCGTAGGGCGGGTTCCACCCGCCGCACTGCAAAAATGTCGGGCACAACCCGGCCTACAACTGCCTGTTCAATAATTCTTCCACGCCGCGATTCGCCAATTCATCGGCGCGTTCGTTGCCGTCGTGCCCCGCATGTCCCTTGACCCATACCCATTCAATCTGGTGTTGCTCCGCCAGCGCGTCCAGCCTGCGCCACAAGTCCTCGTTCTTAACCGGCTTCCTGTCCGCCGTCTTCCAGCCGCGCTGTTTCCAGCCGTGTATCCAGGCACTGATGCCCTGCTGCACATATTTCGAGTCGGTATGCAGCCGCACATGGCAATGCCGCTTCAACGCCTCCAGTGCGGCAATCGCACCCATCAACTCCATGCGATTGTTCGTGGTATGCGCCTCGCCGCCAAACAGCTCGCGCTCCTTGCCCCTGGTGCGCAGCAGCGCACCCCATCCGCCCACGCCGGGATTGCCCTTGCATGCGCCATCGGTGAATATTTCAACCACGTCCTTCGTCATTGCGGATCGGTCTCTCTGCGCTGCGTAATCTTGTTGTTCAACTTCGGCGCGACCGGCAGCAGCTTGCTCACCAGCCTCTCGTTCCACTGCGGCTTGATCAGCCTCATTCCGGGCACGCGCTTGATCGCGTGCAAAAAATACACCCCGCCGCTCACCGCCCACCAGCGGTCGCCTGCCGCTTCCATAAATGCGCAGCGCTCCAGCCATTTGGCTTGACGGAATGGCGGCGCATACGCGGCAAAGCGCCCGCCCACCACTTCAAAGCCGAGCAATGCCAGCCAGTCCTTGATGCGTGGTAAAGCAATGAAATGGCCGTTCCACGGATAACCCTGCTTGCAGCCCAGCGGGCGGCGCTCGCCCCCCAGCGTTTTTTGCAGCCCCCCCAGCGTTTTTCGCATCCCCCCCAGCGTGCTTCGCATCCCCCAGAGACTGCGCGGATTGAAGCCGCTGATGATCAGGCTGCCTTCCGGCATCAGCACCCGCTCCACCTCACGCAGGATCTGGTGCGGCTGCTCGGCAAATTCGAGGACATGCGGGATCAGCACCAGATCCAGGCTGGCAGTGTCGAACGGCAGCTCCGAGCAACACAGGCGCACCTTCGACACGTTACTGGCGTAGCCAGCCGATTGCGGGAGAAGGTGCGATGCGGGCACTCCCGCACCGGAAGGCTCCGCCTCACCGTGTCGTGCCCGCACGTCGTTCCCCGCCTGATTTCCTGCACAAATGCGCAGCGGCATCCGGTTGCTGCGCAGAAAATCATGCTCAGGCAAACCCAGTTGCACCGCGTTGTAGCCGAAGATATCGCTCACCGTGCGGTCAAAATATGCCTGCTCGCGCGTCAGCACATACCCCCCCTGCGGGGTGGCGAACCACTCGCTCAGACTCTGTGCAGTTGGCTTACAATTCGGCATCGCTTACTTCCCATTCGTTCAATGATTGCCGCCCCAGCATTTGAAATCACCGCCGTCCCGGCCCTGCAAGACAACTACATCTGGATCATCCACAACGACCGCCATGCCGCCGTGGTCGATCCCGGCGAAGCCGAGCCGGTACTGGCATTCCTGAATGCACACCGCCTGCAACTCGAGGCGATCCTGTGCACCCACCGCCATCCCGACCACACCGGCGGCATCGCAGCATTGCGCGAAGTATACAACGTGCCGGTGTATGGGCGGCGACATCCCGGCAATCCGCACATCACCCATGACCTGCGCGAAGGCGGCCAGCTCAAGCTTAAGCCCCTCGGTATCGTGTTCGACATCATCGAAACCCCCGGCCACCTGAACGACCACCTCGCCTACATCGCACCCGGCATCCTGTTTTGCGGCGACGTGCTGTTCGGCGCAGGCTGCGGCAGAAACTTCGAAGGAACCCTCGCGCAACTGCACCACTCCCTGCAACGCCTAGCGCAACTGCCCGGCGACACCCGCGTCTATTGCGCGCACGAATACACCGCCGCCAACCTGCGCTTCGCGCTGGCCTGCGAACCCGGCAACCCGGACGTGCAGCACCGCATCGCCGCCACCCAAAAACTGCGCGCCGCCAACCAGCCGACCGTGCCCTCCACCATCGCTCTGGAAAAAGCCACCAATCCCTTCCTGCGCTGCACCCATCCGGAAATCATAAGCACGCTGCAACAGCGCGGCCTGACCGACACCAGCGAACTTGGGGTCAGTGAACTGGGCGTATTCACTGCGTTGCGCGCATGGAGGAACCAGTTCTGATTGCGGCAAAGCCCGTTCTGGTTTATCCTGCGCGCCCTTCGGAGAGGTGGATGAGCGGTTTAAGTCGCACGCCTGGAAAGCGTGTTTAGGATAATATCCTAACGGGGGTTCGAATCCCCCCCTCTCCGCCAAATACAAAACCGCCCCTCGAGGGCGGTTTTTTATTGTTCACCAGAATAATTCGACTCCGGAACAAATTAGTTGCATGCAGCTTGCGTAGGACGGATGAAATAAGCGAAGAGCTTTGCGCCGGATAACTCTCATAAGGCGCAAAGCTCTTTAAATTGCTGTTCCAATGTACTACCAATAAAGTTCGCTGCTGCTGTGATAGACGCTCGTTCCACCAGTTCCATTCATTCCCCCTGTGACCAGCACTTTGCCATCGGACAACAAGGTTGCTGTATGAAGGTAACGCGCCGTGGAGAGACTGTCCGCAGCGGTCCACGTGCCGGTGGCCGGATCGTATAACTCTGTGCTGGCAAGATAAGAAAATAACCCACCATACCCCCCTGCCACTAGCACTTTGCCGTTGGGCAACAAAGTAGCTGTGTGTGAATCGGGGGCTCTGACGAGGTTGCCCGTTGCGGCCCATGCGCCAGTATTGGGATCGTACAGCTCGGCGCTGGAAAGATTAACCGTCGTACCTGCCCCCCCCGTCACCAGGACCTTGCCATTGGGCAATAAGGTAGCAGTGTGGGATCTGCGGACCATGGTAAGACTGCCTGTTGCGGTCCATGTGCCGGTGTTCGGATCGTACAACTCGGCGCTAGAAATATTTGCAGAAAACTTGCCAACTCCGCCTGTTACGAGCACCTTGCCACTGGGCAGCAGAGTATTGGTGTGAGAGTAGCGCCCAGTTGAGAGGTTGCCCGTCGCGGTCCATGTGCCGGTGGCTGGGTCGTACAGCTCAGCGCTGGCAAGAGTACCCGATCCACCGATACCCCCTGCCACCAGCACTTTGCCATTGGGCAACAAAGTCGCGGTATGAATGGCGCGCGCCGTAATGAGACTACCAGTCACAGACCAAGCGCCGGTAGCAGGATCGTACAACTCGGCGCCTGCATGATAACCTCCTGCTCCACCGTAACCTCCTGCAACGAGCACCTTGCCATTGGGCAACAAGGTCGCGGTGTGGGATTTCCGCATCGTAGCTAGACTGCCCGTTGCGGACCATATGCCAGTGGCTGGATCGTACAGTTCGGCACTGGCAAAAATAGCCGCGCCGCTGCTACCACCCGTCACCAGCACCTTGCCGTTAGCTAGCAAGGTGGCTGTGTGAATATATCGCGCCGTGGCGAGACTGCCTGTCGCTGTCCAGCTTCTCGCGGATGGATCGAACAGCTCAGTGCTACCAATACTTGCAAGTGTCGCCGCTCCATCGTAACCTCCAGTCACTTGCACCATACCGTTGGGCAACAACGTGGCAGTATGAAGCGCGCGTGCCGTAGCAAGGCTGCCTATCGCTTCCCAGCTCCCACTGGCCGGATCGTACTGCTCGGAACTGGAAAAATATCCTCCCGTGCCAGCCCCCCCGGTCACCAGCACTTTCCCATTAGGCAACAAGGTGGCGGTATGGCCATATCGCGCCGTCGCGAATCTGCCCGATGCGGCCCATGTGCCAGTTGCCGGATCATACAGCTCAGTGCTGGCAAGATAGGTACCTACCCCTCCAAATCCACCTGCTACCAGTACCTTGCCATCTGGCAACAAGGTAGCGCTGAGAAAGATGCGTGACGTCGCAAGACTGCCCGTCGCAGCCCATGTGCCAGTTGCTGGATCATACAATTCGGTGCTGGCAAGATAACCCACCCCGTCGAACCCCCCTGCCACCAGCACCTTGCCATTGGGCAGCAAGGTGGCTGTGTGGAATTCGCGCGCCATAGCAAGGCTACCAGTCGCAGCCCAGGTACCGGTGGCCGGATCGTAGATCTCGGCGCTGGCATGAACCACCGTCCCGCTGGTTCCGCCCGTCACCAGCACCATGCCATTAGCCAACAAGGTAGCATTGTGGGCGGATCTGGCTGTTGCAAGGCTGCCCGTCGCAGTCCAGGTACCTGTGGCCGGATCGTAGAGCTCGGCGCTGGCAAGAGCAATCGCCCCGTCATTACCACCTGTCACCAGCACCTTGCCATTGGGCAGTAAGGTAGCAGTGTGTGAGTCGCGCGCCATGACAAGGCTGCCGGTTGCAGCCCAAGCACCAGAGGCCGGATCGTACAACTCGGTGCTTGCATGAACCACCCCGCCACTATTACCTCCTGTAACCAGCACCTTGCCATTAGGCAACAAGTTGGCAGTATGCGAATTGCGAGCAATTGAAAGCATGGCTGCACTGATCATTCCACCGTGCGGCGGCAGACCGCAGATCACATTGAGGGCAGTAACGCTTGCACCGGAAACCGAGCCTGCTCCATAAGTATGTGTGCATGATTGGTTGGCAGGTGGAGTAAGAATGGAAAGGTTATATGTCGAACCATTGCTCTGTTGAGTTGGAAAGCTGAACGCTCCATCGGCAGTGAGGGTGAGATTGTCCGCACCATTGTTGTCCAAGGTGATGCTGTTACCTGCTGCCAAGCCTTTGAGAGTGCCGCCAATGGAATAATTTGAGGGTGTAGGAGAATTACCACCACCCCCACCGCCACATGCGGTGAGAAGCATAGAAGTTAGAAAAATGGCTAGATAACATTGGATTTTGGATAAAGCTGGCATGCGCATATCGGTAGTCTCGCTGTTGTTGATTTTGGAAAATGCCCGTTAGATTGACTGAACTAGAGCAAAATATTTTTTAGTGGCTATCCTGTCCAGATGAAACGTTGATGCTATAAATGCATAATTCAAAAACTAACAGCAAAACTTTTTTCACACAATAGTCCAATTGAACTATCCTTTACAAAAGTAGGTGAGTTAGCCTGCTGGATGGGCCCGTAGCGCCACCCATCCTACGAACTACCAAACACCGGGAATCAATCGATACAACGTCTTTTGCATGTATTCCGGATACCCCTCAAGGTTCCTCATCATCACGCGTTCTTCGTCCCGTATTCTTGCAACCAGCAGGAGAACGATCCCCAGCGCGGGGATCATTGCCCAATACGATCCCAGTGCCAGCGGAGAAAAGATGAACATCAGCGATTCCCCCAGATACATCGGGTGGCGGATGATTGCGTAGGGGCCGCTGCTGATCACCTTCTGGCCCGGCTCCACTTCAATGATGCGTGATGCGTAGGGATTCTCCCGGAAGACCAGAAAGACGATGCCGTAGCCGAGCAACACCAGAACATCGGCAACGATAACCACGACAGCGGGCACTTGCGACCACGCAAAACGTATGTCAAAACCTGGCAGCAGAAAAGCAAAAAGAAAGCAGAAAAAGGCAATTGCGATAATGAGTTTCTGCGCCGGCTCTTTTTCCTTCAACCTCATCCGGCGTTCCAGCAATTCAGGGGCGTTGTTAAGCAAATACACCAGAACGAACGACATGGGAATAATGAGGACGGCCAGATATACCCAGGCTTCCCAGTAGGCAAGCGTACCGGCGGACAGGAACAGTATGGCGATCAGCACAGGGAAAGCGACGAAGAGCCGCAAAAAAACGATTTTCAGCAACTGGCTTTTTGAAAGCTGGTTATTGCTCATCGTCTTTCCTTGCCGATTCGATCCTTACAACGTTGGGTTTACCGGACAAAGGGTTTACGTAGGGTGCAATAAGCGTAGCGCATTGCACCGGATAGCCAGCCATCACACATGCGGCGCAATGCCCGTTGGTTATTGCGCCCTACGCTGGCTGGGAAACGACAGCTTCACTGTCTTAACGGTTCGCCGTGTGCCGCCATCGATAACTACTTACGGGCCGGCTTTTTTGCGGCAACTTTCTTAGCGGGGCTAGAAGGATTAACTTGAGCAGCATCAACTGTAGATATACCAGCCCTCTCCGTTTTCATAATCCCAATACGCCTGACGCCAAACATCGCGCCAGGAATTATCGATGCGGGATCAGGACCTACAGCACCGACAGCAATTTGAAACTCAAGTGCCAAATCGTATAACCCCTCGTGCAATCCGTGATACTTCACTAGAAGCTCTGTAATTTCTCGAAGCTCATGCGAAATTTCCATCGATGGTTTTGGGGGGTTAGTGGGGTGCTGCACGTTTACCTCCTACTGGAATTAGCATCTGAACATTGGATGCCGCTACAGCCTCTGTCGCATAAGCGAGATGCCCATAGCTACTTGCATATGCAAAAGCCTCCTGAAATTCACCATAACCAACGAAGTAATTTTTTGTTTCAACGTGGTTATCGACTCGATCATTGATATATGCGTCTAGCGCTCGCACAACGACATCGTTGAGTGAAACACTGTCTGTCAAGGCACGTAACGTTGCGGCCTTGTGCAATTCCTGCGGAATCCGCACATTAAATTGTCCTTTTAACGATTTTTGTGGATCTCGTCCAAGAGTCGCGCAAGTCTCAATATAGTCATCAACAGCCGCTTCAAATTCCTTTTGTAATTTTAAAGGCAGCGCCGCTTCGTAAGTCACCAAATCATTGATGAACAAAACCTTCCCACGACAAACCCCGCGCGCCATGTCTAATTCGGCGGTGCCTTCGTAATCTTTGTATTTAAGGATATCCACGTTACCTCTATTCAATAAATTTGTGATTTTTTAGGTGCGCCACAACATCCGAAACACAACCTTTGTCCACATCGGGTGATGGATGCGGCTGATGGCAAATAATCAAATCATCTTTAGCTTTGTGATAGAACTTCCTTCGCGAACCACCACCCTTCAGCAGTTCATAGCCCAAATACTTTGATACACCCACAAGTTCATCCCATTTAATATCGGCAGGCGTTGGTGTCGCACACAACCTATTTAAGTTTTTCTTATGTTTTGACATGTAGCTTACCGCCCCGTTCCGAATTGTAACTGAAAAATGGTTACAAATTGCAAGCTTCTTTTTTGATGATCAAAACACTAGAACTCTCCCCCCGTCCAAGTAACACGGAGGGCTATAAATCCATTTCTCAATAAAACAGCAAAGCCCCTTCCCTACCATAGTCCAGATTGCTTAGGCGCTTCGCAATCAACCACCCAGCCTTAACATCTATCTGCCAAACAAATTCCCCAGCGCATCGTCCAGATTGGGATACTGAAAGCGATAACCGGCAGCAGTCATCTTGCCGGGCAATACTTTTTGCCCTTCGAGAATCAGGCCGGCGCGTTCGCCCATCGCCAGTCTCAGCAGCGGTGCGGGGGCCGCGAACAGCGCAGGGCGGTGCAGCGCTTTCGCGAGGGCAGCGGTGAATTCCGCATTGGTGGCCGGTTGCGGCGCGGTCATGTTGTATGGCCCGCTGGCCAGAGCCAAGCTGGCTTGGTCTCCGCTGGCAAAGCTATCGTGCAGCAACTTGAGCACCATCGCGACATAGTCGTCGATGTGCACCCAGCTCATCCACTGCTTTCCGTTGCCCAGGCGCGCGCCCAGGCCAAGCTTGAATGCCGGCAGCATGCGCCCCAGCAAGCCGCCCTTGTTGCTCAATATCAAACCGGTGCGCAGCAGGCACACCCGCACCCCGACTTGCTCTGCGGCATGCGCCGCGTCTTCCCACGCTTTGCACAGTTGCGCGGCAAAATCCTCTCCGGCATCCGCCGCCTCGTACATTGCGGTATCGCCGCGATTGCCGTAATAGCCTACCGCCGAGCCGCTTATCAATACGGCTGGCTTGCGCCCGGCAGTAGCGATATGCCTGACCAGTTCCTTGGTTAAAGTGACACGGCTGTCCCACAAGACCTGCTTGCGCCGCGCCGTCCAGCGCGCATCGACAATCGGCTCGCCCGCCAGATTGATGACCGCATCGAAAGTCTTGCCGGGATGCCACTCGCCAAGCGCGCCTATCGCGTGGACCCCTGCGCCGCATTTGGCCGGAACTGACGCCGGATTGCGGCTGAACACCGTTAATTCATGGCCTTCAGCCAGCAATGCCTTGCAGAGCTGCTTGCCGATCAGGCCGGTACCGCCAGTGATGAGGATTTGCATATAACCTCCCGTGAAATCTCAATCGTAGGAGCCCGATTAATCGGGCGATGGTTGAGCATCGCGCTGCAAGCTGCGCTCCTGCAACAGCCTATCGAGCCAAATAAACCAACCTGCTCTATTACGGCACCTGCTGCTTTTCAGCCCGCAATATTTCGCACAGAGGCCTGTTCTTGGGATCAAGCGCGCTGCGTGCGACGGTGTCGAACAGCACCTGTATTTCCTCAAAGCTGAAGCAGGAAAGCAGGCGGTTGGCCATGTCCGGCTGCAAGGGCACGGTACAGACTTGCCCGTCGGGCAAGACCAGCTGGAATCCGGCCAGCTTCTTGAGCCCGCCTTCGGACAGGGCCAACAAGTCGGACTGTTCTTCCTGCAGTTCGTCGTAATGAGCCTCAAGTTCATCAGCCAGATCGTCAGCAATATCCTCGGGCACCGCAGCGACCAGGCCCATGCTGTCATCGCGCAGCTCGCATTCCACTTCCAGTGCTTTTGCGTGTTCGGCAAACTTGTCGCGCAGCCTGGCATCAAAAAAAATGTATTCGTTCATCGCATTAGTTCTTTCTGTTTTCGGTTAGTCAAAATGATCCGGATTCAGTGTCTCTTGTCATGCGCATGATGCCCCGCCCCGCCCCGTATTACAATAGCCGCCGATATCCACTACCCACCGGAGCCACGCCATGTCCAACCCATCCGATCTGCTGTTGTTGCGCGACAAGTTGCGCGCGTTTGCCGAGGCGCGCGACTGGGACCAGTTTCATTCGCCGAAGAACCTGAGCATGGCGCTGATGGTGGAAGTCGCCGAGCTGATGGAGCATTTTCAGTGGCTGACGGAGGCGCAGACGGTCAACCTTTCCGCCGAGGTCAAACCTGCTGTTGCCGAGGAGCTGGCCGATATCCTGCTGTATCTGGTGCGCCTCTCCGACAAACTTGATGTGGACCTGCTGGAGGCCGCGCTGCGCAAGCTGGAAAAGAACGCGGTGAAATACCCGGCAGAGAAGGTGCGCGGCAGCGCGAAAAAATATTCACCCGAAAACCGCAGTTGACCATATGCATTTCCATGAAATGCCAGCGTGATGTTTGATCCTTGCGCCTTCGATGCAACTCACATTTTGGTGATGCATTTGGAGCGGGCCCTGCCCGCGAACAGCCTATTCGCGGGCAGGGCCTGCTCCTACAGGTTCCAACTGCCTTTTTTGGTTTAAGGTTCATGAAAGTCCTTACGTCGCTACTCGCATCGACTTGCTCAAGGCAGGTATAATCGCGCCCTTTAGAAATCAGCGACAACATCATGGAAGCCGAACAACTCAACGCCCTCTCCAACCAGCTGCAGGATTTAGGTCTGCGCAGCGCGGAATTACGGAGGTATCTTTGACTTCGATACCAAGCAGGACCGCCTGATCGAAGTTTCACAGCTCGCCGAAGACCCCGCGATCTGGCAGGACGCGAAGCGCGCGCAGGAGCTGGGGCGCGAGCGCAAAATGCTGGAAGGCGTGGTGCTCGGCCTCAAGCATATCCAGCAGAATCTTTCCGATGCCGCCGAGCTGTTTGAAATGGCGAAGGCGGAAAACGACGACGAAAGTCTGCAAGGCACTGCCGCCGACATTCAGGACATCGAGAAACGCGTCGCGGCGATGGAATTCCGCCGTATGTTCGCGCACCCGATGGACCCGAACAGCTGCTTCGTCGACATTCAATCCGGATCGGGCGGCACTGAAGCGCAGGACTGGGCGTCGATGCTGCTGCGCATGTATCTGCGCTACTGCGAACGCAAGGGTTTCCAGGTCGAAGTGCTGGAACAATCCGACGGCGAGGTCGCGGGCATAAAAGGCGCAACCATCAAGGTGATCGGCGACTACGCCTACGGTCATCTGCGCACCGAAACCGGCGTGCACCGGCTGGTGCGCAAATCGCCGTTCGATTCCGGCAACCGCCGCCACACCTCGTTCTCCAGCGTGTTTGTCTATCCCGAAGTGGACGAATCGATCGAAATCGAGATCAATCCGGCCGACCTGCGCGTCGACACCTACCGCGCCTCGGGCGCGGGCGGCCAGCACATCAACAAGACCGACTCGGCGGTGCGCATCACCCACTTGCCGACCAACATCGTGGTGCAGTGCCAGAGCGACCGCTCGCAACACAAGAATCGCGCCGAAGCGATGTCGATGCTGAAATCGCGCATGTACGAGGAGGAGTTGCGCAAGCGCAATGCCGAAAAGCAGGTGCTGGAAGACGGAAAATCCGACATCGGC
The DNA here is from genome assembly GCA_001801175.1 of Gallionellales bacterium RIFCSPLOWO2_02_FULL_57_47. Classification (GTDB taxonomy): domain Bacteria; phylum Pseudomonadota; class Gammaproteobacteria; order Burkholderiales; family Gallionellaceae; genus Gallionella. Next base: position 602 of record MGWZ01000084.1, on the reverse strand, counting down.
TGGGGACACCAGATCCGCTCCTACGTGCTCGACCAGTCTCGCATCAAGGATCTGCGCACCAATTATGAAGTCGGCAATACCCAGGCCGTACTGGACGGCGACCTGGACGATTTCATCTCGGCCAGTTTGAAGCAGGGGGTGTAAACCATGTCCGAGCGCGATGAAAATTCTCTGGCTGAATTTTTCGCGCCCGGCATTGAGCCTCATGATGTTCCACAACTCTTCCCCCTACTCAACGCGCGTTCGTACATAGACGCGCTCATCGCGATGTTTCGTGGTGGCAATGAGGAGGTGTTGGTACGTTTGATGGTGCTACGCGAAATCGGACTACGCGCCGAAGCACCGGAATGGTCACCGCAGGAACTGAGTTCCCATTTTTCCTTTATAACTCAGGCCAAATTCAGCACCGTTCTCCACCGTCTGCGTGAGCACGAGCTGCTGTTATGGGATGCTGAACGGCGCGTCTATCAGCTTTCCACCTCCGGGCGCATGGTGCTATCAGCGCTGTCTAACCTACTGAACTTCAGCACCGAACAAGACGGCGAACTTGGCTTCCTCGCAGCACAGATTGCCGCAGGCTCCTCGGTCGGCAAGCTTTCGCC
>MGWZ01000083.1 GCA_001801175.1 Gallionellales bacterium RIFCSPLOWO2_02_FULL_57_47 | reverse complement strand
TTGTCCTCAAACAGAGTATCTACAACGACGCTTTGGCTTAAGCAATGATTTCGACTATTGGTGCATGTGTCGCCTAACTAACTGACTGCTGTGTAACTGTGGATCCGATTGAGCTGCTTCGCGATGATGTCGTGATTGAGCCACAGCACCGGAGCAGACGGATGGGATGCTTCCATGAACATCAGCGGCCCGGTTCCCTCCAGCACCAGTGCGCTCAGGTGATCGGTAACCAGCGCCTTTCTGTCCTTGTGCATCTGGGTGATTTCTTCCGAGGTGCCTATCATCAGGTCGGCCAGCTCGGCGGAGTTGTCCATCGGCCAGGCTGCGAAGTTGCGATACTTCTGCATTACGCTGGTGGCATTGTAGTCATCGATTTTCTGCAGCAGCGCCTCCAGCGATGCGCCTTCCTGCAGCAGGTCGCGGCAGGCCTGCCACTGGACCTCTGCCCAGGCTCCATCGCCTTCCTTCATAAGCGCCTTCAGCAACGGGAATAGCGAAAGCTCGACGCCGACGAAGATGTCCGATGAGTTGGTGCGGATCTCGGGGCAATTGAAAACCGTGGCCTTGATGCCCTGCGCCCAGACTGCCTGCGCAACGCGCTCGAGGCGCATCTTGGCTTGGCCCTGCGTGTAGTTGGTGTAGGTCTGCCACTGGTATTTGCCGTCAATGAGGATTTCGGTGCCGTGGTAGCCATAGGCGGTGTAGCGCACCTGGCCGCCGGTCTTTTCCAGCCGTGCACGGATCGCGGCGCTGCCTTCGATCAGGTACTGGAAGGTGTTCGCGGTGACTTCGTCGAAATTCATCAGGCACAGCTTGCCGAGATCGCTTTCGAGCAGCGCGCGCGATGGCATGAAGCGCTCGCCGCGTCCCTTGTAAATGCGGTTGGCGATGGCCAGGAACACCTTCACCTTGGGAATTCCGCCCGCCATGGTGTGCGCAAAAAAGGCGTTGCTGCCGTCCGGGATCATGCCGTCCAGCTGGGCCATCACCCTGGCAACAGAATCCTTGAAGCGCTTTACGCCCGCATCGCGGCATTTCTCGATATGTTTCCAGTCGAGCTTGTCGTCATGCCAGCTCTTGAGCGTCATGTTTGCCAGCAGATCGGTCGGGGTGGGCTCGCCTGCGGGAGCATCCAGATCGAAACCGGCCATCAGCGGCACATTGATGATGCGCCCGCCCAGATTGGCTTCAGCCGTGGCCAGCTCCTCGTCCGTCAGTGCGCGCAGCGCGAGGTTCTCGTCGCGGCGTCCGACGGTGATGCCGATGATCGTCATCCCCGCATTGCGCGCCTCATTCACCAGGCCGTTGGCGTAACCCCGGCCGAAAAGCTCGCCAAAGAGTACGAATACGTCGCCCTTGCGGAAAATGTTGTTCTGCGGAATATCCCTCAACGAGACAGGTGCGGTCATGTAAATGCTCTCCGATTATTGATGATGGTCTTAAATGCCCATTGAATTCGGGATTGTATCAAGTAAAAGGCGACCAACCGTCCGCCTTTTCATTTCAGGCAAAGAAACAGCTAACCCACCCACTTCCGCGCATTCTGGAACATGCGCAGCCATGCGCCGTTCTCCTGCCGCTCCGACACGATGGGGCGAAGCTCTCCGGTGCGGCTGGGCAGTTGCTCCCGCAAACGGCTGGCTTCGCCATTAACGTGTCGCAACTGCCAGTCGCGCGGATACCAGGAATTTTGCACGGCGCGGAACACGCGCTCCGGGTGCGGCATCATGATCGAAAAACGCCCGTCCGGCGTGGTCAGGCCGGTGATGCCTTGCGGCGAGCCGTTGGGGTTGAGCGGGTAGGTTTCGGTGGGTTGGCCGGTGTTGTCCACGTAGCGCAGAGTCACCAGTTCCTGCGCGGCCTTCAGCTTCTGCGCAGCGCCAAAACGAAGTTTCAGTGAAGACTCATGCCCGCTTGCGGGCGTGATGTCGGGACTAAAATCGGCATAACCTTCGCCGTGCGACACCACAATCGGCATCCTGCTGCCTGCCATGCCGTCGAGGAAGATGGACGGCGACTTCTGTACTTCCACCATCACGAAGCGCGCCTCGAATTGCTCCGACTGGTTGCGCGAGAAGCGCGCCCAGTTCTCCGCGCCCGGAATGATTTCGTGCAGGTTGCTCATCATCTGGCAGCCATTGCACACGCCTAATGCGAACGTGTCCTTGCGCCGGAAGAAGGCTTCGAATTCGTCGCGCGCCCTCGGGTTGAACAGGATGGATTTCGCCCAGCCCTCGCCAGCGCCCAGCACGTCGCCGTAGGAAAAGCCGCCGCAGGCGGCGAAGCCCTTGAAATCGGCCAGTTTGACGCGACCGCTGATGATATCGCTCATGTGCACGTCCATTGCGGCAAAGCCGGCGCGGTCAAACGCGGCGGCCATTTCCACTTGGCCGTTCACGCCCTGCTCGCGGAGGATGGCGATTTTGGGGCGGGCACGAGGATTGAGGATCGAGGATTGAGGATCGAGGACAGCACGAACGGGTAATGGGATCTCATTCGGATCGTAAGTCAGCTCCACGTGCAACCCGGGATCGGCGGCATCAAGGAGGCGGTCAAACTCCTGTTGCGCACAGGCCGGGTTGTCGCGCAGTTTCTGCATCTGCCAGGTGGTCTCCGACCAGATGCGTTGCAGCTTCACGCCGCTCTCGCTGAACAGTTTTTCGCTGCCGCGCGAAATCTCGATCATGCCGGTTTGATTCAGCGTGGCGATCTTCTGCACGCTCCTCAATCCGGCCTCATGTGCCAGTTCCAGGATATGCGCCACATCGCGCTTGCACACCTGCACCACCGCACCGAGTTCCTCGTTGAACAGCGCGCGCAGCGTATCGCCGTGCAGTTCGTCGAGCTGGATGTCGAGGCCGATATGCGAGGCGAACGCCATCTCGCACAGCGCGACGAACGCGCCGCCGTCGGAACGGTCGTGATAGGCCAGCAGCTTGCTTTCGGCGTTGAGGCGCTGCACCAGCTCGAAGAACGACTTGAGCACGCGCGCATCATCGACATCCGGCGCAACGTCGCCGACCTGCTTGTACACCTGCGCCAGCGCCGAGCCGCCCATGCGGTTCCTGCCCTGCCCCAGGTCGATCAGCAGCAGCGCGGTATCCAGATAGGGTGCGAGTTGCGGCGTGAGCGTGTCGCGCGCGTCCGGGCACGGCGCGAACGCGGAAACGATCAGCGACAGGGGGGCAGTGACCGCCTTGTCCTCATTGCCTTCCTTCCAGGTGGTCTTCATCGACATGGAATCCTTGCCTACCGGAATGCCGATGCCAAGCTGCGGGCACAGCTCCATGCCGACCGCGCGCACCGTATCGAACAGCGCGGCGTCCTCGCCGTGATGTCCCGCCGCCGCCATCCAGTTCGCCGACAGCTTGATGTCGCCGATCTTGTCGATGCGCGCTGCGGCGATGTTGGTAAGCGCTTCGCCTACCGCCATGCGCCCCGACGCTGGTGCGTTGACCAGCGCCAGCGGGGTACGCTCGCCGATGGCGAAGGCCTCGGCGCGGTGGGTGTTGAAGCCCATCAATGTGACCGCGACATCCGCCACAGGTACTTGCCACGGGCCGACCATCTGGTCGCGCGCGGTCATGCCGCCCACGGTGCGGTCGCCGATGCTGATCAGAAAAGTCTTGTTCGCCACGGCAGGCAGGCGCAGCACGCGTTCGACCGCGTCGCGCAACTCGACCATGCTGCTGTCGAACGACGACAGCCGCGGCGTCTCGCGCGCCACATTGCGCGTCATCTTCGGCGGCTTGCCGAGCAGCACCGACAGCGGCATATCCACCGGCTCGTTGTTGAATTCACCGTCATGCACGGTGATCCGGTCGTCGTCCAGGGCGGTGCCGACCACCGCGAACGGGCAGCGCTCGCGCTCGCACAATGCGCGGAATTCTTCCAGCCGCTCCGGCGCGATCGACAGCACATAGCGCTCCTGCGATTCGTTGCACCAGATCTGCTTCGGCGACATGCCGGTCTCGTCCAGCGGAATCTTGCGCAGCTCGAAGCGCGCGCCCTTGCCGCCGCCGTGCACCAGTTCCGGCAGCGCGTTCGACATGCCGCCCGCGCCGACGTCGTGGATCGACAGAATCGGATTGTTCTCGCCCATCTGCCAGCAGCGGTCGATCACTTCCTGCGCGCGGCGCTGCATCTCCGGGTTACCGCGCTGCACCGAATCGAAGTCGAGGTTCTCGGCGTTCGCGCCGGTGTCCATGCTGGACGCCGCGCCGCCGCCCAGGCCGATCAGCATGCCGGGGCCGCCGAGATGCACCACCAGCGCGCCGGCCGGCAGGTCATGTTTGTGCGTGTGGATCGCTGAAATATTGCCGACCCCGCCCGCCAGCATGATCGGCTTGTGGTAGCCGCGCATCTCGCCGCTGACCTGCTCCTCGAAGGTGCGGAAATAACCCGCCAGGTTCGGGCGGCCGAATTCGTTGTTGAACGCCGCCGCCCCGATCGGGCCGTCCAGCATGATCTGCAGGGCGGAGACGATGCGGCTTGGCTTTCCATATTGGCTCGAGACCCTCTCCCCTAGCCCCTCTCCCGCCTGCGGGCGAGGGGAATATTGTTCCCACGGCTGCACAAACCCCGGGATATTCAGATTGGATACCGAGAAACCGCACAGCCCGGCCTTGGGCTTGGAGCCGCTGCCGGTCGCGCCCTCGTCGCGGATCTCGCCGCCGCTGCCGGTCGCCGCGCCGGCGAACGGTGCGATGGCGGTGGGATGGTTGTGCGTCTCCACCTTCATCAGGATGTGGGTCAGCTCGTCGCTGAAGGCATAGCCGCCGTCGGCACGCGGGTAGAAGCGCTCGATGCGCGCTCCCTCGATGACCGAGGAGTTGTCTGAATAGGCCACCACCGTGCCCTGCGGGCTGACCTTGTGGGTGTTGCGGATCATGCCGAACAGCGACATGTCCTGCGCCTCGCCGTCGATCACCCAGTCGGCGTTGAAAATCTTGTGGCGGCAGTGCTCGGAGTTCGCCTGCGCGAACATCATCAGTTCGACGTCGGTCGGGTTGCGTTCCAGCTTGCGGAAATTCTCGACCAGGTAGTCGATCTCGTCCGCCGACAGCGCCAGCCCCATCTCGCGGTTGGCTTTCTCCAGCGCCTTGCGGCCACCCCTCAAGACATTCACTGTGGCGAGCGGTTGCGGCTTCCCGTGCCGGAAGATCTTTTCCGCCGCATCGGCGATATCGGCCAGCACGGTCTCGGTCATGCGGTCGTGCAGCAGCGGCAACACCGCAGTCTGTTCGGCCAGACTCAAAGGCTCGCCGCCTGGTGTGGAAAGGTAATACGCCACGCCGCGCTCGATGCGCGTGACTGCGGACAGCCCGCAATGCTGCGCGATGTCGGTCGCCTTGGTAGACCACGGCGAGATCGTGCCGAGGCGCGGCACCACCAGCAGGCGCTGGTATTTTTCCGCGCCGGCAGGTTCACCCGCCTTGTCGATTCCGAGTACCTTGCCCAGCAATTTGTCATGCGCCTTGCTCAGCGTCTGGCCGTTGAATGCGCTGAAATAACAGTGGCGCGTATCCGCAATGGTGACGCCGGGCGCGGCAACGTTCAGAGCGGTGCGCAGTTTTTCCAGGCGAAAGGCGGATAAGGCAGGGGTGCCGACAATAACTCGAAACATGGGTTGGACCGTGAAATTAAATTCGGGGCGGGATTATACTATGCGCCCCACGCACAACACTTAACCGGAAATGAGCAAACGCATCCCCATCCTCACCCCAATACCGATTGACAAAGCGCAGGTCATCGCGAATTTCCCGAAACGCCCGCGCGACAGCCACAAGGGCATGTTCGGCACGGTCGCGGTGATCGGCGGCGCGCCCGGCATGGTCGGCGCGCCGCTGCTGGCGGCACGCGCCGCGCTCAAAATGGGTGCGGGCTGCGTGCATGTCGGGCTGCTGGCGGACAACGCGCCGAACGTCGACCTGCTGCAGCCGGAACTGATGCTGCACAGCGCACATGACATCCTGTCCTCCACACCGTTCGCCCTGAGCCAGTCGAAGGGCAATTCAGCAATCGCCATCGGCTGCGGCATGGGACGCGATATGGCCGCGCAGAAACTGCTGTATGACGCGCTGAACACGGATGCCGCGCTGGTGCTGGACGCCGACGCGCTGAACATCCTCGCGCAGCGCCCCGACCTGCGCATCCTGCTGCTTTCACGAAAGAACGCGACCGTGCTCACCCCGCATCCCGGTGAAGCCGCGCGCCTGCTGGCCTGCGGGATCGGCGAGGTGCAGGCGGACCGCGTCGCGGCGGTGCGGCAACTGGCGCAGAAATTCGGCTGCAGCGTGGTGCTGAAGGGCGCGGACAGCCTGTGCGCCACGCGCGACGGCAGGCTGTTCGTCAACCGGACCGGCAACCCCGGCATGAGCGCAGCGGGCATGGGCGACGTGCTGACCGGCATGATCGCCGCCTTCATCGCACAGGGCATGCCGGCGGACGACGCGCTGCTGCTGGCGGTGCACCTGCACGGAGCTGCGGGCGACGCGCTGGCTGAACAGCAGGCCAGCATCGGCATGACCGCGACGGAGGTTACCGAGTGGGCGAGATGGTTGTTGAACCAATGGGTATCTGAATCGTAGGGCGGGTCGCACGGGTGCCCGGCCATAAGTTTTTCGGACCCGCCACAATACCGAATGTTGCATTGGCGGGTGTGACCCGCCCTACACTGCGCCAACTTACAATAAAACACTCGAAAAATGACCGTTTCCATCGACATCCGCGAAGAAGCCGGCGTGCGCACGCTGCACTTCGGCTCCGAATGGATACAGGGTGCGATGCGCATCGCACGGCCGTGGAAGCTGGAGCTGGAATACACGTGCGAGATGATGGCCGCGCTGCTGCTGCGCGATGCGCCCCGGAAGGTGCTGCTGATCGGGCTGGGCGCGGCTTCGCTGACCAAATTTCTGTATCGCCACTATCCGCTCGCGCACCTTACCGTGGTGGAGATCGAGCCTGCGGTGGTCGCCGCGGCGCGGCAGTTCTTCAAGCTGCCGGAAGACCCGAAGCGCCTCCATCTGGTGATCGGCGACGGGGCGGAATATATGCTCGGCAGCAGCAAAAAGTTCGACCTGATCCTGGTGGACGGTTTCGACGAGAATGCGCGCTCTGGTGCATTGGAATCACTGCCGTTCTATCAGGCGTGCCGCGCACATCTGAGCGAAAACGGCATAGCAGCGGTCAATTTTCTTACACGCAATAATCGCCGCCTGGATGCCAGTCTCAAGTGCCTTGCCAAGGCGTTCGATGACCGCGCGCTGGTATTCCCTTCGTGCGAAAGTGGCAATGCCATTGCCTTCGCGGCGGCCGGCGATCCGGTCGAAATATCTTTCGACGACCTGAAGGAAAACGCGCTGGCATTGAAAGTGCATACCGGGCTGAACCTGCTGCCGACACTGGTACGGCTGGCGCAAGCCAGGACCTGCCTGAACAACCGGCTGGTTTTATAGGCAGCGTAACGTGCCGTTGCGGCCATGCCGTTTCGCACGCTACTATTCGAGAGGCAATAATTCTGCAGGGTGCGTGAAACGCGCCCTGCGTTAACAATGAAAAGGGGCAAACATGGCTACATTGATTTTCGTCGGCATCATCGCGGTGCTGCTGGTCTACGGCATCGGCCTGTACAACCACCTGGTCAGCGTCAAACACGCCGTCGCCAAGGCATGGGCAAACATCGACGTGCTGCTCAAGCAGCGCCACGACGAGCTGCCCAAGCTGGTTGAGGTGTGCAAGCAATACAAACAATTCGAGCAGGCCACGCTGCAAAAGGTCATCGAGGCGCGCTCGCTGGTGCAAACCGCGCGCCAGCAGCAGGATATCCCGGCACTGGGCCAGGCGGAAGGCATGCTGCGCATGGGGCTGGGAAATATTTTTGCGGTGGCGGAGGCCTACCCGGAACTGAAGGCCAACGAGCATTTCATGCAGTTGCAGACGCGCATCACCTCGCTGGAAAACGGCATCGCCGACCGCCGCGAGTTGTATAACGAGTCGGTAAACATCAACAACGTGCAGATCGAGGTATTCCCCGCCAGCATCATCGCGAAGCTGTTCAACTTCGGCGAAAAACCGCTGCTGGAATTTTCCGCCGCCGAAAAGGCCGATGTGGATATGAAGCAGCTCTTTAGTTAACGGGCATGTCGATGATTGCATCCATGACAATAAAGTCCACCATGCCCGTTCCCTCTCCTCAATCCTCTCCCGCTTGCGGGAGAGGAGGCAAACGCCTCGCTGCGCGAGTCTCCCGTTAGACTGCCATGCTGGTTTCGCTGCGCCGCGAATACGCGCAACTGGTTACTTCAGGTGCGCAGTTGCTGTTGCTGTTCGCCGGTTTCAAGCTGGAGTCGCGCAACGGCTGGCTGACCTGCCTCACTATCATGGCAGCCATCAGCATCATGGCCTGGCTGTCGGCTTTGAACAGGCTGCGCGCGGTACGCGACACGCCGACCTCAAGGATCGCCTCCGCCGCGCAGGGCTATGTCGAGCTTACCGGACGCGGCCTGCGGTTCGGGGAATCACCGCTGCTCAGCAAACTCACCGCGCTGCCCTGCTTGTGGTATCGCTACAAGATCGAACATCGCGAATCTAAAAACGAGTGGAAAACCGTAAGCAGCGGCGAGAGCGATGGTTCTTTCATGCTGCGCGATGACACCGGCGAATGCATCGTCGATCTTGAACAGGCGGAACTCATCACCCGGCACCGCGACCAGTGGCATCAGGGGGTTTACCGTTACACCGAGTGGAAGCTGCTCGAACACGACAGCCTTTATGTCATCGGGCAATTTCGCACGCAAGGAAGCGGCACCCTGGAATTCAACACGCGCGAGGAACTTGGCGCACTGCTGGCCGAATGGAAGAAAGATATGCCGGCACTGCACGCGCGCTTCGACCTGGACAACAATGGCACGCTGGATATGCAGGAATGGATGCTGGCAAGATCAGCAGCCAAACGCGAAGTCGGCAAGCGAATGAGCGAGGCCAGGGCAGCACCGGACATCCACATCATCTGCCAGCCGCGCGACGGCAGGTTGTTTCTGATCAGCAATCTCGAACAGAACGACTTGTCCCGCCGTTACCTGTTCTGGACATGGGCGCACCTGGTGATTTTCTTCGGCGCGCTGGGCGGGATAGGCTGGATGTTACAGACCGCCGACTTCTAAAATATCAAAAAACATCTGCTTAACCCATTGGTTTCCGCTAGCGTTGATCGGACCCGGTACGCTAACAATCAGTGCTGCACTTTAGAATCGAGCCAGTACCGTTTCCGCCACCTTCTCGACAGGGTTTGACGACATTTCGCCCAAACAGCATTGGCCGATCAAATAACGCAAACCAAACTGCAACTCCAGCCTTTTCCTATCTGTTTGTTTCGTCGTTAATGTTTGGCGCAAACAACCACTTGGCATAGTTCCTGCTTATTTAATCAATAATGCAATTTTAGAAAAACTGAAGCATGCAAAAAAACAATTTGCCGCCCGTGGTTGATGACCAGTTGATTATTCATTGGTTTGGTTCAGCAGTGCCCGGCAGATTTACTATGCGCATAACTTACACAGCAGTCAGTTAGTTAGGCGACACATGCACCAATAGTCGAAATTATTGCTTAAGCCAAAGCGTCGTTGTAGATACTCTGTTTGAGGACAAGCATTTTTTCTGTGATTTTTGCATTTTTTTGGCTCAAGCAGGAATTGCG
>MGWZ01000082.1:4996-7878 GCA_001801175.1 Gallionellales bacterium RIFCSPLOWO2_02_FULL_57_47 | reverse complement strand
CCTCAAACAGAGTATCTACAACGACGCTTTGGCTTAAGCAATGATTTCGACTATTGGTGCATGTGTCGCCTAACTAACTGACTGCTGTGTAATGCTTAATGCGCCAATATTTTTGCGTTTCTTGACATATAGTTACGGGTGGTCGAAACTATATCCGGGCGCAGAGTTTTGCAGGCCTAATATTCAGCAGGGATGGACTCTCTATGCGGACGATACTAGTCATCAATTCGAAAGGCGGATCAGGGAAGACCACCCTGACCACTAATCTTGCCAGTTACTATGCCAGCAAGAAGGTAAGAGCAGCGATTCTGGACTACGATCCACAGGGGTCGAGCCTGGAGTGGCTTCGGGTGCGCCCCAGCCATATGGAAAAAATTCACGGAGCGAATGGTGCCCCCCCGAAGAGCGCTGCCTTGCGCAGTATGCAGACATGGGTTCCTCAGGACACCGAGACGCTGGTCATAGACGCGCCTGCCGGAGCAAAAGGGCTGTTGCTGCAGGAACTGGTGCGCAAGTCGAACTTTATCGTGATTCCGGTCGCACCATCACCTATCGATATTCACGCCACCGCCGATTTCATCAAGGAGCTGTTCCTGTTCGGCGGAGCGCGCAATTCCAGGGCAAAAATCGCGGTGGTTGCCAACCGCGTGCGCAGCTCATCTTCAGTCTATGAATCGCTGGAGCGGTTTCTCACTTCCCTGAAGCTGCCATTCCTCACCAGCATCAGCGATTCGCACAATTACCTCCACGCAGCAGGAAGCGGCCTGGGCGTGTTTGAAATGGACGAAGCCATCACCTCTGCGGAAAGACGCGAGCTCACGCCGATCTTCATGTGGCTGGATGGGCAACTTCCGGCCAGCCAGGAAGCCGGCATCGGCAATAAGATCATATCTATCGAAAGAACGGGGAAGTTTGCCGTCCTGCGCTCGGGCGGAAAAACGTTGCTGTCAAACATCCTCAGCTCCACAGGCAGGTTCAAAAACCTCCCTTGACACTGCCAGAAATCGCCACGCTCCAAAAGAAAACACGGTAAGGCTACGCCGTACCCAGCGCCTCTCACGAATTTGCGCCCTCCCGATTACACCTGCCGCTGGCGTAACTCGACACGCTTGAGATACGCCTCGCGTGCGATCTGCACATCTTCCAGAAAATACGGCAGTTCCTTCAACAGCATCGCTTGCGGCCCATCCACCAGCGCTTTGGGCGGCGCGGGATGGAAGTCCACCAGCACCATGTTGGCTCCGGCCAGCACGCCTTGCGCGGTGGCGTGCATCATGTCGAGGATGCCGTCCGGTGAAGCTTGCCGTGAGCCGACCGAATGCGACGGGTCCACGCACACCGGCATGCGCGTCAGCCGCTTGACTACCGGCACATGCGCGAAATCCACGAAGTTGCGGTGCGGGTCGCCCATGTTGGTCTTCATGCCGCGCAGACAAAACACCACGTTGCGATTGCCTTCCGACGCCAGGTATTCCGCCGCATTCAGCGATTCGTCCAGCGTGATGCCGAAGCCGCGCTTGAGCAGCACCGGCATTTCGGTCTGGCGCCCGACGATTTTCAGCAACTCGAAGTTCTGCGTGTTGCGCGTGCCGATTTGCAGCATCACCCCGGTCGGGTTCCCGGTCTGGTGCAGCGCCTCCCTGATCTCATTGAGGTGCGATTCATGGGTGATTTCCATCGCGATCACCTTGATGCCGTATTTGCCGGCCAGCTCGAACACGTAGGGCAGGCAATATTTGCCGTGTCCCTGGAACGCATACGGGCTGGTGCGCGGTTTGTATGCGCCCATCCTCGTGCATACCTGGCCGTTGTCGTGTACCGCCTTGAGCATGGTCTCGACATGCTCGCGATTGTCCACCGCGCACAATCCGGCAAACACGTTCAGCGTGTCCTGCCCGAAGCGCACACCGTTGTAGTCAAAATGGGTGGGACGCTGGTCGTCCTTGTGCCGCCCCAGGATGCGGTACTCCTCGGAGACCCGAACCGCGCGCTCCACACAAGGCAGGCTTTGCATGTCCTCGATATCCAGTGCCTTGGTGTTGCCGATCAGGTAGATTTCCGTGAGCGTTTTTTCACTGCCGCGCTCGACATGCACGCGGGTCTGGATACCCGGCAAAGTGGCCAGATGCGCCAGCAACTGCTGGTATTCCAGTGCTTGTTCGCTTGCGTTGGAGCTGAGTATCAGGATCATGGTTATTCCTTCGGTTTTTTGAATGCGATGAAGATAGTGCTGCGGGGAAGCCAGGCGTCTACCCCCCTCCCTAACCCTCACCCTGCAAGGGGGAGGGGATGAGTCGCTTACTTTGTTCTATTCAGCAAAACGGCCAACTGCGCCGGCCATTGCGCCATCGGCTCGCGTGCGAAACCGCTCTTGGCGAACTGCGTCCAGCGTCCGATCACATAGCACACCAGCAGATTGGCGTGCGCCCCCACATCCACCGCCTCGCCCATCTCGCCCTGCGTGGCTGCGATGCGCAGCGACTGTTTGAGCGTGGCCTCGATGCGGTCCAGCAGTTGATTGATGCGCTGCTGCAAACGCTCATCCTCATTCACCAGCGCATCGCCGATCAGCACGCGGGTCATGCCGCGGTTCTTTTGCGCAAAGCTGAGCAACATCGACATGATCGCTTCGATTTGCTTAACCCCGCTTTTTTCTTCCTGGGTGATCTTGTTGATCAGGCCAAACACGGTCTGCTCGATAAACTCGATCAGCCCCTCGAACATCTGCGCCTTGCTGGCGAAGTGGCGGTACAGTGCCGCTTCTGAAAGCTCCAGCCGCGCCGCCAAAGCAGCCGTGGTGACCTTCTCGCCTTTGGGTTGCTCCAGCATCTGCGCCACGGTTTGCAGTATCTGTAATTTTCTTTCGCCCGGTTTGCTTGCCA
>MGWZ01000082.1:0-4980 GCA_001801175.1 Gallionellales bacterium RIFCSPLOWO2_02_FULL_57_47 | reverse complement strand
TAGGGCGGGTCACACCCGCCGTGATACCGAATGTTGCAATGGCGGGTGTGACCCGCCCTACCAATGTATTACGCAATGATCAGGTTAACCCAACCGATGCAGCACGCCCGGCAACTGCATCACATCGCGAATCTTCACATCCACACAGGGTGTGCCTTTGTTGCCGGCAGTCACCCATACCGTGCGCATCCCCAGCCGCTTCGCCGCACGCAAATTCTCCAGGCTGTCCTCCACCATCACGCATTGCGCCGCCCTGATGTGGTGCCGTTGCAGGAGGCGCATGAAACCGAAGCTGTCCGGCTTGGGGCGGTAGCGCGTATCTTCCACCGCCATCACATCATCGAACAAATCCGCGATCCGCAGCAGCTTCAGCACCGCATGGGCATAATGCTGCGGCGCATTCGAGAACACCACTTTCCTGCCCGGCAAATTCTTCAGCACGTGGCGCAACCGCGATTCGCGCAAGACCATCTGCGGCAAGTCCGGAAACTGGTGTGTGTGCCACAAAAAATGAGCCGGGTCGGTGCCGTGATGGCGTATCAGTCCGCTTAACGTCGCGCCGTAACGCTGCCAGTAATGCGTGCGCAATGCACTTGCTGCTGCCTCGTCCAGTTGCAGGTGTTGCTGCAAATACGCCGTCATGCTGCGGTTGATGTGCGGAAAGATGTGCGGCGTCGCGTTGTGCAGCGTGTTGTCCAGATCAAAAATCCAAAATTTCGTCGCCATGCGTTGTTGTGCTTAAAAAATCCTGCTTGCATCTGCCCCATATGCGGCGCGGCGATTTTTTGCGCACGCCTGGCCTGGCTTATAACCAGCCACTCGGCTACCGTCTTTTGGTGGCCTAGTGGAATGGCTAGTAGTTTCATCAGAAATTTCGAATTTTCGGCATTCCGAAATAGATGCAGCGCTCATTTACTCTTTATCAGCGTACCCACACCCTCGTCGGTCAGGATTTCCAGCAGCAGTGCGTGCTGCACCCGCCCGTCGATGATGTGCACCGAGCGTACTCCGCCGCGTGCCGCATCCAGCGCGGACGCAATCTTGGGCAGCATCCCGCCGGACAGCGTGCCATCCGCGACCAGGTCATCGATCTGCTTGGGGGTCAAGCCCGTCAGCAAATTGCCGTCCTTATCCAGCACCCCCGGCGTGTTGGTCAGCAGCACCAGCTTCTCGGCGTGCAACACTTCGGCCAGTTTGCCGGACACCACGTCGGCGTTGATGTTCAGCGTTTCGCCGTCGGGCCCCACGCCGATAGGCGCGATCACCGGAATGAAGTCGCCGGAATCGAGAAAGGTGATGATGGCGGGGTCGATCTTGCCTATCTCCCCGACCAGCCCGATATCCAGCATCTTGCCCGGCTCGTCCCTGCTCTCCAGCAGCAATTTCTCCGCGCGAATGAACGAGCCGTCCTGCCCGGTCAGGCCGACCGCCTTGCCGCCGCAGCGATTGATCAGGTTGACGATGTCCTTGTTGACCTTGCCCAGCACCATCTCGACCACGTCCATGGTCTCTTCGTCGGTGACGCGCATACCCTGTATGAATTCGCCCTGTTTGCCGACGCGCTTGAGCATCTCGTTGATCTGCGGCCCGCCGCCATGCACCACCACCGGGTTCATCCCGACCAGCTTCAATAGCACCACATCGCGCGCGAAACTCTCCTGCAACGCGGGATCGGTCATCGCGTTGCCGCCGTATTTGATCACGATGGTCTTGTCGAAAAAACGCTGGATGTAGGGCATCGCCTCGGAAAGCGTGCGCGCTTTCTTGTCGGCGGCGGAAGGCGTAAGGGACATGGTTTTTCCTCGTGAACAGGGTTAAGCAGGCATTGGCCGTTCCTCGAAACTTCGCTTTGTCTTCAACAAAGCTCGTTTTCGCCCACGGGGCGAAAGCTCGCAAAATTTGCCGCGAATTCTACACCAGAAAACAAACAGGCGGCACGTGCCGCCTGATATTTAGTGAAAGCGAATGCTTACTGGTTTTAGTGCGAATTTTGATCGTTAGTGAATACCGCAATGCATTGCGAGTGTCATTTTTGAGTTGCACTTTTCAGCGGCCTGACTTCCGCCTGCACGTCAACCTTGACCATGCGCTTATCGGCCATTTCGATACTCAGCGTCAACGGCAAAGTTTCTCCGGCCTTGAGCGGCGCTTTCAAACCTGCCAGTTCCAGATGATAGCCGTGCAGGCTCATCACCATGCGCCCGTTTGCCGGCAGGCTGATGGACTTGACCTCGTACATTCTCATCTTGCCGCCTTTATGCTCCATGGTGTGCATCCCCGCAGTTTTGGACGCCTTGGCGGAGACTCCGACTATGGTTGCGTCCTGCGCGCTGGTAATGGACAGGTACACCATGGCCTTGTCCTGCCCGGGGGCAGTAGCGCGCGTCCACGCACCTTCAACCTGGATGTCGCCCGCGTAAACGCCGGCACTCAGCAACAAGGCTGCCAGCAGCCCGCCAAACCGGTAAAGTTTTGCCATGATGTTTTCCCCATTGGAAACGAATTGGAACAGCGGAGTATATACGCCCTGCATCCGGCCCGGCAAAAAGCCAAAAGTCCGCATCGCATGCCCGGTTTAAAGTGCCGGCCTGGGAGGGGAACCGCCGGAAAAGCGACGGGCTTTTGGCAGGGCGGATTATTCGCCGGGAAAATCGCTTTGGGAATGCGACATGATGCCGCGCGACAATTTGTCACACCCCCTATGCCCAACTCTCCGCTTACAATAGTAATATGAACAACTCGATATTCTCCTCGCTACCCGGCCACAACCAGTTGCGCCGTCTGGTCGCCTTGCGCAGCATGGCTGTCACGGCACAGCTCCTGACCCTCGCGGGTGTCTGGAAAATACTCGAACTGAAGCTGGATTGGCAGCCGATGTTGCTGACCATCGCCGTGCTCGCCGCGATTAATGTATTTTCCTGGCTGCGCCTGCGCAGCGACAAGCCGGTTCCCAACAAGGAGCTGTTCGCACAATTGTGCGTGGATGTGCTGGCGCTCAGCATATTGCTTTATTACAGCGGCGGATCGACCAATCCCTTCGTATCGCTTTACCTGCTGCCGCTGGTGATTGCCGCCGCAACGCTTCCGGGCCGCTATACCTGGGGCATGGCGGCGCTTACCTCCGCCTGCTACAGCGTGCTGATGTTCTATTACATTCCGCTGCCGCACAACCATCAGCATGATGGCGACAGCGCGTTCAATGCGCATGTGATGGGCATGTGGCTCGGTTTTGTCTTCAGCACGGTGGTGGTGGCCTATTTCGTGGTGCAAATGGCGCAGGCGGTGCGCAACCGCGATGAAATGCTGGCCCGCGTGCGCGAGGAAATCCTGCGCAACGAGCGGATCGTGGCTCTCGGCACGCAGGCCGCCGGCGCGGCGCATGAACTGGGCACGCCGCTGTCCACGATGGCGGTGGTGATCGGCGAATTGCAGCATGAAGCCGAGGCACAGCCCGGCTGGCGCGATGCTTTGGCTATCCTCAATGAACAGGTACGCGGCTGCAGGCGCATCCTCGACAAGATACTGGCCAACGCGCAAGTCAGCGGGGCAACCGCGCTGCAACCGGCTGATCGGCTGATGGCGGAAGTGCTGGATGAATGGCAGTTGCTGCGCCCCGCCGCGCAATACCAATATCACAGCGACGGCGCGCTGCCCGCCCCGCTCGTCAGCGTGGATGCCACGTTGCGTGCCGCGCTGATGAATCTGCTCAACAATGCGGCGGACGCGGCGCCGCAACCAATCGAAATTCGCACGCATTGGGACGCCAATAACTTCACGCTGGAAATCCACGATCACGGGAAGGGACTGAGCGAAGAAGCGGAACTCAAAGCCGGATCGGCATTCTTCACCACCAAAACGGAAGGGCACGGGCTGGGCCTGTTTCTGGCCAATGCCACCCTGGAACGCATGAACGGTTCGGTGCGCCTGTTCAATCGCGAGCAGGGCGGCGCAACCACAAAAATCATCTTGCCAATAACCAGGCCTGCCCCATGACCGAACCACACGAAGAATCTGCCTCGCTATTGCTGGTGGATGACGACATTACCTTCTGCAAGGTACTGAAGCGCGCGCTGGAAAAACGCGGCTACAGCGTTTCCGTGGCGCACAGCGTCGAGGAAGCGATTCCGATGGCAGAAGGCAATCCGCCGGAATTTGCGGTGGTGGACCTGAAAATGGACGGCGCACCGGGGCTGGTCCTGGTCAAGGTCTTGCACCAGCTTGACCCGAATACGCGCATCGTCATGCTGACCGGCTATGCCAGCATTGCCACCGCTGTCGAGGCCATCAAGCTGGGCGCGACGCAATACCTTGCCAAGCCTGCCAACGCGGATGAAATCGTGACGGCATTCGGGCACACCCCCGACACCGACGCGCCGATCAAGGCGCAGCCGACGCAACTCGGCAATCTGGAATGGGAGCATATCCAGCGCGTGCTGCACGAACATGAGGACAATATTTCCGCCACCGCCCGTGCACTCAACATCCACCGCCGCACGCTGCAACGAAAACTCGCCAAACCGCCCTCACGCGCCAAATAAATCTTTAATCCTGGAAAAAGCAGTTGTCCACGAAAGTCACGAAAAACACGAAATGGGGTAAGCAGTATTGGCCGTTCCTCGAAACTTCGCTTTGTCTTCAACAAAGCTCGTTTTCGCCGCCAAGCGGAAGCTCGCAATAAATTCAAAAGATTCCATGCAGCCAATTGATTCCCACCGGGTGAGTAGCAGAGTCAATACAACTTCTTTTTTTATTTCGTGCCTTTCGTGTTTTTGCGAGCTTTCGCCGCAAGGCGAAATGCCTGCTTACCCCACTTCGTGGATGAATTGCCGTTTTTAGGTTAAGGAAACTCTGATTAAGTCCTCCGTTCGTGGTGAGCCTGTCGAACCATGTATGGAGGGGTTAATCAGATCAACGGGTTAAGCGAACCGCCCTTCGACAGGCTCTCAAGAAACAGCTTTTTAATATTCATAAAAACAAATG
>MGWZ01000081.1 GCA_001801175.1 Gallionellales bacterium RIFCSPLOWO2_02_FULL_57_47 | reverse complement strand
AAGATATCTGAATATAATAGTTTTAATGTTCGATGCGATCACGGCTGCACCGTAAGTGAACCGCGATGATAGTCGGTATTGTTGCAGAGTGTAAATATCCAGCCTCTTCCGGCAGTAGTTCAGTCTGAAAGACAGCCCGACAGCCTTCCGCGCCATCATCTCCAGCATGGCTGGACGACCAGCTGTTTACACAGGCTGCCTGCGCTGTAGTGCAGCAGGCTACAGGTGATTCGAGCCTGCGCCCGATTCAATCGGCACGGGCGTTCACTGCGCTTTCTTGCGCGTGCGACATACCTGCTGATCTGTAACTTACGGGGGACTGATGGTGCCCGGGGACTTCCATCTGATACACATTATCATTCGGGAATGATCATTGCAGCACGTTGTTATACGCTGAGCAGGGCGATGATCGCTTTGATTTCGTGGCGTAACGCAGCGACATTGATTGCTGCCGTAGATTCATTGGCACGTCTATCATGCTGATTTGAATCTTCCAGCCGATGGCGCGCACCGCTGATGGTGAAGCCCTGCCCATAGAGCAATTCGCGAATGCGCCGGATCAGCAACACCTCATGGTGCTGGTAATAGCGGCGATTGCCGCTGCGCTTGACCGGTTTGAGCTGGGTGAATTCCTGTTCCCAATAGCGCAGCACGTGCGCCTTGACCCCGCACAATTCGCTTACTTCACCGATGGTGAAATAGCGTTTGGCGGGAATCGGCGGGAGTTCTGTATCAGGCTTGTGGTTTTCCATGATAGGACTTTTCCACCATGGTTTTCAATTTTTGGCTGGGATGAAACGTCACCACGCGGCGTGCGCTAATCGGAATTTCTTCACCAGTTTTGGGATTGCGCCCCGGACGTTGCGGCTTGTCACGCAACTGGAAATTACCGAAACCGGATAATTTTACGCTCTCGCCCTGCTCCAGTTGCGCGCGAATTTCTTCGAAGAACGCTTCCACCATGTCCTTGGCTTCGCGTTTGTTGAGGCCGACTTTCTCGAACAGCAGATCAGCCAGTTCGGCTTTGGTTAGTGTTGTTGTCATTTTTCTCCCTTACATACGCAATTGCGCACCCTGCTGTTGCATCACATCCACCAACTTCACGATGCTCGGTTCAATTTCCAAGTCCGTGAGTGTTTTATGAGTATCTTGTAACAACACACGGAATGCAAGGCTTTTTTTGCCTTGCTCCACGCCTTTGCCCCGATACAAATCAAAAAGTGCAATCTCAACCACATACGGCGCTGCAGCCTGCTGCATCGCATCCAGCAAAGCCTGCACGGCAACCGTTTCGTCGACCACTACCGCCAGATCGCGGCGCACCGGCAGGAATTTGGCGATTTCGCTCAAATGAGGCACTGCCGCCCGGGTCAACTCGCCGAGTTCGACTTCAAACCACACGGCGGACTGCGCCATGTCGTATTGCTGCTGCCAGTGCGGATGCAGTTCGCCGATCCAGCCGACCGCTTGCCCGCAGCAATAAATCTGCGCGGAACGCCCCGGGTGCAATGCCGGATGGGTTGCCGCAACAAAACTCAACAGTTGCGGTGCAAACAGGGCCTCGACGTCCGCTTTTACATCATAGAAATCGACGGGTTTGGCGGCTGCGCCCCATTGTTCTGGCTGGGATGCACCATATGCAATGCCCGACAAACGCTGGCTTTGCACGTAATTGCCATCCACCTTGGCAAAACATGCACCGGACTCGAACAGGCGCACCCGCGCCTGGTTGCGGTTCAGGTTGAAGCGCAGCGCTCCGACCAGCCCGACTATCAAACTGCTGCGCATCACCGCCATATTGCTGGCAATCGGGTTCTGCAGCATGACCGGATTAGCGTTGCCGCATAAATCGCGCTCGACCTGCTCTTCCACAAACGCGTAACTGACGATTTCCTGATAATCGCGCTCCACAACAATCTGCTGGATGCGCGACAGCGGGCGTTGCAGTTCGCTATATGGCAGCATGGTCAGAGTGGCCTGTGGCGCTTGTGCGGGTATGTTGTCGTAGCCGTGCAGGCGCGCCAGTTCTTCGACCAGGTCTGCTTCGATGGACAGGTCGAAACGAAAGCTCGGTGGCGTTACGCGGAAATCATCGCCGTTCGCGCTAAACTCGAATTGCAGGCGTTTCAGCAGTGCAGCAATCTGCGCGTTATCCAGCGCGATGCCGAGCACCCGCACCACACGCGAACGGCGCAATGCAATCGCTGTGCGCTTCGGAAGTTCGCCGCGTGCTTCGCTGATTGCCCCGGCGCTGCCGCCGCAAATTTCCAGCAGCAGTTGCGTGGCGCGCTCCAGTGCCTGCCGCGTAGCTGCAAAATCCACGCCACGCTCGAAGCGGAATGAAGAATCGGTCGCCAGGCCGAAGCGGCGCGCCTTGCCGGCAATCGCATCGGGGTGGAAAAACGCGCTCTCCAGGAACACATCCCGCGTGGACATTTCCACACCGCTGCCCTGCCCGCCCATGATGCCCGCCAGCGCCAGCGCGCGCGCATCGTCGGCAATGACCAGCACTCCTTCATCCAGCGCCACTGTCTGTTCGTTGAGCAAAGTCAGCTCTTCCCCGTTGCGCGCCCTGCGCACCGTGATGCCGCCGGACAGTTGCGCCGCATCGAAAGCATGCAGCGGCTGGCCCATTTCGAGCATCACGTAGTTGGTGATGTCCACCACCGCGCTGATGCCGCGCAAACCGCTGCGCTCCAGGCGGCGCTGCATCCAGGTTGGCGTGGCCGCAGCGGCATTCACGCCGCGCACCAGGCGGCCGCAGTACAGCGGGCAGGCCTGCGCGTCGGCCACATGCACCGGCAATTGTTCGGGGAGGGTGACAGGTTGGATTTGAATATCCAATGATTTGAGCGCGCTGCCGGTCAGCGCCGCGACTTCACGCGCTATGCCAACCATGCCGGAGCAATCGCTGCGGTTCGGCGTGAGTTTCAACGTGAACAGCTTGTCATCCAGCTCCAGATACTCGCGCAGCGTCTTGCCCACCGGCGCGTCGCTCGGCAGCAGCCACAGGCCTGTCCTGAGCTCAGTCGAAGGGCCCTGGCTTTCCGCAACCAGCCCCAGTTCTTTTTCTGAGCACAACATGCCAAACGACTCGACGTTGCGCACCCTGGCCTGCTTGATGACGAAGCCTTTTTCATTATCACTACCTGGGGGCAGCACCGCGCCGATGCGCGCGCACGGCACTTTCACGCCGACTGCGACATTTGCCGCGCCGCAGACGATGGTCAGCTGCTGCCCTTCGCCGACATTCACCTGGCACACGTTCAGCCGATCCGCGTTGGGGTGCTTGACCACTTCCAGCACTTCGGCGATCACCACGTTATTGAACGCGGGTGCGACGGCTTCCAGCGCCTCTACTTCCAAACCAGCCATGGTCAGCAGATGAGCCAGCTCATCGCTGGACAGCGCCGGGTTGACCCAGGTTCTTAACCAATTCTCGGAAAATTTCATCGCTATGCTCTTAATTGAATTGCTTGAGGAAGCGCAGATCGCTCTCGTAGAACTGGCGCAAATCGTTCACGCCATAGCGCAGCATCGCCAGCCGTTCCACGCCCAGGCCGAACGCGAAGCCGAGATATTTTTCGCTGTCGATGTTGACATGTTTCAGCACGTTGGGATGCACCATGCCGCAGCCTCCGATCTCCAGCCAACCGCCGTTCCAGCTCATATCCATTTCAGCCGATGGCTCGGTGAACGGAAAAAACGATGGGCGAAAACGCACTTGCAGGTCATCGCGCTCGAAAAAGCGCTGCAGGAAATCCTGCACCACGCCTTTGAGATTGGCGAAGCTGATCTCTTCATCAACCCACAGGCCTTCGACCTGATGGAACATCGGCGAATGGGTGGCATCGGAGTCGACGCGGTAGACGCGCCCGGAAGAAATGATCTTCAGCGGCGGTTGATTTGCTTCCATGTAACGCACCTGTACCGGCGAGGTATGGGTACGCAATACATGCTGCGGGTCGATATAGAAAGTGTCGTGCATCGCGCGCGCCGGATGGTTCTCCGGGATGTTCAGCGCGGTGAAATTGTAGAAATCACGCTCGATCTCGGGGCCGGACGCGGTGGCAAAACCCAGTGAGTGAAACAACTGCTCGATGCGCTCCAGCGTGCGCGTCACCGGGTGCAATCCGCCCGTGCCCAGGCCGCGCCCGGGCAAGGTCACATCCAGCGCTTCCGCAGCCAGCTTCTGCGCCAGTCTGGTTTGTTGCAATGCATCGCGCCGCTGTTGCAAGGCGGCTTCGATAGTTTGCTTGACCTGGTTGATGCGCGCGCCAGCGGCGGGGCGTTCTTCGGCAGACAGCTTGCCCAAACCTTTCAGCAAGGCAGTGAGGCTGCCCTCCTTGCCCAGGTATTTTGCCTTGACCTGCTCCAATTCGGCTTCATCGCCGATTGCGGCGAACTGCTGCAGGGCATGATCGAGAATATTTTTGAGCTCTTCCATCTTATTACTCCCCTATCCCTGACTGCGGAAAGGTCGCTGCGAAGCAGCGGGTTACCTCCCGGCGTACTCCTTGCGGGTGCAAGGGGAGGTTGGGAGGGGTTTAGAAACAAAAAAGGAGGCGCAAAGCCTCCTTTTTTAGTTACACAGTTTAATCAATAAACCGCGAGACCTGGTTTATACGCCGAGGCTGGCTTTGGCTTGCGCTACAAATTGCGCAAACGCTGCCTTATCGAACACCGCGATGTCCGACAACACCTTGCGGTCAACCTGGATTGACGCTTTCTTCAGCCCGTTCATGAATACGCTGTAGCTCATGCCTTGCTCGCGTGCTGCCGCATTGATACGCGCAATCCACAAGGTGCGGAACTGGCGCTTTTTCTGGCGACGATCACGATAGGCATATTGCCCTGCTTTCATTACCGCCTGTTTGGCTATACGGTATACATTCTTGCGGCGGCCACGATAACCCTTGGCGAGGTCAAGAATCTTCTTATGGCTGGCGCGTGCTACTACTCCACGTTTTACTCTTGGCATGGTCTGCTCCTTATGCGTAAGGCATCATGGCGCGAACCGATGCTGTGTTGGTTGAGTGAACTTCTGTCGTGCCGCGCAATTGACGTTTGTTCTTGGTGGTCTTCTTGGTCAAAATATGGCGCTTGAACGCCTGTGAACGTTTGACGCTGCCGCCGGCGCGGATCTTGAAGCGCTTGGCCGCTCCGCTTTTGGTTTTCATCTTGGGCATGATTGCTCCTTAATTTATGATGCCAGGTGTTTTCCGGTGGAAAAACTTGATAACCCATACACCACTTGTTATCGGGGAACTGCTTACTTCATCGCCCTGGCCATCCCCTTGCTGCCAAAACAACTTGAATTTCCTGCTCAAACTAATTTTAAGGTTTCGATTTACTTCTTGCTTCCCTTGGGAGACAGCACCATCACCATCTGCCGGCCTTCCATTTTGGGAAACTGCTCGACCACACTATGCTCCACCAAGTCATCCCTGACGCGCTGAATCAAACGCATACCAATTTCCTGGTGGGCCATTTCACGGCCGCGAAAACGCAACGTGATTTTGGTCTTGTTACCGTCTTCCAGAAACTTGATCAGGTTGCGCAGCTTGATGTTGTAGTCGCCTTCATCCGTACCCGGGCGAAACTTGATTTCCTTGATCTGAACCTGTTTCTGCTTGAGTTTGGCCTCGTGCTGCTTCTTGCTTTCGGCATATTTGAATTTGCCGATGTCCATGATGCGGCAGACGGGCGGATCCGCC
>MGWZ01000080.1:8501-31216 GCA_001801175.1 Gallionellales bacterium RIFCSPLOWO2_02_FULL_57_47 | reverse complement strand
CCAATCAAATTGAAAATGCCAACCGGATGCGCAAGCAGGACCTGATGTTCGCGCTGCTGAAAAGCCATGCAAAAAAAGGCGAAAGCATTTTTGGTGACGGCACTTTGGAAATCTTGCCGGATGGTTTCGGCTTCCTGCGCTCACCGGACACCTCATACCTGGCCGGCCCGGACGACATTTACGTCAGTCCCAGCCAGATTCGCCGCTTCAACCTGCATACCGGCGACTCGATTGAAGGCGAAATACGCACCCCAAAGGACGGAGAACGCTATGTCGCACTGGTCAAGGTGGACAATGTCAACGGCGAGCCGCCTGAAAATGCCAAGAACAAGATCCTGTTTGAAAACCTGACCCCGCTATTTCCGACCGAACCGCTGATACTGGAGCGCGACATCCGCGCCGAAGAAAATATCACCGGGCGCATCATCGACATCGTCGCGCCGATCGGCAAGGGACAGCGCGGCCTGCTCGTGGCCTCGCCAAAATCCGGCAAAACCGTGATGCTGCAGCATATCGCGCACTCCATCTCGTCTAACAATCCCGATGCCGTACTGATCGTGCTGCTGATCGACGAGCGCCCGGAAGAAGTGACTGAGATGACCCGCACGGTGCGCGGGGAAGTGGTTGCCTCCACCTTCGACGAACCGGCCAGCCGTCATGTCCAGGTGGCGGAAATGGTGCTGGAAAAGGCCAAGCGTCTGGTCGAGCACAAGAAGGATGTCGTCATCCTGCTAGACTCGATCACCCGCCTGGCGCGCGCCTACAACACCGTGATCCCCTCTTCCGGCAAGGTATTAACCGGCGGCGTGGATGCCAACGCGCTGCATCGCCCCAAGCGTTTCTTCGGCGCGGCGCGCAACATCGAGGAAGGCGGCTCGCTGACCATCATCGCCACCGCACTGGTCGACACCGGCTCGCGGATGGACGACGTGATCTATGAAGAATTCAAGGGCACCGGCAACATGGAAATCCACCTGGATCGCCGCATGGCCGAGAAACGCATCTATCCGGCAATCAACGTAAACCGTTCCGGCACGCGCAAGGAAGAACTGCTGCTCAAACCCGAAATCCTGCAGAGAATCTGGCTGCTGCGCAAGCTGCTCTACCCGATGGACGAACTGGAAGCAATGGAGTTCCTGCTCGACAAGATCAAGGCGACCAAGAACAACGCTGAGTTCTTCGACTCGATGCGTCGCTGAACCCGGATTGCCTATCCTTGAACATCTATTGATTCCTGCGGGCGCTGGCCATGCCTGCGATCACGCGGCTTGCCCGAAGGACTAGGCGCATCGTAGGCGCAAGAACCAATTACAGCGCAGGCTATTCATGAAATGGCAGAATTCTCTGGGTAATCGCGCTTGGCGAAGAATCGTGGTTGCAGGACTTTGACCAAGTCGCAGCGCACTCGCAATTTGACCGGCAGAACTACAGCTTCTTCAAATCAGCCTCATTCCGCCATCGAAAAGCTCACGCTATCTTTTGCGCGTCACCAGCAAGGTCGAAATCTGATGCTGCCGCTTCAGCAAGGGCCAACCGTTGACGTTTCACCCGCTTGCGCCCTTCCATTGCCAGGACTTCCGGTCTGACAGTTCCTTTCTTGATCCTGGCCTCAGTCGCTGTTGCCGGAAAACCAGCGTCAGGTTTCTGCGCAGTTCCGCTACCCTCCTTCAGCTTGAACACGCTCACGGCTTCCATCAGTGCTCCCGCCTGTTCCCGCATCGCTTCGGCTGCCGCCGCGGCTTCTTCCACCAGCGCTGCGTTCTGCTGGGTCACTTCGTCCATCTGGATGATCGCCTGATTCACCTGTCCGATGCCCGCGCTCTGTTCGTTGGAGGCTGCGGCGATCTCGGCCATGATGTCGGTGACGCGTTTCACTGCCTGGACGATCTCGGTCATCGTCGCGCCGGCCTGGTCCACTTGCCTGGTTCCGACATCCACTTTGTTCACCGAGTCGTTGATCAGGTTCTTGATTTCCCTGGCGGCTGCGGCGGAGCGTTGCGCGAGGTTGCGCACTTCGCCCGCGACGACCGCGAAGCCGCGTCCCTGTTCTCCGGCGCGGGCCGCTTCGACGGCGGCGTTCAATGCCAGAATGTTGGTCTGGAAGGCGATGCCTTCGATGACGCCGATGATGTCGACGATCTTCCGGGAACTGGTGCTGATCGAGGCCATCGTGTGCACCACGTCGCCCACCGCCTGGCCGCCCTTGACGGCGATGCCGGAGGCGTTGTTGGCCAGCTGGTTGGCTTGCTTGGCGTTCTCGGTATTCTGCTTCACGGCAGAGGTGAGTTCTTCCATGCTGCTTGCTGTTTCTTCCAGGTTGGAGGCCTGTTCTTCGGTGCGCTGCGACAGGTCGGCGTTGCCCTGCGCGATCTCCTGCGAGGCGGTGGTGATCGATTCGGTGGTGACGCGCACGTCACCGACCAACTCGGACAGCCTGTTAACCATACCCTTTAGAGACGCCAGCAGGCTGATCGTGTCACCGGAACGAACCTGCACCTGAACGGTGAGGTCTCCTTCCGCTACCTGGCGCACAACGTCTGCGGCATAGTCCGGCTCGCCGCCGATCTGTCGCAGGATGATGCGGGTGATCATGAACATGAGACAAGCTATGATCAGCACACTCAGTACAATCTTGCCCACCGTCGAGAAAATAGCATTCTTGCGAATTTCCTTGTTGACCTCAGCCAGGGAAAATTCCATGTTCACCGCTCCGAGCACGTTGCCATCTTCCACCCCAGTATGGCAGCCTGCTGCAGCGCCGCAGCTCTTGTGGGCGATATAGGGTGCCCACACCTGCAGTTTGTCTCCCTCGACAATGAACAGCGGTTTGCCGGTATCCAGCACCTGGCGATCCATCTCGCCGCTCGGCAGCTCCTGCGGATCGGTTTTGAAGGGAAGTCGCAGTTCCTGGATATTCTTCTCGGCGTTGGCGATTTCCTTTTGCGCTTCGGTGATTTCAGATTCAATATCCCTGCGGTCGTATGCATCCTTTGTCGCTGCAAGTTTCGCGTTCAGTTCATCGACCTTCCTGCGGTAGTCGGCAAGCGCCTTCTGTTCGCGTGGAATGTCCTTCTTTTCCCGCGCGCTCTGGAACAGCTCGTTGACCTTCTCTCCGCGTATCACCCGGACTTTTTCGAGTCCCGGTATTTCCTTGTTCATCGACTCAAACAACCCGTAGCGCGCGTCCATTTTTTCCTCTTTCATCAGAGTGTTCAGGGACACGCGCACGGTCTCAGCGAGCAACACCGACCAACGCTCGACTTCATGGATCGCGGTATCTCGCGAGGATTTGACCGAATACAATATATCCAGTGACAGAAAAACGATCAGGATAGTGCCTATCACAACCGCTAATCTGGTATTGAGTCTGCTAAAACGTGCCGACATAATCTATCCCCTATTGTTCTGGCGCAGCATGATCGGAAAGTTGCCCGGTACCCGTTGTTAATCGTGATTGCCGTCGAGCGGGTTGATCTGGTGAAAGGATTCAGTTTTTGTCTTTAGCCGTTCCTTCAAATCGAAGGCATATTTCGGGTCAACACTGGGCTTGAATGGGCTGTCGGTGTTGTGGCAGTTCTCGCACACCTTGTCACCCTTGGATGCGTATGTCGCCCCCGCAGCCCTGGTTTCGGTGCGCTTGAAATCAAGCATCTTGCTCTTGTGGATTGCACGGTAGTCGCTGCCCGGCCCGTGGCACGCCTCGCAACCCACCCCGGCTAAATCGGGAGTCGAATTCCTGTCCACGAATCCGCCTTTTTGTTTAAAGCCGGTGGTATGGCACTTCAAGCACTTCTCATCGCTGCTGTAGTCCTTGTCTGGGTCCAGCCCTGCCTTGTGCTTGGGCCCGGATTTCTTGCCGGCAGCGAGCGTCTCAATCGCTTTGCCGTGGACACTGCGCTGCCAGTCCTGCATTTCGGCCTTGTGGCAGCCCCCGCAGTCTTTGGCACCAACGTAGCGAGGTTCGGCCGAGACGGCTCCGGCCGCCAGAACACCCAGTCCAAGCGCCGCAATCCAGACAGCTTTCATTATCATGGTGAGCTTCATTTACTATCCTCCTGAGGATTATCAAATTCTTTCTGGCCAGTTTGCATAAATACTAAAACTTGTAAATATAAGTAGCACTAATAAAAGCCACTTTCTGATTCGGGTCCATGCTGACGGTCGTATTGTCGGAATAGAAAAAAGACGTCCCATTGTTTGCCCAGGTCCATTCACCCAAATACGTGCGTTGGTGCACAAGATCGACACGGAAGTCGGTATTTTTCTCCAAGGCAAGCTTGCCGAAGAAATGCATCGTGGTCTGGCGGAATGTGACATCCGGTAGAACCGTGGTTGTGGCCTGCAGTTGACCATAGTGATTCTTGTCGTTCATATACGACATATCCGCGCCCACCTCGAGTTGATCGGTGGGCTTGCCATGCAGACCTATCCCTACGGCAGTGTTGGTACTTTCCAGTTCTGCCTTGTACGCGGGGGAGGCTCCATTGACCATGTTTACGTGGTTGGACTGCTTGCCCCGGGAAGCATAGCCGGTCAGCCTCCACATATCCGACAGGATCAAGGCCGCATCTGCGCTGTAAAGGCGTACGCCGGTATCTTTCAGGCCCGAGTCATCAAGAGTTGCGAGATGCGGTTCGGTATATTTATCCTTTCCTTCCTCAACCAGGAACTGCAACGATAAGCTCTCGGTCGGGGTCCAGTCAGCCGATAGCTTCAGCTTGTCACGCTGGCGATCTTTGACCGTGTAGGGGGATGCCCCGCCAAGCAGAACAGCGGCTGCGTCCGACAAAATGGGAGTGCCCTGAACGGCACGCAACCAGCTCGATCCGTTGCGTTGGCTGTTCAGGTAGCTAATGCCCCCGTTGAACGTTTCAGACATGGAACCCCGCAATTCGGCCCGCCAGCCACGCTCGCGTGTTTCTTCCCGCAACATGTTCAGGCCGCCGGGTTTCTCGGTGCTTTCAGGTACGCCGCGATTCACCATCTCATAATCAGCCCCCAGCGTTGCCCGATAGTTGCTCGGCAACTGATAGCTCGCTTCCAGTTTGCCAGCTTGCCTCTTTAGCGAGTCTTTGCCATTCGTATTACCGGCCGACGGGGAATACAGGTTAAGCGGCGTCTTGTCGTTTTTATCCTCGTAGCGCACATTGGCGAGCACGGAGAGTTTAGCCATGGGGCGCGCCGTCAGGCCAACCTGGGTCAAAGTGGTATCCAGGACACCACCGAGGTCGTTAACACCGGCTGGGTGCGTCGTCAGCCCCATGCTGTCAAAATTCTCATGCTGCGTGGCATGGGTCTTGGCGTACTTGAAGGTCACGCGGGTGGACGGCGTGAATGCATAGTGGCCGGCGAGAGAAAGCTGGTGCGCCTGGTTGTCGGGCGGCAGCGCCGTGGGTGATTGCATGTAGGCCAGAACCTGAGCGCCAGACGTACCGGGAGTGAGAAGATCAATTGCCCCGCCGTTTGGCGCCACCAGGCCGGTTATTGTCTGATTGATGGCTCCGTTTGCATTGGTGTAGAACGATCCGTAATAAGCCGCACTCAGCAGGTATTTTTCGCCGGAAAAATTCAGCTTGGCATCGAACTGTTTGATTTTTGAGTCTATCGGTTCGGGTAACAACAGCAGTGCCCCCACGCCGTTGGCGGGGGTTGTGGGGCATGTAACGGTGGTAAACGGGCCGGCCGCGCCGCAATTGATGCCAAGGCCAAACAAGCGCGCGCCATCCTTCTTTTCACTCTTGAAGCTGGCTTCGAACTGGAGGGAAGGGGTAAGCCATTTCTCGGCACCGACGGTGACGCTCTTGCGTTTCGTTTGCAGGTCCACGTCGGTT
Organism: Gallionellales bacterium RIFCSPLOWO2_02_FULL_57_47; assembly: GCA_001801175.1. Taxonomy (GTDB): domain Bacteria; phylum Pseudomonadota; class Gammaproteobacteria; order Burkholderiales; family Gallionellaceae; genus Gallionella. The sequence continues at coordinate 25,385 of MGWZ01000080.1, read as the reverse complement.
TTGGCAGCCGAACCATTGACGGTCAGATTGGTCGATCCGATGCCTTGCACGCCGGTACTGACAGTGCGCGGGTAGACGCGGGTCAGTTCGCTGTATTCTGCGGAATATTTCCAGTCCCCCTGCTTCTTCTGCGAGAAGCGCAGTTCACGATCATCGAGACCGAGATTGCGCCCCTGGAAAGCTGTCCAGACTCCCGTTTCTGCATCGTGTTTGTTAACATCTGCATCGAGCAGAATAGAGCTAGTGTCCCAGCGCAAGCCATTGTATTGTCCGAACAGTGCTCGCTCGCCGCTATCGCCGCTGACGCCCCCCAAGCCAAAGCTGACCCAGCTTTCGGGGATGGCGGGTTGCAGGATGTTCGCGCTTTGTACTGCAACCCCGGCGTTGGCACTCTCCGAACTTTCCTGTTTGGCGGGTTGCGCGGTATCAACCACCTCTTCTGCTTGTACCTGACCAAATGCCGCGAGCAAGACAAGTGCGATGAGTTTTTGCCTGAACCCAATATGCTGTTTAATGGTGATCATCATCTTGACTCCCTTCAATCTTAGCGCAGCAGGAACTGAGGATTTGCCTGGGTATTCGCCGGGTTGTTGGTGCCATGAATCTGGTTATGGCAGTTCACGCAACCCCGTCCCTGTGTGTAATTAATCTGGTTTTTGGCGATGGCCAAAGGCGTGGCCACCTGGCCAGTCAATGCCAGACTGGCTGGTCCGTGCGGACTGTGGCACTGGTGGCACAGGAACGGCGGCCGCATCTTCAGCAGATTTTCTGCGACAGTGCCATGCGGGTTATGGCAGATCGTGCAGTCTTCGGTGACGGGCTGGTGATTGTGAACGAACGGCCCGCGTTTCTCCATGTGGCAGGTGTAACAGGTTTCAATCACGCTGTCGCGCTTCATCAGTTTGGGTCCCGCCGAACCATGCGGGTTATGGCAATCGGAGCAGGCCATCTTGCCCTCGGGAATCGGGTGATGGGAAGGCTTGTTGATTTCCAGGCGCTTATCCTGGTGACAGGTAGAGCAAACCTCGGGTTGGGTACGTTTGTCGCGAACCTTGTCTTGTGCCGTGTGTATCTGGTGGCATGAGGTGCAGTCCAAATCGCGGCTCTGGTGCGCGCTGCCCATCCAGTGCGAGCGTCTTGCATCCTTCTGGTGGCAGGCCAAGCAGAAACGGTTTTTGTCTTCCGCTGTGCCGCTCCCCTTTTTGAAGGATTCGATTTTCAGCGGGCCGGTGTAATTTTCCTGACCGGCGACCTCCTTGTGCGCGCCGCCGCCTCCGTGGCAAGACTGGCAGCCTGACTCCGTATCGGCCGCAAACGCTCTGCTATGGGCGCTATTCTGAAACGTCTGCTTATGGCTTTTGTGGCAGGCGAAACACTGGCGATTGTCGATGAAGCCTGTTTCCCCAGCCGATGCGGGTGACAACTGCAGCATGACAAAAATTACATGGCAGGCTGTGAGAAGAAGTTTTTTCAGGTTGTTATTACCGAAGGATTGACGTGCTTGCGATCCTTGATGTGTGCAGTTATGAACAGTTGACAATGTAGCCCTCTCTTCTGTAAGAAATTCGGCTTGAACGCCGTCTTTTGGTTAAGCCGATCAATAATTCCTGCACGCCGGCATACAAGGTGCTCAGCTCAACCACCTGTTCCAGCAGAATCCCATCCTCTTTTGTGTGGCAGGCTTGACGCATCAGCTGTTCAGCCTCCCCTTTGTGTCATGTAATCCGTATCGAACAACCGGTTTGCATTATCGCTGCGCTGATCCAACAGCAACGCATGCACATTTCAATTGCGACGGTATTAACGAATACGCGGCGGATTATTCGATACAACTCGTTTTGTGACAACCCCTTCTGTCAAATCATTTCAGGCGCATCTGATGAACGGAAAAAATGGGCCGCCAGATGGTCGCGCGTTGCGGTGGCAATGAGTTAGCGGTGAGATGCGATGAATTGGATATTGATGAAATTGCTATACTCCATTGCCTGTATTTGCACGTGCACGCAGCTCCTTGGCCGGCTTGAAGTGTGGAATGTACCTTGCCGGCTCTTTCAATTTGCCGCTGGTACTGATGTTGCGTTTTTGTTTTAGGGGATGCCGATTCAGGGTAAAGCTGCCGAAGCCGCGAATTTCGATACGCCCCCCTTTTGCCAGGGTGCCGCACAGCGCATCCAGAATCGCCTTGACTGCATGTTCTGCACCTATTGTTTAAGTTGCGGGTTCATCCCGGCAATGCGTTTAACAAGATGTGATTTATCCATGGCAGATGATTAAAGCGGCTTTTTCCTATGCATGCATCACTCAAATGAACTAATCAAAATGGACTATATCGGAGAGAATTTGCCGGCCTGTTCAGCCTCCGCCTCCGGCAAAAAAACCGGCGCAATCTAAAAGAACAATCCGATCAATCAACAATAACCCAATGATTTGGCTGTCGTTTTTGGACAGCCTGGTCAGATGGCTAGTAGTTTCACCAGTGATTTATCAATAGTTTCGTGCTCTTACCGCAGGTTGCAGTGCGCGCTCATCGCGGCAGTGCGCGCTCATCGCGACAGTGCGCGAGCGTGCCAGTCGCCAGCAACATCAGCAATTCGGCCTGCCCTTTCGCCCCGGTCTTGGCAAATATAGAGCCAAGTTGCGCACGCGCGGTACTCGGAGAAATACCAAAGTCATTTGCCGCCTGCTCCAGACTGTTGAATTCGGCAAGCTTTGCAGCCAGTTTTGATTCTGCGGGGCTGAGTCCATACGTGACGGCTAGGCGTCTGGGTGGCAGTTGCAGGCTGCCCGGTTTGGAGAGAAAAATAGCGACACAACCCGATTCAACTGGAGTATCCCAGCGCGCGGAAAACTCCGGCGAAACAGGCGTTACCAGACAATGTAAAAATTCATTTCTGTTTGGCAGGGCAATGCGCATGTCACCACCGGTTGCTGCGCTACCGACAGTTACGCCATGAGCGCCTTGCGCCGCGCCGGCAATGAGTTTGTGCAGCAGCGCGGTTTCCGGCGGGCTGTTCAAAACCAGCCTTCCCAGGCAGACGTTAACCCCTTTGCACGACGCCAGCATCAGTTCCGCCGCACGGTTGACGAACAGCGGCACACCGAGGCCGTCGGTCAGAATCACGCCCATGCGCATTTGATCCAGTGCGCCTAGCGCCCATTCCTTTTCGACGGTGATGCTGCTGATTCTGCCATGCACTTGCACCGCGCGGGTGACGTGCTGAGCAAGAATTTTCATCAGCCGCGCTTGTTCCTCACCGAAGGCACCAGCGCGTTTGCCGCGTTGTGCCGCGAACAACAGGGTGCGATTGCCATCTTTGGCCACGAGAGAGCCCAGCGCATGCACTTTGTCCTGGGGAATAAAGTAATCGTTGTATAACTCGGTCTTGCGCTGTTCGGACAGGCTGAAGACCTGTTCAGCCGGCTTGACTTCGCCCAACTTGAATTGCTTCAGGGCGGCGGTCAAGTAGTCCAGTTTGACAAAGTGGTTGCAGTAGGATGCCCGCCAGGCGGGATCATAGCCGACGCTGGCAACAAATCCGGCTTTGCCGACTTCGCTGTCAGCCGAACGCAGCATGGCAGAACAGCCGCCAACGGCGCTGGCAAACCCCTCAAGAAAAGACGGCCATTTGTGCTCATCCAGCGCGGCATCGTAAACCTTGCCTACCAGATTGAGCACGGTGTCTTCGGAAATAGCCATAAAACACCTCCTGTTTTTTGTTGTTTGTTGGGCAGATGAAGCGTCCAAACGCCGGGTGCTTAATTTTTATGCATTCTTCAGCTTTTCTAATATCGTATTCTTTCAGCCAGCAGGAACCATGCCAACAGAATTGATTTCGCCAAACATTAATGACGAAACAAATAGATAGGAGTTATCTGAACTTGTAGTTTGGATTGCGCAATCCTTAGATCATTGCTTTACCTGGGCGAAAAGTCGTCAAGCTCTGTCGAAAAAGTGGCAGATGCGGTGCAGGCTCAATTCCAAAGTGAATCAACTAATTATGGCTTTGTAGCGTACTGAGTCCAATCGACATTAGCGGAAACCAACTGGTCAAGCAGCGGGTTGTTTTGCATGGAACTGCGGCCTGAAGTCATATCTGAATTGGTTATGCGATGTTTGGAAAACTATCTTAGCCCGGATGAAATGCAATAAAATCCGGGGGAAGTTTGTTTTTGCCAGGCAATTGCATACTAATTACCGGCTGTAACGATACTGCCGAAGCCTCTTCTGCGGCGGTAAGTTTGCCCGCAGCCCGGCCAAAAAAGGGCCAAAAAATGGTTTTGACCAGCGCGGATATTTATGTATAATGCGCGCCTTCGCAAAAACCGCTCCAAATCGAGGTTGATATGTACGCAGTCATTAAAACCGGTGGTAAACAATATCGCGTTACTTCCGGCGAAACTTTAAAAGTTGAGATCATTCCCGGCGACGTGGGCAGCGCTATCGTGCTGGACAAAGTGCTGATGGTGGCCGACGGCGACAAGCTGTCCGTGGGCAGGCCTTTGCTGACCGGCGCCTCCGTCAAAGCGACTATCATTTCGCATGGCCGTGGCGACAAGGTGCGCATTTTCAAGATGCGCCGCCGCAAGCATTACCAGAAAAATCAAGGTCATCGTCAAAACTACACCGAGATCCGCATCGACGGCATCTCTGCTTAAGTTCTGGGCTTAGTTCTGGGCGTAATTTTTAAGGAGCATATAACATGGCATCAAAAAAAGGCGGCGGCAGTACCAGTAACGGTCGCGACTCACACTCAAAACGGCTGGGCGTCAAGAGCTACGGCGGCGAATTGATCAGCGCGGGCAGCATCATCGTGCGTCAGCGCGGCACCGAATTCCACCCCGGCGACAACGTCGGCATGGGCAAGGATCACACCCTGTTTGCCAAGATCACCGGCAAAGTAGTGTTCGCCATCAAGGGCGCGCAACAGCGCAGGACAGTTTCCATCGTAGCTGCTTAAACAGCGCTCTTTGGAATAACATCAGCCCTATCGCAAGGTAGGGCTTTTTTATTTGTATAACGTCGTAGTCGCAGGTCGGGTTAGCGCAGCGTAAACCGACGGATTTTCATTGCACTTCGTAGAGGTGTCGGGTTACGCTGCATTAATCCGACCTGCAAACAGCAGTTGATTCAACGGACAAATAACGCGGTTTTTTGCGATGCATACAACATGAAATTTATAGACGAATCCAAGATTGAAGTATTTGCGGGCAATGGCGGCAATGGCGCGGCCAGCTTTCGCCGTGAAAAATACATCGAGAAAGGCGGGCCGGACGGCGGCGACGGCGGACGCGGCGGCAGCGTGTACGCGCTGGCTGATCGCAATATCAACACGCTGGTTGACTATCGCTTCGCCCGCATGCACCGTGCCAAAAACGGCGAATCCGGGCGCGGATCGGACTGTTACGGCAAGGGCGCGGACGACATCGTGCTGCGCATGCCGGTGGGCACGGTGATCACCGACATCAACAGCGGCGAGGTGATTGCCGACCTCACCCACGATGGCGAAAAAGTTTTGCTCGCACAGGGCGGCATCGGCGGCTTGGGCAATATTCATTTCAAATCCAGCACCAACCGCGCGCCGCGCCAATGCACACCCGGCACGGAGGGAGAAACGCGCGAATTGCAGCTGGAATTGAAAGTGCTCGCCGATGTCGGGCTGCTCGGCATGCCGAACGCGGGCAAATCCACTTTCATTCGCGCCGTTTCTGCCGCGCGCCCCAAGGTAGCCGATTATCCGTTCACCACGCTGCATCCCAACCTCGGCGTGGTGCGCGTATCGCCGGAGAAGAGCTTCGTCATCGCCGATGTTCCGGGCCTGATCGAAGGCGCGGCGGAAGGCGCCGGGCTGGGCCACCAGTTTCTGCGCCACCTGGCGCGCACCCGCGTGTTGCTGCATCTGGTGGATATTGCGCCGATGTACGAGGGCGTCAACCCGGTCGCCGACGCTCGCGCGATACTTAATGAGCTGAAAAAATACGACCCGGCCTTGTATCAGAAGCCGCGCTGGTTGCTGCTGAACAAAGCCGATCTGCTGGAAGATCGTGATGAAAAAGTCGCCGCTTTCCTCAAGGAGTTCACCGACTTCGACCGCCATTTTGTCATCTCTGCGATTAACGGCGAGGGTTGCAAGGAATTGACTTACGCCATCATGGAGCACCTGCTGGCCATGAACGAACAGGAAAAACAGGCTGCTGCAGAAAGCGGGCAGGAAAGCGACGCAAGTACTATTTAACCGGGATAATCCATTAGGGCAAAATCTGTAGGAGCGCAATTTATTGCGCGATAGCATGGCGCCACAATCGCCCGATAAATCGGGCTCCTACGGCGATCTGACAAAATTTACAGCCAGCAAGAATTTTTGGGCGTATTCCTGAAAAATTATTTGGTTTAACAACACCATGAAATCCGTATTGACCCAATGCAGGCGCATCGTCGTCAAGGTAGGCAGCAGCCTGGTGACGAATCAGGGCGCAGGGCTGGACCTCAACGCGCTAGGCAACTGGGCACGGCAGATTGCCGCGCTTAATGCAAGCGGCCATGAGGTGGTACTGGTATCTTCCGGTGCAATCGCCGAGGGTATGCAACGCCTGGGCTGGAACACGCGCCCCACCTCGATACACGACCTGCAGGCCGCCGCCGCAGTCGGGCAGATGGGCCTGGTGCAAGCCTATGAAAGCTGTTTCCGCAAACACGACCTGCATGCCGCGCAAGTGCTGCTTACGCATGCAGACCTGGCCGACCGCGAACGTTATCTGAACGCGCGCACCACGCTGACCACCTTGCTTTCACTGCACGTCATTCCCATCATCAACGAGAACGACACGGTCGTAACCGACGAAATCAAATTCGGCGACAACGACACGCTGGGCGCGCTGGTCGCCAACCTGATCGAGGCCGATGTGCTCATCATCCTCACCGATCAAACCGGCCTCTACACTGCCGATCCCCGCAAAGACCCGGGCGCCACGCTGGTCAATGAGGCCAAGGCCGGCGATGCGCGGCTGGAAAGCATGGCAGGCGGCGCAGGCAGCTCTATCGGGCGCGGCGGCATGATCACCAAAATACTCGCAGCTAAACGCGCGGCGCGCAGCGGCGCGCATACCGTCATCGCCTCCGGGCATGAGCGCGATGTGCTGTTGCGCCTGCTCCAAGGCGAGGCCATCGGCACGCTGCTCACCGCGACCACGCTCACTCTGGCAGCGCGCAAACAATGGCTCGCGGACCATCTTCAGGTTGCGGGAAAACTGGTGCTGGATGCCGGTGCAATCAAGGCATTGCGTTCCGGCGGAAAGAGTTTGCTGCCGATCGGCGTCAAGAGCGTATCGGGGGAATTCGAACGCGGTGAGGTCGTCGCCTGCATCGGCGAGGACGGCAGCGACATCGCCCGCGGCCTGATCAACTACAACGCCGGGGAAGCGCGACTGATCGCACAACATACCAGCCAGGAAATCGAGACCCTGCTCGGCTATGGCGGTGACGCCGAAATCATCCACCGTGACAACCTGGTTCTGTTGTAAAGCAACAGAACCAGGTTGCGGCGTAGGCTCATATCGGCGAAGCCGATGTGAAACCGCGAAGCGGTGGCCGAAGCCACAACTTCACCCTGAAAACAGCAGCACCAGGTTACGGCGTAGACTCTCGTACCCGGAGGGTAAACTTGCGCAGCAAGTTAAGCCGCATAGCGGCGGTCGAAGCACCCAGCGACTATCCGCCGCACGCTATTTCTTGAAGAACAGAAACAGCCCAACGGCGAAGCTTGCGGCTCCGGCTATATAGCGGATCATTACTTCATCCGAGTGTGAACCCGAAAAAGCCTGGCGCAGTTGCGACCCGACAGAACCCGATATCTGGTAACCCCAATATGCGAGTCCGATCCCGGCGACGACAAGAACAATGCCAACGGCTTTAGTTGCCGCTTGCGTACCATTTGCCATTTTTAACCCCCCTTATTGAACACTCTCAAGAAATCCGCAAAAAACCTCCAGCGTATGCCCATAATAATATCGGAGATGATGCCCGGGTAGCCTCAAACCAGACTATGCATCGAACTTCAAACCGGAATCTGCATAAGCATTGAGCAAGCAACACGATACCAGTATAGTTCGTTAAAGCAAATCAGGGAGACACGCATGGTGCAGCTGGATACCAGAGAACACAGACTGACATTGCCGGAAATTCTGGGCATGCTGGTTGCCGATGGCATGGTCAGCCAGACTGTCGCCGATACGATAATTGCCGAGCGTCGCAGTCATCGCCAAAACGTTCACCCGCTCGTGGCCATTGCCGGACAAAACCTGAAATCGCTGCTGCCGCCGCACAAGGCCCTGCATCAGGATGCGCTGACAGAATGGCTGGCAGGGCGCGTCGGTCTTGAGTATTTCCACATTGATCCGCTGAAGATCGACTTTTCCATAGTCACCGACATCATGTCCAACGACTATGCCGCGCGCTTCGGCATCCTGCCGGTGCAGGTGACGCCAAGCGAGGTGGTAATAGCCACCTCCGAACCCTTCCTGCGTGAGTGGGAAAAAGTGCTCACGCAAACACTGCGCAGGGACATTCGCCGCGTTGTCGCCACACCTGATGACATCAGCCGCTATCTGGTCGAGTTCTACAATCTGGCGCGCTCGGTGAAGAATGCGGCACAGACCAAGCGTCAGGAGAAATCCGGGCAAGCCTCGTTCGAGCAGCTGGTTGAGCTGGGCAAGACCAAACAGCAGTTCGATGCCAACGACCAGCATATCGTCACGATCGTTGACTGGCTGTGGCAGTACGCTTTCGAGCAGCGTGCTTCGGACATCCACATCGAGCCGAGGCGCGACCTCGGGCTGGTGCGCTTCCGCATCGATGGCGTGCTGCATCAGGTATACCAGATCCCGATGTCGGTGATGGTCGCCATGACCAGCCGGATCAAACTGCTCGGTCGCATGGACGTCATCGAGAAACGCCGCCCGCAGGATGGACGCATCAAGACGCGCACCGCCGACGGGCAAGAGGTGGAGTTGCGCCTGTCCACGCTGCCGACAGCCTTCGGCGAAAAACTGGTGATGCGGATTTTCGACCCGGAGGTGCTGGTGCGCGATTTTGCCGAACTCGGTTTTTCCGACGAGGATCGCACCCGCTGGGAAAAGATGACTTCGCAGCCGAACGGCATCATCCTGGTCACCGGCCCGACCGGGTCGGGCAAGACCACCACGCTGTATTCCACGCTCAAGCAACTGGCCACGCCCGAGGTCAACGTCTGCACCATCGAAGACCCGATTGAAATGGTCGAGCCGGCGTTTAACCAGATGCAGGTGCAACACGGTATCGACCTCAATTTCGTTGACGGCTTGCGGGCGCTGATGCGCCAGGACCCGGACATCATCATGGTGGGCGAAATCCGCGACCTGGAAACCGCCGACATGGCAATCCAGGCCGCGCTGACCGGCCATCTCGTGCTGTCCACGCTGCACACCAACGATGCGCCCTCGGCCATCACCCGGCTGCTCGATCTCGGTGTCGCGCCTTTCATGATCAATGCCACGGTGCTCGGCATCATGGCGCAACGGCTGGTGCGCACGCTGTGCCCGCACTGCAAGCGAGAACTGGCGGTGCGCGCCGAAGAAAACGAACTATGGACCAGCCTCGTCGCTCCGTGGAAAACCAGCCACCCGCCGCAATTGCAGCATGAAGCCGGCTGTCTCGAATGCCGGATGACCGGCTATCAGGGACGTATCGGCATATACGAAATCCTGCTGATGTCGCCCGAAATACGCAAACTCGTCACCCCAACCACAGACGCGGCGCGCATCCGCGAAGTTGCCTACCGCGAAGGCATGAAACCGCTGAGAATTTCAGGAGCCATGAAAGTTGCAGCGGGAACCACGACGCTGGAAGAGGTAATCAAGGTTGCCCCGCCGGCAAACCAGTAGCGCAACTCGTTCCCGGATTTATTTTCCTAGCTGCATCCCCACCCCACGGCTTATTGGCCTGCGTTGCTGAACGCCGCGCCGCGCGAGATAAACCACCTGACGGCGTTTCGGCGCGCAACGGAGACAGCCTGTTGGGAGTCGTGCGCATTCCACCCGTCAGCGGGCAAACCCGATTGACTTCAGGGCATCGAAAATCTTCTGGGACAATTGTGCGTGACCGGCGTCATTAGGGTGCAAAGGATCGCCCTTCATTTGCGGATCGGAAAGAACTTCGGCGATTGCGTCTTCGATCAATGGAACCTGCTGCTCATCGGCGACCCGGAGGTAGAAATCCGCCGCAGACAGATTGTGAAAAGCGGCTCCCGCGACGCTCGGCTTCGGCGTTGCCAGCAGAACCGGCTTCGCACCGTGTGCCTTTATCATGGCGAGTATCTTTCCCAGATTGACGATGGTCTCTTTCTGGGCAATGTGACGCAGCATATCGTTGCCCCCCAGTGTCACCAGCACAATGACAGGGTGGTGTTCCTCAAGAAGCGCCGGCAAGCGAAGCAATGCACCGCCGCTGGTGTCACCGCTTACCCCGCCATTGATTACAACCCAGCCCGTACGTTTCGCCAGCAGATCGGGCCAAGCCTCTTCAGGAGCCACTCCGTTGCCGGCTGTCAGGCTGTCTCCCAGCGCCAGAACCCGGCTGCCTGGGGGAAGCGCATCCTCCTTTGCCTTGCCGCACGCGGCGACAAGGACGATTGCGGCAGCCAACAAAATAATGCGCCGGATAAAACCGGTATTAAATTGACAAGGACACTCAGGTGCATTCATTTTGACGGCCTGCCGGAACGAAATGCATTGCCTCACTCCTGGATTACCCACTGGGGATTGAACGCAAAACCGTGCCCGGTAAAGAACCCCACTGACTTGTTGGGATTCTTTACCGGGAGATTCACGAATATCCCGGTAGCCATGTTTTTCTCCTTTTGAAGGTTCATTGCACGATAAAATGTTACCAGTAGAATGAAACCTTGGAGGCAACCGAAAAAGAATGACCATCCAGGCTATCCCCAAAAAGACGCTACGTCTCGTGATTCATGGCCGCGTGCAAGGCGTGTTCTTCCGCGACTCGATGCGCCGCGAAGCGCAAAGACTCGGGATCGCAGGCTGGGTGCGCAACCGCAGCGACGGCACGGTGGAAGCCGCTGTTCAGGGTGAACCCGCCGCCATGGACGCGATCGTGCGCTGGGCGCGGCGCGGCCCTGAGCGCGCCCAGGTGGAACGGGTCGAAATCGAGCCGCATGACGGCAATTACAGCAACTTCGAAGTCATCGGCTAATCATGAAAACGATCCTGGTCACCGGCTCGACTGACGGCATAGGGTTGGAAACCGCACTGGAACTGGCACGCAGCGGACACGAAGTAGTGCTGCACGGACGCAACGAGGAAAAGGTGCAGCGTGCCCGCGACGCGATCCGGCAGGCCGTGCCGGATGCCGTGCTGCACACCGCGCATGCCGACCTTGCAGATTTCGACGCCGTGGCGCTGATGGCTCAAGAGATCGCGGCACGCCTGCCCAGGCTGGATGTGCTGATCAACAATGCCGGCGTGTACATGACCAGGCGCAGGGTTTCAAAAGAGGGTTTCGAGATGACGCTGGCGGTGAACTACCTCGCGCACTTCCTGCTCACCGTGTTGCTGCTGCCGCTTCTGAAAAATTCATCCGACCCGCGCGTGGTCACGGTCAGTTCGATTGCGCACACACGCGGACATATCGATTTCGACAATCTGAATGGAGAACGCCATTTCGATGCCTACCACGCTTACGCCAACTCAAAGCTCGCCGACACCCTGTTCGCCAACGAACTGGCGCGGCGCGAACCGTGGCTCGCCTCCAACAGCCTGCATCCCGGCGTGATCGACACCAAGCTGCTGCACACCGGCTTCGACGCAACGGGAGACAGCGTAGCGGTTGGCGCACGCACCCCGGTGTACCTCGCCACCTCGCCTGACGTCAAAGGCATCTCGGGAAAATACTTCATTCACTGCGCCTCCGTACAGCCTGCGCCGCTGGCGAAGGATAGTCACCTGGCGCGGCAATTGTGGAAGTGGTCGGAGAACGCCGTTCGGCCTTACCTTTCAGCCAAAGCCTGACAAGAAACAATGGCCCCATTCGAACCAGAGCTGTCAGAGCCACAAGCGCAAAGGAAATGTCATACTGTGCTATCGTTGGTTCGTCCTGCCATTGTGATAATTCAGCTTGCGAACCCCAACCTAACCTGAGAACCAAACGCCAAATATGCAGACGACCATGATTGGCTACCTGTCCGCTTTACTGGTTTTAATCGGCCTGGTTATTCATGTGGCAACTCTAGTCCCGCTCCGCAAACTGATGGCGATGCTCCCCGCCGGATCACTGTGCAATAAGTGGCTTGCCATGACCGGACTGGTTTTTGTCTTCATCGCTGGTTACCTGGGCTACATCGTGGTGCTTTGGGGCAAACAGACCGATTGGCACGAACTCCCCATTCCCGGCATATTTTTATTCGGTGCCATATTTGTGTGGCTGACGATAAAACTTTCGCTGCAAACCGCCGCTGATCTGCGGCGCATAATTCTGCTTGAATCCGAGAACATTACCGATCCGCTGACGAAGGTTTACAACCGCCGATATCTGGATCGTCGTCTAGCGGAAGAAGTCGTACGATCAAAAAGATACACTCTTGACCTTTCCGTTTTGTTGCTCGACATCGATCACTTCAAGCGGGTTAATGACAGGTATGGACACCAGGCTGGAGATGTCACCTTGAGTACCTTAGGCAGTTTGTTTAAGACTGGTCTTCGTGATTCGGATGTAGTCGCGCGCTATGGGGGAGAGGAATTTCTGGTGATTTGTACCAATACGGCTATCGATGGGGCTGCATTGGTGGCAGAACGCCTTCGCCGGCTGGTTGAATCGCAGCAAGTCCAGATTCCTGATAGTTCCGGCGGAAGCCAAACCATTCAGATCAGCATCAGCATTGGTGCGGCAGGCTTGAGTGCCAGCGTTGACAGCAAGGAAAAGCTGGTTCAAGCCGCGGACCAGGCGCTATACCGCGCAAAAGAGGAAGGCAGAAATTGCGTCATCATTGCCAGGACCGAAGTCAAAAGCTAACCTGATTAGCCATAAAGTTCAGCCTACCCTTTCAACAAGCAAAAAAGTGAAAGATGTTCACTTGCCATTACCATTGCACCTGTCATTGCGAGGAGCGTAGCGACGTGGCAATCCAGTGCTTTTGACTTCGTTGCTATCTTCCTGGATTGCCGCGCTACGCTCGCAATGACAGCCATTTACTTGCGTATCTGAACTTTGTGGCTAATCAGAAAAGCTAAAGATCTTCCAAACCACAAATGGGTCAGCTCAAGCTGCCCTCCTTTCCCCCCAATCGCGGCCGTTCAGCCGCTGAAAGAGTAGTATACGAACCACATCCTTACTCTCCGCAGAGGTGCATCATGCGTGTCGCAATCATCGGTTCCGGGCCTGCCGGTTTCTACGCTGCGGAGGCGCTGCTCAGGCGCACCGATACGGTCGTCCATGTCGACATGTTCGATCGTCTCCCCACTCCGTACGGGCTGGTGAGGGGAGGCGTCGCGCCCGACCACCAGAGCATCAAGACCGTCACCCGCGTTTACGAAAAAACCGCCGCGCGGCCCACGTTCAGGTTTCTGGGGAATGTGGGCCTCGGGCGCGACGTGACGGTGGAGGAGTTGCACCGGCACTATCACCAGATAATCTACGCTGTGGGCAACGAGGATGACCGTCGCCTCGGCATTCCGTGTGAAGGCATCACGCGCTGCACGCCGGTGTCCGTGTTCATCGGCTGGTACAACGGGCATCCCGACTATCGCGATGCAAAGTTCGATTTGTCGGTGTCGCGCGTCGCGGTGGTGGGCAACGGCAACGTCGCCATCGACTCCGCCCGGATGCTGCTGCGCACCCCCGCCGAACTCGAAAAGACCGACATTGCCGCACACGCGCTGGAGGCACTGCGCCACAGCAAGGTGCGCGAGGTTTATATCCTCGGGCGGCGCGGGCCGGGGCAAGCCTCGTTCACACCGACCGAACTAAAGGAATTCGGCGAGATGGAAGATGTAGACCCGATCGTTTCCCCCGAAGATCTGGCGGGCTGCATCATTCCGGAAAATGCGGGTAATGCCCCGCAATGGAAGAACCTGAAGATACTCCAGTCCTTTGCCGAGCGGCAGCCCGGTACGAAAGCGAAAAAACTCCATCTGCGCTTCCTCGTTTCGCCGACCGAAATAATCGCCGGTGCCGACGGCAAAGTGGCCGGCATCGCACTCGAGAAAAACCGCCTTGAGGTTCAGCCGGACGGCACAGTCAGCGCACGCGGCACCGGCGAGATTGAAGTCCTCGATGTCGGGATGGTGTTGCCAGCGATTGGCTTTACCGCCAAACGGATTGCCGGTGTCCCCTACGACGAAAGGGCGAAGGTCATTGCCAACGAAGACGGGCGCGTCGTCGACCCAGTCAGTCGCGCCGTGACCCCCAACGAATACGTCGTCGGCTGGGCGCGTACCGGTCCGCAGGGGCTCATCGGGACACACAAGGCCGCTTCCGCCCACGTGGTCAAGCACATGATCGCCGACGGTGCCGGACTCGAGGCGCGCCAGCTTCCAGACCCCGAGGCTATCGACACTTTGCTGCGCCAGCGCGGTGTGCAAATCGTCTCCTTCAACGACTGGAAGCGGCTTGATGACGTGGAAGTGGCACGCGGAGAACGGCGCGGCGCACCGCGCGACAAGCTTGTCGACGTCGAAGCGATGCTCGAGGTGCTTGATCAGCACTGACAGGAAAAGAATTCGAACCTGGCACCTGCAACCTTACTCAGCAGTCAGAAATTAAAGCTACAAAAAATTGATATTCATGTGTAGGAGCCCGATTTATCGGGCGATTTCAAGATTGGCTATCGCCCGATAAATCGGGCTCCTACAACGACGTTTTTGGCTTATGCAATGATTTCGACTATTTGTACATGTGTCGCCTAACTAACTGACTGCTGTGTAAATCAAATCACTCTGGCCCTTGTGGCCCTTGGCGCAATGCCCGTTGGTTATTGCGCCCGCTGGCCAGACTCACTGGCGGAAAGTTGCATGGCACTCAACACAGTACTGCATCGTTTTGTTCAAAGCGCGCAATGACGCAGCAACATCTTTGGTTTGCAAGGCGTTGCCGAGATCGTCGCCGCTTTTGTGGAAAGCGAGTCCCAGCGTCATGAATTTTTCATTGTTGAACATGCTGCACATTTTTTGCATCTCCGGGGTCAGGCCCAGCTTGCCATGCGCTATTTTTGAGGCATCCTCAAACTTGTTTTCCGACATCAATCCGATGATCGACTGGACTGCTTCTACATGCTCCCGCATGTTCGATAGCTGGTGCTGTTTCATTTCCGCTGATAACCCCAGAGAAGTTCGCATATCCATCATGCTCATGTCGTGATGATGGCTTTGGTGCTGCATTTGTTCAGTGGCAGCAAATGCCGCATTCAAGCCAACTATCCCGATGAATGCTGAAACGGCGATCAAATTTTTCTTCATGCTTTGGATTCCTCTTGTGATGAGATCGGCTGGAGCCGGCTTCATTTGTTTAGTTAAATTTCACTGCTTCCTTAAGTGAAGCCCTGCCGGTTTTTGTTCAACCTGCATGCCGCATATTGGGCAGACCATATTAAACGGGCATTGCAGAATGCAATATGACTGAAATCATACAGGCGAATTGGATTGTCGCTGCATCAGGGTCAATATTTGCCCTTGCCGTTGCAGTACACCTTCCCGCTCCATCTCGGCCAAGGTGCGATACAACGCTTCGTGGCTTGCCCCTAACTCTACCGCCCAGCGGATAATGGGTTGGTCTAGTTCCACCCGTCCCTGCTTACCATGGTCTACCAGATAGTGGATGACACGCATGCGCAGGCTTTTCAGGCCTAATCGCTCTTGGGCCGCTCGTTGCCGACGGAGGTTGCCGGACAGTATGGCGATCCATTCCATGGCGAAATCCGGGTTGCTGGACAGGCAATGGCGTAAAACTTTAACCGGCAAGCTCAGGCAACGCCCGGGGCGGGTGCAGATCGCGTCGCAATGGTAATGGGTGCCGAACAGGCTGGCTTCGGCGAAGAAATCGCCTTCACGGGCGCGATACAAAACAATCTCGCCTCCTTCAGGCGAAAAACGCGTCAGGCATACTTCTCCATCCAGTACACGATACACAGCATCTGCTTCGTCACCGAAGTGGAAGATATACCGGCCCTTGACCATCTCCACGGGACGCGCCGCCAGCCGAAGTGTATCCGGGCAATGCCCTATCCAGTCTTCTGCCAATATTGTTCTCCATTATTTCCAAACTGGAATCCACTCACTCCACATCAACCGCTAACTGCCGCCCAACATCTCCAACCCCCACGCCACGCCGAACCCCGTCACGTCGCTGGCGACGATGCCCAGCCCCTCTTCGCAGCGGCTGGCGGAGAGGTCGATGTGCAGCCATGGCACATCGTCGGTGAAGCGTTGCAGGAAGCGCGCCGCGAGGATGTGGTCGGCTTCGCCGGCCTGCGAGCATTGCTTGATGTCGGCGACCTTGGATTCCAACCCGGCCTCGTAATCCTCGTCCATCGGGAAGGCGCACAGGCGCTCGCCGCATTGCTTTCCAACGTTCACCGCGCGCTGCACCAGTTCGTCGCGGTTGCCCAGCACCCCCGAATAGCGCGCGCCCAGCGCGGTTGCCATGCTGCCGGTGAGCGTGGCGAAATCGATCATCAGGTCGGGCTTGGCGCGCGCCGCCAGGGTCAGCGTATCGGCAAGCACCATCCTGCCCTCGGCATCGGTGTGGATGATTTCGATGGTAGTGCCGTTGAGCGCCTTGACGATATCGTTCTGCTTGTATGCCTTGGGACTGATGTGGTTCTGCGCCAGCGCCAGCCAGCAGTC
>MGWZ01000080.1:0-8490 GCA_001801175.1 Gallionellales bacterium RIFCSPLOWO2_02_FULL_57_47 | reverse complement strand
CGTTCATGTCCTCGTGCATGTTGTGCATGTAGCGCGACGGCTTGAGGTTGTGCCCGCCGGTGTCGAAGCAGATGCCCTTGCCGACCAGCGCGACGGTCTGCTTCGCCTTGGGATGTTTGTACGAGAGATGCACGATGGCCGCATCTTCCGGATCGCTGCCCTGCGCCACAGCGACGAACGCGCCCGCGCCCATCTTGCGCAGCTTCTTCATGTCGAATTCTTCATGCTGCCAGCCATGCTGCTGCGCCAGCTTTTTTATTTGCTCGCGGTATATTCCCGGTGTCTGTTCGTTCGGCGGAAACACGGTCAGCTCGCGGCACAGCAGGTTGCCTTCCGCCTGCGCCTTGAGCGGCGCAAAGATTTTCTTGTCGGCGCAACCATAAAGCTCGATCTTCTGCAGCGGCTTGCGCTCGTCCTTTTTCTTGTGCACCGGCAGCAGCGCGCCGTTCACCCATGCGCCGTACACCGCCAGCTCGGCGGCGCGTTTGCGCTGCGCGTCGTCGCCGAGCACGGCGATGGCGATGCTCTTGGGGCTTTCTGCCAGCAGCAACTGCAACGCCTTGCGCACCTGCACTTGCAGCGCAAACGTGTCCTTCTCGAAATCCAGCATCCCCCACGCCACCAGCGCGCCGTTTTCGGCATTCGCGGCAACGGGCGATTTCGCCAGCTCGTCGGCCTTCATGTCGCGCCGCGCCAGCACGGCCTTGAGCAGGCCGCCGTACGGCAGGTTCTTGCCTAATGTTTTTCCGTTTGGCGGCAGCACCTTGGCCTTCGGCAGCAGCACCAGCAGGTGCGTGGCTGACAGGGTGGCGGGCAGGGTCTGGGACAGGGTGAGTTGTGCTAGCATTGTGACCTCGAAAAAGTTATGCAATGCCGCGATTATAAGGGCATCTACACGAGGAATTATGCACGCCTGCTTCACAACTCCTTCCCCGTTGCAGGGGGAAGGCGGGGATGGGGGTAGAAGCATTGGGTAAATTGGCATAAGTTCTACCCCCTCCCTAACCCTCCCCCTGCAAGGGTGAGGGGATGGTAAGGGTGAGTGAAAATTTAAAATGGTTTATGGAGTATCTGAAGTTATGCGCGCCTACCTCGACCTCATGCAGCATGTGCTCACCCACGGCACGAAAAAATCCGACCGCACCGGCACCGGCACGGTCAGCGTGTTCGGCTATCAGATGCGCTTCGACCTGCAGGACGGCTTCCCGCTGGTCACCACCAAGAAGTGCCACATGAAGTCCATCATCCATGAGCTGCTGTGGTTTTTGCAGGGCGACACCAACATCCGCTACCTCAAGGAAAACGGCGTGTCGATCTGGAACGAATGGGCTGACGAGCACGGCAACCTCGGCCCGGTGTACGGCAAGCAGTGGCGCTCGTGGGCCACGGCAGATGGCCGCGTGGTGGACCAGATTTCCGAAGTGGTGGACCAGATCAAAAGGAACCCCGATTCGCGCCGCCTGATCGTCTCGGCGTGGAATGTCGGCGAACTCGACAAGATGGCGCTCGCGCCCTGTCATGCGTTCTTCCAGTTTTATGTCGCCGATGGCAAATTGTCCTGCCAGCTCTACCAGCGCAGCGCGGACATTTTCCTCGGCGTGCCGTTCAACATCGCCTCCTACGCCTTGCTCACGCTGATGATGGCGCAGGTATGTGGCCTCGAACCCGGCGATTTCGTGCACACCTTCGGCGATGCGCACCTCTATTCGAACCACATGGAACAAACGCGCGAGCAACTGTCGCGCGAACCGCGCCCGCTGCCAACCATGCGCATCAATCCCGGCGTAAAGAATATTTTCGGGTTCAAGTTCGAGGACTTCACGCTGGAAGGCTACGACCCGCATCCGGCGATCAAGGCACCTGTTGCAGTCTAGGATCGAGGAGCGGGGATTGAGGATTGAGTTAAAAGCGGGGCACAGATTTTCCCTCAATCCTCGCCCTTCAACCCTAACCAAGGGGGTAATTCATGAAGCATAGCGACCTGCTGGTTTGGCAAAAAGCAATGGATCTCGTCACGGACATTTACATAACAACTGCCACTTTCCCAAATGAAGAGCGGTTCGGACTTGTATCACAAGCAAGAAGAGCCGCAGTTTCTATTCCATCCAATATCGCCGAGGGACATGGTCGGAAACTGACCGGAGCATATATAAATCACCTTTCCATTGCATACGGCTCGTTGATGGAACTTGAAACCCAAACTCAAATTGCTGTCAGGCTGAGTTTTGTACCAGAAGACAAAGCTTCTACCCTGCTGAAACAAATGGATGAAATCGGAAAAATGCTTACCGGACTAAAAAATTCACTCAGCGAAAAATCCAGATAGTCATAATGCACACCACACCCCCTCAATCCTCGATCCTCAATCCTCGATCCTTGTCCATCATCGTCGCAATGGCGAAGAACCGCGCCATCGGCATCGACAACACCCTGCCGTGGCGCATCCCTGCCGACATGCAGCATTTCAAAAAGCTCACGATGGGGCACCACCTGATCATGGGTCGCAAGACCTTCGATTCCATCGGCAAGCCGCTGCCGGGACGCACCACCGTGGTGGTGTCGCGCGACCGCAGTTTGAAAATTGACGGATGTTTTGTTGCGCTCTCATTGCCGGAAGCAATTTCCTATTGCGCATCCGACCCGCAGGCATTCGTGGTCGGCGGCGCGGATATTTACACGCAGGCACTGGGCTTGGCGGATAAGCTTTACATCACCGAGATACAGCAGGATGTCATCGGGGATGCCTGGTTCCCCGAATTCGACAAATCAGAATGGCTGGAAGTGTCGCGAGAAATACACCGTCAGGAATCGCCCGAACCGCTGGAATATCACTTCGTCGAATACCGGCGTAATGAGGATTGAGGATTGAGGAGCGAGTAAAAACCATTGCTCCGCTTTTATCACAATCCTCGCTCCTCAATCCTCGATCCTGAATTCAACGCACGCAATCCACGTAATACTGCTTCTCGCCGTTTTCTTCCCCCACCAGCCCGTGGATGTCGCTCTCGAAACCGGGAAATTTCTTGTTGAAATCGCGCGCGAACTTGAGATAGTCGACGATGATCTTGTTGAAACGCTCACCGGGGATCAGCAGCGGAATGCCCGGCGGGTAAGGGGTGAGCAGCACGGCGGTGATGCGCCCCTCCAGGTCGTCGATCGGCACGCGATCGATTTCGTCGTGCGCCATTCTGGCAAACGCATCGGAAGGCTTCATCGCTGGCTGCATGTCGGACAGGTACATCTCGGTCGTCATTTTAGCCACGTTGTGCATCTTGTAGGTGTCGTGAATCTGCTGGCACAGGTCGCGCAGGCCGACGCGCTCGTAATGCGGATATTTGGTTGCAAACTCGGGCAGGATGCGCCAGATCGGCTGGTTCTTGTCGTAGTCGTCCTTGAACTGCTGCAAGGCGGTGAGCAGCGTGTTCCAGCGGCCTTTGGTGATGCCGATGGTGAACATGATGAAGAAGGAGTACAGGCCGCACTTCTCCACGATGACGCCATGCTCGGCGAGATACCTGGTGACCATCGCGGCAGGAATGCCGGACTCGTCGAAGTTGCCGTTGAGGTTAAGCCCCGGGGTGATAATGGTGGCCTTGATCGGATCGAGCATGTTGAAACCGGACACGAGCTTGCCGAAACCGTGCCATTTGTCGCCGGTTTTCAGCACCCAGTCTTCGCGGGAGCCGATACCTTCCTCTGCGAGGTTGTTCGGCCCCCACACCTTGAACCACCAGTCCTTGCCGAACTCGGCATCCACTTTGCGCATCGCGCGGCGGAAGTCCAGTGCTTCGGCAATGGACTCCTCCACCAGCGCCGTACCGCCCGGCGGCTCCATCATCGCTGCCGCCACGTCGCACGAGGCGATGATGGCGTATTGCGGGCTGGTCGAGGTGTGCATCAGATAGGCTTCATTGAAAACATGCCTGTTGAGCTTATGGCTTTCCGGTTCGCGCACCAGTATCTGCGACGCCTGCGACAGGCCGGCCAGCAGCTTGTGGGTGGACTGCGTGGCGAAGATCATCGACTCTTTGGCGCGCGGACGATATTTTCCGATCGCGTGCATGTCCTTGTAGAACTCATGGAAAGCCGCGTGCGGCAGCCACGCCTCATCGAAGTGCAGCGTGTCGATGCGCCCGTCGAGCATCTCTTTCAGCATCTCCACGTTGTACACGATGCCGTCGTAGGTGCTCTGCGTGATGGTCAGGATGCGCGGCTTCCTGGACTTGTCCTGGATGAACGGGTTTGCGTCAATCTTGCGCTGGATGCTTTCCGGTTCAAACTCGGATTTCGGGATCGGCCCGATGATGCCGTAATGGTTGCGCGTCGGCGTGAGGAACACCGGCACCGCGCCGGTCATCATGATGGCGTGCAGAATGGACTTGTGGCAGTTGCGGTCCACCACCACGATGTCATCGGGCGCGACCGTCGAATGCCAGACGATCTTGTTGGAAGTGGAGGTGCCGTTGGTGACGAAGAACAAGTGGTCGGCATTGAAAATGCGCGCCGCGTTGCGCTCCGATGCCGCCACCGGGCCGGTATGGTCGAGCAGTTGCCCCAGTTCGTCCACCGCGTTGCACACGTCGGCGCGGAGCATGTTCTCGCCGAAAAACTGGTGGAACATCTGACCGACCGGCGACTTCAAAAACGCCACGCCTCCCGAATGCCCCGGACAGTGCCAGGAGTAGGAACCATCCTGCGCGTAGTGCAACAAGGCGCGGAAGAATGGCGGCGCCAGCGAATCGAGATAGGATTTGGCCTCGCGGATGATATGGCGCGCCACAAACTCCGGCGTGTCCTCGTGCATGTGAATGAAGCCGTGCAGTTCGCGCAGCACGTCGTTCGGAATATGCCGCGAAGTGCGCGTCTCGCCGTACAGGTAAATCGGGATGTCGGCGTTCTTGAAGCGTATCTCCCGGACGAAGGCGCGCAGCGATTTCAGCGCAACCTCGGTCTCCTCTTTACTGCCCGCGCCGAATTCTTCGTCGTCAATGGAAAGCAAAAAAGCCGAAGCACGGCTTTGCTGTTGCGCAAACGAAGTCAGGTCGCCGTAACTGGTGACGCCGAGAACTTCCATGCCCTCCTTCACCAGCGCATCTGCCAGCGCGCGAATACCCAAACCGCTGGCATTCTCCGAGCGGAAGTCTTCATCGATGATAACAATTGGAAAACGGAATTTCATGCTGGGCTCCCAGTGGGAATAACGAATTGGCGCGGATTGTCGCAGATTTGCGGGTTGGTGCAAGAAGGATTTTTATGTAGGGCGGGTCACACCCGCCGTGGTTGCGCAACATCCGGTTGGTTACGGCGGGTCCGAAAAACTTTTGGCCGGGCACCCGTGTGACCCACCCTGCGTCCGCTTAACAACATCTCATTAATTTAATCATACAAGGGCGGGCTCCGCCCGGCCTGCACCTGCTTACATCTTCGGCAGCGTGACACCGACCTGCCCCTGATATTTGCCGCCGCGATCCTTGTAGGACGTTTCACAGACTTCATCGCTTTCAAAGAACAGCACCTGCGCCACGCCTTCGTTGGCGTAAATCTTGGCGGGCAGCGGAGTGGTATTGGAAAACTCCAGCGTGACATAGCCTTCCCATTCCGGCTCGAACGGCGTGACATTGACGATAATGCCGCAGCGAGCATAGGTCGATTTGCCCAGGCAGATGGTCAGCACGCTGCGCGGAATGCGGAAATATTCGATGGTGCGCGCCAGCGCAAAAGAGTTGGGCGGAATGATGCAGTAATCGGCTTTCACCTCGACGAAGGAATTGGGATCGAAATTCTTCGGGTCGACGATGGTGCTGTTGATGTTGGTGAACAGCTTGAATTCGTTGGAGCAGCGGATATCGTAGCCATAGCTGGATGTGCCGTAAGACACGATGCGCTTGCCATTCGCCTCTTTCACCTGACCCGGCTCGTACGGTTCGATCATGCCGTGCTGCTCCGCCATGCGGCGTATCCATTTGTCTGACTTAATGCTCATCACCATTCCTTAAAAAAATTTCAGCGCAATTTACACGGGCGCGATTTTAACCAATTCTCCGCTATCGCGCGCGATTTGCTAAAATCCGCGCCTTTACGGCATTCCGGCAACTATTCATGTCTACTCGCAAAAATCCCGCTGAACCAAGAAAGATACTGGTCACCTCCGCGCTGCCCTACGCCAACGGCAGCATTCACCTCGGCCATCTGGTCGAATATATCCAGACCGACATCTGGGTGCGCTTCCAGAAAATGCAGGGCAACGAGTGCCACTATGTCTGCGCCGACGACACCCACGGCACGCCGATCATGCTGCGCGCCGAAAAGGAAGGCATCACACCGGAGCAACTGATAAACCGCGTGTGGCAGGAGCATTCTGACGACTTCAAGGCGTTCCATGTAGCGTTCGACCACTACGGCTCGACCAACTCGGACGAGACCCGCGAATTCGCCGAACAGATTTACCTCAAACTAAAAGCCACCGGCCTGATCGAAAAACGCTCCATCGAACAGTACTACGACCCGGTGAAGCAGATGTTCCTGCCGGACCGCTTCATCAAGGGCGAATGCCCCAAGTGCGGCGCAAAGGACCAGTACGGCGACAACTGCGAAGTGTGCGGTGCGGCCTACACGCCCGCCGAGGTGAAAAACCCCTATTCCGCCGTGTCCGGCGCGAAGCCGGAACTGCGCAACTCCGAACACTATTTTTTCAAACTTTCCGCCGGCACCTGCCAGCAGTTTCTGCGCGAATGGACGCGCAGCGGCACGCTGCAACCCGAAGCGGCCAACAAGATGCAGGAATGGCTGGGCGCAGAGGGCGAAAACAAGCTCACCGACTGGGACATCTCGCGCGATGCGCCCTATTTCGGCTTCGAGATCCCCGACGCACCGGGCAAATACTTCTATGTATGGCTGGACGCGCCGGTCGGCTACATGGGCAGCTTCAGGCAACTGTGCGACGGCAGGATTCAGGATTCAGGATCCGGGATTCAGGAAAGCTTGAATTTCGACGAATACTGGAAGCAGGGCTCAGACGCAGAGCTGTACCACTTTATCGGCAAGGATATTTTGTACTTCCACGCGCTGTTCTGGCCCGCGATGCTGCAACACGCGGGTTTCCGCACGCCGACCAAACTGTTCGCGCACGGTTTCCTCACCGTCAACGGCGAAAAGATGAGCAAGTCGCGCGGCACGTTCATTACCGCGAAGAGCTACGTCGACCACATCAAGAACACCGAATACCTGCGCTACTACTACGCCGCGAAACTGAACGGCACGATGGAAGACCTCGACCTCAACCTCGAAGATTTCATCGCGAAGGTGAACAGCGATCTGATCGGCAAGTACATCAATATCGCCAGCCGCTGCGCCGGGTTCATCAGCAAGCGCTTCGACGGCAAACTGGGCAATATCGATTCGGCTGCCACCACCGAATTTCAATCAGCCTTCAACAGCGGTGAAATTGCACACTGTTACGAGCAACGCGACTTCAGCCGTGCCCTGCGCGAAATCATGCACCTGGCCGATGTGGCGAACCAGTACATCGCCGAGAAAAAACCCTGGGAGCTGGCAAAACACGCCGACAAAGACGCCGAACTGCACGAAACATGTTCGACCGCGCTGACCCTGTTCCGCGACCTGACTCTCTATTTGAAGCCTATCCTTCCAATGCTGGCCGCGCAAGTCGAAGCCTTCCTCAACATTTCTCCGCTGGCCTGGAATGACATCTGGAAGGCATTGCCCGCCGGACACACCATCAACACATATCAACACCTGATGACCCGCCTCGATCCCAAACTGATCGAAGCGATGGTCGCCGCGAATCAGGAATCCCTGCAACCGC
Organism: Gallionellales bacterium RIFCSPLOWO2_02_FULL_57_47; assembly: GCA_001801175.1. Taxonomy (GTDB): domain Bacteria; phylum Pseudomonadota; class Gammaproteobacteria; order Burkholderiales; family Gallionellaceae; genus Gallionella. The sequence goes on along the minus strand of MGWZ01000080.1, from coordinate 665 downwards.
AGGTGCAATCCGAACAGCGCCATGCCGCGCACCAGCAGCACACCGCCAACAAGGAAGCCGCGCGCGCGGAGAAGGAATTCGAGCCGTTCATCGACATTGCCGAATTCAGCAAAATTGATTTGCGCGTCGCGCGGATCGTCAACGCGGAGCATGTTGAAGGCGCGGAAAAATTGCTCAAGCTGACGCTGGACATCGGCGAGGAAAAACCGCGCACCGTATTCGCGGGCATCAAATCGGCTTACGATCCGGAAAAGCTCAAGGGACGCATGACGGTAATGGTCGCCAACCTCGCGCCGCGCAAGATGAAGTTCGGCATGTCGGAAGGCATGGTGCTGGCGGCTTCCGGCGAAGCGCCCGGCTTGTTCATCCTCAGCCCGGATGACGGGGCGCAGCCGGGAATGCGCGTCAAGTAAGCGCCGGAGCGGGAGGCGATGCAACTGAAAGCAGAACAGGGTTAACGGTGTCGATTACACTCACGGTAGCCCGCTCAGTGCCGGTTTCGACCCGTGATGATCGGCAGCTTTCGGGCATCGTATCGGATGACATACTGGCTGGTGCCATAAGCTGCCATGCAGGAGTTAAATTACCTCCGGCAAAGCCGGAGGCTTATTGGGTGAGCGCCTCAAAGGCGCTGATAAAACCATGAGCCGCCCAAGGCGGCTGGT
>MGWZ01000079.1:3588-9195 GCA_001801175.1 Gallionellales bacterium RIFCSPLOWO2_02_FULL_57_47 | reverse complement strand
AAAAAGCGCGGAATCACCGCGCTTTTTTATGTCTGCAATTGCTCGAAAAAAGAGTTTTTCTACAGCGTCAACGTGGAGCTAAGGGGCTGCGCGCTTTTGCGCAGTCCCGCTTGAGCGTAGGGTTAGGGTTCGGATTCATGAAAACCAACCCTTTTTTATACCCAACATTTTGCGTAAACCCGGCTTAGTATGGGCAAAGAACGAGACTCGCATAACAATGAGATTGAACATGTCGAATACTTGATCGTCATTCAGCGACACACCAGCTTCTGTGGCCATGCCCTTTATGTCTTGAATCGTGTCACTGAATATGTCACCCAAGTCCGCTGTAAGGATGTGTGGGCCGAACCACTTCTGAGAGTAGGCCAGCGTATAAGCATCAACCTGCGGACGAAATTCGATTGGAAAATGTTCGTATGTGCCGCGTATAGCTTGCAGCAATGTGTCTTCATCCAGCGACTTGATTTGTTTCTCAATCAACTTTGGCAGGGTTGCCCCACGATACTGCTGAGTGATTTCTTTAAGATTCATGCTCTCTCTCCCTTGAGTGACCCTAACGTAAAGTAGACACCCTAAAAAATGCCTGGAAAGGCACCTTCGAGGTGTACAATCTGGGAAGCGTTCTGCAACCCATTGTTTTTAAGTGAGGTGAAATTATGGCACCCCCCAAAATTTCCGATAAAAACACCACTGCAAATCCCCCCAGATTGCTTGATCAGGTTCGCGATAAGTTGCGGGTGAAGCACTATAGCATTCGCACTGAACAAACCTACACTGACTGGATTAAACGCTATATTTACTTCCACGACAAGCGCCACCCGAAAGACTTGGGGGCACGGGACATCGAGGCTTTTCTCACGCATCTTGCTGTGGCCGGTAAAGTCGCAGCTTCTACCCAGAATTTAGCCAAGTCATCTTTGTTGTTTCTTTACCGTGAGGTGCTGGAAATCCAATTGCCGTGGCTGGATAACATCACACAGGCCAAGGCACCTAAAAGATTACCTGTGGTATTGACGGTGAGTGAGGTGCAATCGTTGTTGTCACATTTGACCGGCACGCATGGGTTGATCGCCTCGTTGTTGTACGGCGGCGGAATGCGCTTGATGGAGGCGGTGCGGTTGCGGGTGAAGGATGTGGATTTTGCGCAGCACGAGATTCTGGTGCGCGAAGGCAAGGGCTTCAAGGACAGGGTGACGATGCTGCCGGAGGTAGTGGTTGCGCCGCTCAAGGCGCATCTGGCCAAGGTAAAAACACTACACGAAGAGGATTTGGCGCAGGGTTTCGGCGAAGTGTATCTGCCTTTTGCGCTGGACAAAAAATATCCGACTGCCGGTCGCGACTGGGGCTGGCAGTATGTGTTTCCCTCGAAAAACTTGTCGGTTGATCCGCGCTCTGACAAAACGCGCCGCCATCATGTGGATGAGAAGGGGGTTCAGCGCGCGGTAAAACAGGCGGTGCGTGATGCTGGGCTGGTCAAGCCCGCCACGCCGCACACATTGCGTCATTCGTTCGCCACGCATCTGCTGCAAAGCGGCTATGACATCAGGACAGTGCAGGAACTGCTCGGCCATTCGGATGTATCCACGACGATGATCTACACCCATGTGCTGAACAAGGGCGGACGGGGTGTGGTCAGTCCGCTGGACAGGTGATTTGCGCGCGCATGTGGTGACAAAAAGCACACAACAATATACGATACGCCGATGAAAGCATTTCGCTGGGATAAGGAGAAAAACCTTCAGTTGCAGAATGAGCGGCGTGTCTCGTTTGAGCAGGTTATCACCGCAATGGAGCGCGGGTCTTTACTGGATGTTGTAGTGCACCCGAACCGCGAAAAATATGCAAATCAACGGTTGTTTATCGTAAAGCTGCGCGGTTATGCCTACATCGTGCCGTTCGTGGAAACGGATCAGGAAATTTTCCTCAAAACGATAATCCCAAGCCGCAAGGCAACGCAAAAATATCTGGGCGGAGAATGAATATGGCAAAGAATAAACTGGAGGAAGAAATCCTTGCGTCTTTTGAGCGTGACGAATGGCGAACCATTCCGAATGCAAAAAAGGAAATCGCACGCTATGCCGGATACGCGCGCACGGCACTCGCCAAGGATCGGCGTGTGAATGTGCGACTGTCTTCGCGTGATCTTGAAGAACTCCAGGCGCGCGCTGCGGAAGAAGGCATGCCGTATCAAACCCTGCTATCCAGCGTTCTGCATAAATTTGTAACCGGAAGGCTTGTCGAAACAACCGCAACGCAGGAAACCACGACTCGAAAACGTGCTGGCTAAACCGTAGGCGCAAGACATCAAAGCATTTAATTTACCCCTTTAGAAATCAACATGACCCCGCTGAACATCGTTATCCTCGCCGCCGGCAAAGGCACGCGCATGTATTCCGCTAAACCCAAGGTGCTGCATGCGCTGGCGGGCAAGCCGCTGGTGCAGCATGTCCTGGACCGCGCGTCTGAACTCAAGCCGCAACTGATTTGTGTGGTGTACGGGCATGGCGGGGAAGCCGTGCCGCAGGCGATGCAGCAGTATTCCGCAAAATTCGTCATACAGGAGCCGCAGCTCGGCACGGGGCACGCGGTGCAGCAGGCGGTGCCGCATCTTGGCGACGACAGCGATACGATGGTGCTGTACGGCGACGTGCCGCTGATCCAGCACGGCACCCTGCACCAGATGCGGCAGGCGGGCAGCGGCCTGGTGCTGCTGACGGTGAATCTTGCCAACCCCACCGGCTATGGGCGCATCGTGCGCAATGAGCAGGGCGATGTGCTGAGTATCGTAGAGGAAAAAGATGCCACCGCCGAGCAGCGCGAGATCAATGAGGTGAATACCGGCATCCTGCTGGCGCCGACGAAAATGTTGCGCGGCTGGCTGGCGAAGTTGCAGAACAATAACGCGCAGGGTGAGTACTACCTTACCGACATCGTCAGCATGGCCGTGCAACAGGGTGTCGCGGTGCATACCGTGCAGCCTGCCCAGGAGTGGGAAATACATGGGATCAACAGCAAGGCGCAACTGGCGGTGCTGGAGCGCACCTGGCAACTGGTCGAGGCGGGGCGTTTGCTGGTGCATGGCGTGACGCTGGCAGACCCGGCGCGCATCGATGTGCGCGGCAAACTGAGTTGCGGGCGCGATGTCGAGATCGATGTCGGCTGCATCTTCGAGGGTGACGTGAGCCTGGGCAATAACGTGCGAGTGGGCGCTTACAGCGTTATCAGGAATGCCAGTATTGACAATGACACGGACATTGCGCCGTACAGCCATATCGACAGCAGCAAAGTGGGCGCTAACTGCCGCATCGGACCTTACTCGCGCTTGCGCCCCGGCACCAGGCTGCACGACGGGGTGCATATCGGCAATTTCGTCGAGGTCAAGAACAGCGAGATCGCGGCGAACAGCAAGGCCAATCATCTCAGCTACATCGGCGACAGCACGGTCGGCAGCCGGGTAAATGTCGGGGCGGGCACGATCACCTGCAACTACGACGGCGCGAACAAGCACCGCACGGTCATCGAGGACGATGTGTTCATCGGCTCGGGCACAATGCTGGTCGCGCCGGTAACGGTGGGCAAGGGCGCGACTATCGGCGCCGGTTCCACGATTACCCGCAACACGCCGGAGGGCGAGCTGACGTTGTCGCGCAGCAAGCAGGTGACTATTGCCGGATGGAAGCGGCCGACGAAGAAAAAATAACGTAGGGCGGGTTCCACCCGCCGTAGAAATAATGCCGGGCAGAGCACGTCTGCATTTGGCTGTTAACCCCTCCCAGCCTCCCCTTGTCAGGGGAGGAGCCACACCTTCCCCCTGACAGGGGGGACTGAGGGGGTTGGTGTGTAGTATTTCATTGGAGTTTAAAAATGTGCGGAATCGTAGGTGCAGTGGCGCAGCGCAATGTTGTGCCGATCTTGCTGGAAGGGCTGCAACGCCTGGAATATCGCGGTTATGACTCGGCCGGTCTGGTGGTGGTGCATGACGCGAAACTGGTGCGGGTGCGCAGTACCGGAAGGGTGGTTGAACTTACCGCAAAGAGCGCCGCAACGGATGGCCTGATCGGCATCGCGCATACCCGCTGGGCGACACATGGCGTGCCCAGCGAGCGCAACGCCCACCCGCATATCAGCAAAGATCACATCGCGGTGGTGCACAACGGCATCATCGAAAACTACGAGGAACTGCGCACGCTCCTGACGGCTGAGGGTTACGAATTTACTTCGGACACCGATACCGAAGTCATCGCGCACCTGATCCACAGCCACTACGCGCGCGGCAATTCCTTGCTGGCAGCCACGCAGGCTGCGCTTGCCGAGTTGGTGGGCGCTTACGCCATCGGCGTGATCGCTGCGGACAATCCCGACCAGCTGATCTGCGCGCGCCGGGGCAGCCCGCTGCTGCTGGGCGTGGGAAACGATGAACACTTCGTCGCTTCGGACGTGTCCGCGCTGTTGCCGGTGACGCGCAGGGTGGTGTATCTCGAGGAAGGCGACGTCGTCGAACTGGGCAGGCGCGGTTACCGGATTTTTGATGCGACCGGCAAGGTCGCAGAACGTGTCGTGGTGCTCAGCGAACTGAGCAATGCGAGCGTGCAGCTGGGCGCATACAGCCACTACATGCAGAAGGAAATCCACGAGCAGCCGCAGGCATTGGCGGACACGCTGGAGTCGGTGTGCAACAGCCAGTCGCTGGTGCCGGGCATATTCGGCGCGGAAGCGGCGGCGACTTTTGCCGATATCAACAGCATCCTGATTCTGGCGTGCGGAACAAGTTACCACGCGGGCCTGGTAGCGCGCTTCTGGCTGGAGGAGATCGCCGGGATTCCGTGCAGCGTGGAAATCGCCAGCGAATACCGTTACCGCACCAGCGTGCCGAATCCGAAGACCCTGGTGGTGGTGATCTCGCAATCCGGCGAAACCGCCGACACCCAGGCCGCGCTGAATCACGCCAAAAGTCTGGGGCATATCCACACGCTGGCGATCTGCAACGTGCCGGAAAGCGCGCTGGTCAGGCTGTGCAAACTGCGGCTGCTGACCCGCGCCGGGCCGGAAATCGGCGTGGCCTCGACCAAGGCGTTTACCACGCAGCTTGCCGCGCTGTTCCTGCTGACGCTGGTGCTGGCCAAAACGCGCGGCCGTTTGACCGCGCAGCAGGAGCAGCAGCATCTGCATGAGCTGCGCCACTTGCCCAGCGCGGTGCAAAAAGTACTGGAACTGGAACCGCAAATCGCCAAACTCGCGATGCAGTTCGCCAGCAAACACCACGCGCTGTTCCTGGGTCGCGGTCCGCATTACCCGATTGCGCTGGAAGGCGCGCTCAAGCTCAAGGAAATTTCCTATATCCACGCCGAAGCCTATCCGGCCGGTGAGCTGAAGCATGGGCCGCTGGCGTTGGTAGACAATTACATGCCGGTGATCTCGGTCGCGCCGAACGACGCGCTGCTGGAGAAATTGAAATCCAACCTGCAGGAAGTGCGCGCGCGCGGCGGCGAGCTGTATGTGTTCGCCGATGCGGATACGCATATTCGCGAAGCAGACGGCATCCACATCATGCAAATGCCCGAACACGCGGGCTATCTGAGCCCCATTCTGCACACCATCCCATTGCAG
>MGWZ01000079.1:0-3378 GCA_001801175.1 Gallionellales bacterium RIFCSPLOWO2_02_FULL_57_47 | reverse complement strand
TTACGCATTCCGGCCTTGGCAAGCGTAACGGGGATGGAATGCAATGGAATCCGGGATGATCGCTCCCGGAATTCGCTGCGCTGCTTCCGGGCTACAAACTGAACCTGAAAATTTCCCAGGCGAAGAGAGCGAACAGCAGCAGGCAGACGATCGTCAGCAGGGTGTTGTAGCGTTTCTGCTGCTCCAGGATATTGCGCAGTGTTTCGTCGCTGCTGTTGCCGGTATCGCTGGTAAGATAGCGGTGCAGCAGGCGCGGCAGCTGTGGCAACAAGCTGGCGTAGTTGGGCGCTTCGACCTGTAATGACTTGATGAACCCGCGCCACCCCACCTGTTCGGCCATCCAGCTTTCCAGCCACGGTTTGGCGGTCTTCCACAGGTCCAGCTCGGGATCCAGTTGCAGGCCCAGTCCCTCGATGTTGAGCAGCGTTTTCTGCAGCAGCACCAGTTGCGGCTGGACTTCGATGCCGAAGCGGCGCGATGTCTGGAACAGGCGCAGCAGCACGCGGCCGAAGGAAACCTCGCGCAACGGCTTGTCGAAGATCGGTTCGCAGACCGCGCGTATCGCCGATTCCAGCTCGTCGACGCGGGTTTCGGCGGGAGCCCAGCCGGATTCGATATGCACCTCGGCGACGCGTTTGTAATCGCGGCGGAAGAAGGCGATGAAGTTCTGCGCGAGATAACGCTTGTCGACATCGGTCAGCGTGCCCATGATGCCGAAATCCAGCGCGATGTACTGGCCGTTCGCGGCCACCTGCACATTGCCCGGGTGCATGTCGGCGTGAAAGTAGCCGTCGCGAAACACCTGCGTATAAAAAATCTCCACGCCGTTTGCGGCAAGCCTGGGAATGTCCAGGCCTGCCGCACGCAGCGCGTCCACCTGGCTGATCGGGATGCCATACATGCGCTCCATCACCATAACGTCAGGCGTGCAGAAATCCCAGTACACCTCGGGAACCAGCAGTAATTGCGAATCGGCGAAATTGCGCCGGAGCTGGCTGCAGTTGGCAGCCTCGCGGGTGAGGTCCAGCTCATCGCCCAGATGTTTTTCAAATTCGCCGACCACTTCGCGCGGTTTGAGACGGCGGCCATCCGCCCAGAGTTTCTCCACCAGCTCCGCCGCCACTTTGAGCAAGGCGACATCATGGGCGATGACATTACTTATGCCGGGCCGCAGGATTTTGACTGCGGCATGGCGGCCATCCGGCAGCACCGCAAAATGCACTTGCGCAACCGACGCGCTGGCTACCGGCGTTTCCTCGAAGCTTTTGAACACTTCGCTCAACGGCTTGCCGTAAGCGGCTTCCAGCACGGCGACGGCCTGCGCAGACGGGAAGGGCGGCACCTGATCCTGCAATTTGGCCAGCTCGTCGGCGATGTCGGCCGGCATCAAATCGCGCCGCGTGGAAAGCACCTGCCCGAACTTGACGAAAATCGGCCCGAGGTTTTCCAGCGCAAGACGCAAGCGCACGGCGCGCGGCCTCTTGTTGTTGCGCAGGAACAGCAGCATGTTCAGCGGAACGCGCATCCAGCGCACCCGCTCATGGGCGAGCAGAAACTCGTCCAGCCCGAAACGCAGCACGACAAAAACGATTTTTGTTAAACGAAATATGCGCATGTTTATGGGCTGCAGGCAAAATAAAACGGCGCGATATCCAGGGAAACGTATTTTAGATTGTCATTGCGAGGCCCGCAGGGCCGCGGCAATCCAGAAGGTTTTCGCTTGGTATGGCGCTGCGCTGCTGGACTGCCGCGTCGGCTGCGCCTCCTCGCAGTGACGGGGAGTGCTGTCATTGCGAGTAGCGCCTTTAGCCGCGAGCTTAGCGGCGCGGGACGTGGCAATCCAGAAATTCGTTTGGTATAAGTAACCAGGATTGCCGCGCTGGTGCGGCTTTGTCCGCTTCGCGGGATGTATGTTCTTGCTGGATTCCGGCCTGCGCCGGAATGACGGACTATAAGCTTATCCGGGACAAATTCGTGATTCAAAGCCGCAGCAGAAATTTGGGCGAACACAACAAATTAGTGCAAGGTGGTTTGCTGGATCCCGGCCAGTAGCCATACCGACTTGTCGTCGCGCAGGTTTTTCTGCACGTGCCAGATTTCATCCACGCTTTCGGGCGCGCCATTGTTTTCCGCCAGTTGGCCGGTAAAGCGCACGCTGGCAATCGCCAGGTCGCCCTCGTTCACCACTTGCAGCAGGTCGCCATGGATCGCGAGCACATCGGTCTTTTGCGTCGCATTGTCGCGTTCCTGCAGCTGCATCGAAATTTCCGCGAACATTTCCGGCGTGGTGTATTCGCGGATGTCGTTCAGGTCCTTGCGGTCGTTCGCGGCCTGCAGGCGGATGAAGGTAGTCTTCGCGCTGCGCAGGAAGGCCTGCGCCGGAAAGTCCGCCGGGATGTTGCCCTGACTGGTAGATGAGGCTGCAGCAGATGCGGCGCTGCCGCCGTATACCGGCTGTTGTGCTGATTGCGGTTCGATGAGCGGCGCACCCGCTCCGCTATATTGCATCGCGGTTTGTTGCGGCTGCCTGCGAAACTTCGATATCAGCAACATCACCGCGCCGGCGGCGAGCAACGCCATCAGAATTCCGCCCATACCGCCGCCCATGCCACCGCCCGCAAACATCGCGCCCAAGCCCGCGCCAATTGCCAGGCCAGCCAACGGGCCGAGCCACTTGTTGCCGGCCGGGGCAGGCGTTGCGCCGGGAGTCGGAGCGGGCGCTGCCACAGGCGCCTTTGGAGCCTGTTGCGGAGTCATTGTCCGCTGCTTGCCAAAGCTGCCGCCCCCGCCAAAACGCCGGGCTTCCGCCGTTGCGGCAAACAGACTCAGACTGGTCAAGGCAATCGTCAACAACATCAAAAATCTTTTCATTCTGTTCCTCTGGGTTGGTTAAACCCAGATGGTCCATTAGGCTTACAAAGCCGAAAATATTCGGCATAGGAGCACGCCCTGCGTGCGAATCGCTGCCAGGAGCCGCTCCTGCAACGTCGTTTTCGCGCTAATGGATTATCTGGGTTAAATCTAAGCGACCGTGAGTATAGCATCGGCAGGTGTTCAGAACGGCGGTTCGCACACCGTGGTCAACGGCTCTCCGCTGAGCGGATGCGCAAAGCTCAGCGAACAGGCGTGCAGCAACAACCGCCCGGGCGGGCTGCCTCCGTACAACGCATCGCCTGCAATCGGATGCCCGATCGCTGCCAGATGCACGCGCAGCTGGTGGGTGCGGCCGGTCACCGGTTCCAGTTCGACGCGGGTTGCGTCAGCGTGCATATCAGCCAGACCGTTCGCCCTGAGCCAAGTAAGCCCCGCATACGCGAGGCAAGGCGTGAGCAGGAAACAGTATGCGGTGCGAGGAGTTTTCGCTTTGGCTATCATAAG
>MGWZ01000078.1 GCA_001801175.1 Gallionellales bacterium RIFCSPLOWO2_02_FULL_57_47 | reverse complement strand
GAACCATGAAAACCGTGCAATTTGACTCAGCTTTTTAGGTGAGGCAACGAATCAGGTTTCACTCAGCTTTTTACGTGAGGCAACACGTGGAGTAAGAGTGTGACGCCTGCCCGGTGCTGGAAGATTAAATGATGGGGTGCAAGCTGATTCCTTACCAATAAAAAAGCCCAACCTTGTGTTGGGCTTTTTTATTGAATGGGTTGATTCAATTTATCAGTAAACGCGCAGTTCCGGCGGTGTATCGTCGTGGTCGCCGTGTGGCGCCTGGTCATATGCCTTGACGAATACTGCGCGCTCGTTCTTTTTTGTGGGATATGCGGGGATATCCAGATTGTGGCAAATGGTATCTTCGCAGTAGTAAATAACCTTTCGGCCGATGTTATGCAGCATACTATGATCGAGATGGAATCCTTCCTCGGTCAAGCCGTTTTCCAATCCCTCGAGCGTATGCTCGTGCAAATTGTAGGAGACACGCAGCGTATTTGCGGAAGCAACATGCTCGACCTTGCAGCCGGGCATGCCGGAGAGAAGCTGATAGGCGCGCTCAACCTGTCCGGGCGGGTCCGCACTAAATACGATATCGCGCTGTTTATCCAATTCGGATAGATCAACCATTTCGACCCCGCGGTGGCAGAATTACTTGCCTTTCAGTATCTGCATTCCTTTAAGAAGATTCAAAGCCTGAGTGAGCTGATAGTCGTTTTTGGTGCCGAATTCGGAAAGAACGGGTTTCGCTGCATCGCCATTGGTAACGGGAGCAGAAAGTTTGTTCTTGCCGGTACTATCGGGCTTTTCATCCGATGGTTTGTTATTGAGCAGGTGTTTATCCAGATCGGCCTCACGCAAGCGGAAGGTGCTGTCCTGCCCTGCGGTCGCCGGGTCCTCCACCAGAATGTCAGGCACGATACCCTTGGCCTGTATGGAACGTCCACCCGGTGTGAAATAACGCGCCGTGGTGAGTTTGATCGCCGTGTTGTTGCCCAATGGCAGGATGGTTTGGACTGAGCCTTTACCGAAAGTCTGCGTGCCCATGATGACCGCACGCTTGTGGTCTTGCAGCGCACCGGCAACAATTTCAGATGCGGACGCGGAACCGGCATTGACCAGCACAACCAGCGGCACACTTTTGATCGACTCGGGCAGTTTCTTCAGGTAATCGTCCCTGCTATTGCCGCGCAAATAATTTTCCGGGCTGGCAGTCAAGCGCATTTTTGCGTCATCGGTGCGGCCCTCGGTATAAACCACCAGCGCATCCTTGGACAGGAAGGCTGCGGAAACGCCGACTGCGCCAGTCAGAAGGCCGCCAGGGTCGTTGCGCAAATCAAGCACCAGCCCCTTCAGTGGCTCCTGGTTTTGCTTGATGAGATTCTCAAGTGCGGTTGCAAGATTTTCGCTGGTTTGTTCCTGGAACTGGGTGATGCGGACAAAGCCATAGCCAGATTCCAGAAGCTTGGATTTCACGCTCTGCACCTTGATGACAGCACGAACCAGGGTAATCGTAAGCGGCTTGGGCTCGTCCTTGCGAAATATCGTCAGAGTAATCTTGCTGCCCGGTTTGCCGCGCATGCGCTTGACTGCATCGTTCAGCGACATGCCTTTGATCAACGTGTCATCCAGCTTGATGATCAAATCGCCGCTCTTGATGCCGGCGTGGTAGGCAGGGGTGTCCTCTATCGGCGAGATGACTTTCACAACACCGTCTTCCATTCCGACTTCAATACCGAGTCCGCCGAATTCACCATGTGTACCGACCTTCAGCTCTTTGAAGGCCTCGGCATCAAGGTAAGCGGAATGTGGATCCAGGCCGTTCAGCATGCCGGTGATCGCTTCGGTGATCAGCTTCTTGTCGGTGACCGGTTCGACGTAGTCGCTCTTGATGCGCCCAAACACCTCGGAGAAAGCGCGCAGCTCCTCGATGGGCAGCGGTGTGGCGAGGGTGTCTTTGTCGGCAATCGCAGCAAAATGCAGGCTGACCGAGATGCCCGCGACCAAACCCAAACCAATCAGACCTGTTTTTTCCAGAAGACGCATAATTCCCTCAAGTTTATTTAGTTGCCATCCATTTTATTGGATCGAGCGGTTTGCTCTTATGGCGCAGTTCAAAGTATAAACCGAAATCCTCGTTGCCGCCGCTGTTCCCTACAGTCGCGATGATATCCCCGCCGTGCAGCACATCGCCGACCTGTTTGTAGAGCGTTTCGTTGTTGCCGTACAAGCTCATATAGCTCTTGCCGTGGTCGATAATAAGCAGGTTGCCGAAGCCGCGCAGCCAGTCTGCAAACACCACCTGCCCGGCGGCAATCGCTTTGACAGCCTGCCCGCTGGAAGTTCTGAGAAACAGGCCTTTCCACCGCACCGTGCTGTCCGGTCGCGGCGTATTGAAACGGTTGGTGACCGCGCCCCTGACCGGCAGCGTCAACTTGCCCTTGAGTTGGCTGAACGGCTTGCCGTCAAAGCGGTTGTCCGGAAGGTGGTCATTGCGGAACAAAGAATTTGATTTCGGTTGAACAAGCATCCTGGTCAGCTTTTCCACCAGTTGTGCGAGACGGCTCTCGTCACGTTGCAACCTGCCGATCTCGCGGCGCTGTCGGTGCAGTTGCTTCGAGATATTACCCAGCATCCGCTGACGGGTTTGCTGCTCTTTATCCAGTATCCCTTTTTGCGCCGCCTGTTCAGTTCGAAGCGATGCCAATTCTGTGTGCTGTTCGCGAGTGGCATTGCTGACCTCATTCAGCGCGGTGAGATCTTCGCGCAACGTGGAAAGCCAGATTGCACGGTTGCGGGCGATGTATTGGTAATACTGCAAATCACGGGTGACCTGGTTGGGGTTCTGGTTGCTGAGTAACAGCTTGAGATATTCCTGCTTGCCGCCGAGATAATGCTGGTAGAGCAGTTTACCGAGCAAAGCCTGTTGTCCCGACAGGTTCGCATTCAATTTCTTCTCCTGCGCTTGCAGTTTGCCGAGTTTGATATCCGCCGCGCGTTGCCGTTCGGCGAGTTCGGCGAGTTTGCGGTTGCTGTCGCTGATCGCCCTTTCGGATTCACGTAACGCGTCGGCAGCCTCGGATCTTGATTCGCTGGTTTTGTCCATTTCGCGCTGCATCGCAATGATGCGTTCGCGCAGGATTTTCAGATCATCCTGTTCGTCGGCATAAGCCGCAGGACAGAGGACAGAGGACAGAAGACAGAAGACAGAAAGAAACAGAAAAACCCTGTACCGTAGTAAATGTAGGGCGCAATAACCAACGGGCATTGCGCCGAATTGCCGTCTCATTGGTGCAATGCGCTACGCCCTTCGACTGCGCTCAGGACAGGCTTATTGCACCCTACGAATTGAATCAAGCTGTGCCCGGTCATTTCCGCCGGTTGCGGCAAACCCATCATGGCCAGCAGGCTGGGCGCGAGATCGCGCAGCGCGCCGCCATCGGAAAGCCTGGCTTTGCGCCCGATATACAGGAAGGGTACCGGGTTCAGCGTGTGCGCGGTGTGCGCCTGATGTGTGGCGCGATCGATCATTTGTTCCGCGTTGCCGTGGTCGGCGGTGATGATGACTTCGCCGCCGATGGATTGCATCGCCTTGACCACGCGGCCGATGCAGATATCCAGTGCCTCGATGGCCTGGGTGGCAGCCGCCATATTGCCGCTGTGCCCCACCATATCGCCGTTGGCATAGTTGCAGATGATGGCATGATATTGGCGGCTGAGGATCGCGGCTTCGAGTTTATCGGTTACTTCAAACGCGCTCATTTCCGGTTTAAGGTCGTAAGTCGCGACTTTTGGCGACGGAACGAGGATGCGGTCTTCGCCCGGATAGGGCTGTTCCCTGCCACCGCTGAAAAAGTAGGTGACATGCGCATATTTTTCGGTCTCGGCGATGCGCAGCTGCCTCAGTCCCAGATTCGAAATGTATTCGCCAAAGCCATTGTGCATGGCCTCCTGGGTATAGGCGCAAGGCAAATGAAAATCCTCGCCATAGCTGCTTAACGTAATGTAACCGGCGAGTTTTGGAAAACAGGCGCGTTCGAAGCTGCCGAAGGTTTCATCCGTCAAGGCGCGGGTGATTTCGCGGGCGCGGTCGGCGCGGAAGTTCATGAAGACCACCGCATCGCCATCGCGCATCGTGATCGCCGGTGCGTTATTCGGACAAATGGCGGTAGCCTTGACGAACTCGTCTGATTCTCCGCGCGTATAAGCCTGCTCCAAACCGCTTAATGCGTCTGCTGCAATGTATTCGGCGCGGCCCTCGGTGAGCAATTCATAAGCCGGTTGAACGCGCTCCCAGCGATTGTCACGATCCATTGCATAAAAACGTCCGATGATGCTGGCGATTTGCCCCGCACCCAATGCGTCGCATTTTGCCTGCAACAGTTGCAGCGATTGCGCAGCGCTTCTGGGCGGGGTGTCGCGCCCATCCAGAAAAGCGTGCAGATAGATTTTTTTCAAACCGGCGCGCGCCGCCATTTCCAGCATCGCGAAGATGTGATTCTCGTGGCTGTGCACGCCGCCCGGAGAAAGCAGCCCCATGATGTGCAATGCGCTGTTGTTTTGTTCGGCCAGCGCAACCGCCTTGCTCAACGCGGGATTGGAGTAGAAACTGCCGTCCTCGATAGCCACATCGACGCGGCTCAAATCCTGGTACACCACCCGCCCGGCACCGATGTTGAGATGGCCCACTTCGGAGTTGCCCATCTGTCTTGACGGCAAGCCGACGAATTTTTCCGAGGCGTTGATCAGCGTATGCGGATAGTCGCGCCAGAGCGCATCCCAATTTGGTTTGCGGGCAGCAAAAATGGCATTGAAATCCGCTTCTTCGCGGTAACCAAACCCGTCCAGAATCAGCAGCAAAACAGGGGTGACGTTCATTGAGGTAGAATATTAGTGTATGGTAATTTTATTGGGCGTATTTTAGCCGAATTCGCCCGGTTTGGCGGGTGGCTCGCGGGTTAAACAGGGATATAGATATGGCAAACAATCTGATTGACAGGGATGAAGACATTCAACAGGCTGCGCAGGCCATCAAGGCGATTGCACATCCGCTGCGCCTGAAGATTCTGTGCGTGCTCGGTGATCAGGAGATCAGCGTGCAGGACATCGTGGAACAAGTCGGCACATCGCAAAGCAACATTTCCCAGCATCTGGCGATCTTGCGCGACAAGGGCGTATTGGCGACACGCAAGGACGCGAACCGGGTGTACTACCGCATCGGTGATTTGCGCACCCTGAAACTCGTGGGGATGATGCGCGATGTGTTTTGCAGTATTTAGCGGAGGAATTCCTTAATGCCCATAATCTCTTGTAGGAGCGCAATTAATTGCGCGATAGCTTGGTGCAACAATCGCCCGATAAACCGGGCTCCTACGGCGTTATTAGGGATCAATTCTCCTTGTGTGCAGCCAGACGTCGCAAGTAGAATCGCCAACCTGAAGCATCAACCTTACAACTAAGTTAACTACTCGCATGAAATTAATCCCGACGATCCTTTGCGGCGGAGCAGGATCCCGCCTTTGGCCAGTTTCCCGTGAGTTGCATCCCAAACCATTCATCCGCCTGGCGGATGGGCAGAGCCTGCTGCAAAAAGCCTGGCTCCGCGGCGTGGTTCTGCCGGATGTGGCCGAAACCCTGACGGTTACCAACCGCGAACTCCTTTTCAAGACCGAGGACGAGTATCGTGAAGTAACCGGCACACAGCACAAAGGCATTTCAAACAGCTACATCCTCGAACCCTTTGGCCGCAACACCGCTCCCGCCATTGCGGCCGCCGCACTGCAAGTGGCAGCCAGCCATGGCGAGGACGCCTTCCTGCTGGTGCTCGCCGCCGATCACCTGATTGCCGATCAACCCGCTTTTGCGCAAGCCGTTGCGCAGGCAATGCAACTGGCGGCGCAAGGCAAGCTTGTCACCTTCGGCATTCGCCCCGAATCGCCGGAAACCGGCTACGGCTACATCGAAGCGGACGGCAACTCAGTGCTGCGCTTTGTCGAAAAGCCCGGCCTCGAAAAAGCCCGGGAATATGTCGCGTCAGGCCGCTACCTGTGGAACTCAGGCATGTTCTGTTTCTCGGCTGGGACCATGCTGCGTGAAATGCAGCAGCACTGCCCGGACATTTTATCTGCCACCCGCGCCTGCCTGGAGCAATCCCGCAAAGCGCAGGGCAAAGGCTACATCCAGATCGAAATCGACCCGGAAACGTTTGAACGCGTACCCGACGATTCCATCGACTATGCCGTCATGGAGAAATCCAAAAACGTCGCCGTGGTGCCATGCAGCATCGGCTGGAGCGACATAGGTTCATGGAGCGCACTGGGAGATCTCACTGTGCCGGATGCCCAGGGCAACCGCATTGAAGGAGAGGCCCTGCTGCATGATGTCAGCAATTGTTATATCCAGAGCAACCAGCGTATTGTCGGTGCCGTAGGCATCAACAACCTCATCATCATCGACACACCGGATGCCATTCTGGTGGCAGACCGCAGCCGTTCCCAGGATGTAAAGCATCTCTACTCACGCCTCAAAGCCGAAGGCCATGAAGCGCACAGACTGCACACCACCGTGCATCGTCCCTGGGGTACTTACACCATACTGGAAACAGGCTCACGCTTTAAAATCAAACGCATTGAGGTCAAACCGGGTGCATGCCTCAGCCTGCAAATGCATCACCATCGCAGCGAGCACTGGATCGTAGTCAGCGGGATGGCAAAGGTTGTCAACGGCGAGCAGGAAATTTTAGTCAACACCAACGAATCCACCTACATCCCCGCCGGCCACAAACACCGCCTGGAAAATCCCGGTGTTGTCGATCTGGTCATGATCGAAGTGCAAAGCGGAGAGTATTTGGGTGAAGACGATATCGTGCGTTTCGACGATGTGTACGGACGGTGCAAATCAAATTGATGGTGGCAGGTAATGACGTGGCAATCCAGACAGAGCAGTAGCTATTCAACGTAACCCCCTGGATTGCTTCACTGCGTTCGCAATGACAAGTCCTCGTCTCTGCGAGGAGGCGCAGCCGGCGCGGCAGCCCACACCACGGTCATTGCGAGGAGTGAAGCGACGTGGCAATCCAGGCAGGGCAGTAGCTATTCAACGAAACCCTCTGATTGCTTCACTGTGTTCGCAATGACAAGTCCCCCGTCTCTGCGAGGAGGCGCAGCCGACGCGGCAGTCCAGTCCCAACTTCATTGCAATTAGCGGAATTACATTCCATAATTGCAACCATGTTAACCCGCATTCTATACGCCAAACTTTCTGACGCAATCGCCCAATCTCCTGCGGTGGCATTGCTTGGTCCACGGCAAGTCGGGAAAACCACCCTGGCAATGGAAGTTGGCAAAAGCCACAACGCTCTTTACCTCGATCTTGAGTCCGAGCAGGATCGCGCCAAACTCGCCCAACCTGAACTTTATCTGGCTGACCATCAAGACAAGCTGGTGATTCTTGATGAGATTCACCGCGCCCCTGGTCTTTTTCCTGTTCTGCGAGGGTTGATCGACAAGGGCAGACGCGCAGGACGCCGTACCGGGCAATATCTGCTATTGGGTTCAGCATCCCTGGAATTGCTCAAACAATCCGGCGAAACATTGGCAGGGCGCATCGCTTATCTCGAGCTTGCACCCTTCAACGTACTGGAAACGCAGGCACTCCCGGCTGACGAAATATGGGTTCGCGGCGGCTTTCCGGAAAGCCTGCTCGCTGCCGATGCTGCACGCAGCCTGCGCTGGCGGCAAGATTTCATCCGCACCTATCTGGAGCGCGATATCCCACAGTTCGGCCCGCGCATCGCTGCCGAAACCCTGCGCCGCTTCTGGGGCATGCTTGCCCACCATCAGGGCGGTTTGCTCAACACCGCCCAGTTCGCCCGCAACCTTGGCATTGATGCCAAAACCGCAACAAGCTATCTCGATTTGCTCGTTGACCTGTTGCTCGTGCGCCGCCTGCCTCCATGGCATGCCAATCTGGGCAAGCGGCTGGTCAAATCGCCCAAGGTGTATGTGCGCGATAGCGGCCTCGTCCACGCATTACTCAATATCGCCGACAAGGAAGCTCTGCTTGCACACCCGGTTATCGGGCAAAGCTGGGAATGTTTTGTGATCGAAAATCTGCTCACCTGCGCACCGGCACAAGTGCAAGGCTATTTTTACCGTAGCAGCGGTGGTGCCGAAATCGACCTGCTCCTGGCCTGGCCTGACGGAAGCCTGTGGGCTATTGAGGTCAAGCGCAGCCTGGCACCCAAGGTAGAACGCGGCTTTCATGCCGCTTGCTTGGATCTGTCACCTGCCCGCAAATTTGTCGTCTATCCCGGTGCGGAACGCTACCGCATTGCGGCAGACATAGAGGTGATTTCCCTGGCTGGCCTTGCGCTGGAGTTAAGGAAACTCTGAATAAGTCCGTTCGCCCTGAGCCAAGTAAGCCCCGCATACGCGAGGCAAGGCGTGAGCAGGAAACAGTATGCGGTGCGAGGAGTT
>MGWZ01000077.1:8630-32600 GCA_001801175.1 Gallionellales bacterium RIFCSPLOWO2_02_FULL_57_47 | reverse complement strand
GCAACTCGGGACATGGCACACCTCCGGCAATAATCGCTGAAGGTGGTATTTTAGTTAATATCTTTTATTATTGCAATTAGACACTAGCTGACGTAGGGTGCATTCCATGCACCATGGTGCGCATAGCGCACCTACCAAGGCCGTTCGCCCCGAGCTCGGAAATGGCAAATTTAAACGCTTCTGCGAAGACCGTCAGGGCAGCTCATAACCAAACCCGCGCATCACCGCCCCCGCTTTCTCGCTCCTGAGGAAAGCAAGGAACGCCTGTGCAGCTGTCTGGTCTTTCGCGCCGGACAACATCACCGCACTCTGCCGGATAGGTTTATACATTTCGGATGGCACCAGCCACGATGAACCCGAACTCACCTTGCCGTTGCTCATGATCTGCGACAGCGCGATAAAACCCAGTTCGGCATTCTCTGTCACAACGAACTGATAAGCCTGCGCGATGTCCTCGCCCCTCAACAGCCTGCCCTGCATCGCATTCCACATCGTCAGTTTTTCCAGCGTCTCTTTAGCCGCCACGCCGTAAGGCGCCAACCGGGGATTGGCGATCGCCAGCTTGCCGAAACCACCCTTATTGAGCACAGCCCCCTTGGCATCCACAAAGTCCGGCTGCGCACTCCACAACACCAGCTTGCCCAAAGCATAGACAAAACGCGAACCACCGACCGCCAGCCCCTCCTGCACCAGCCGCTTCGGAATCGCCTCATCCGCCGCAAGCAGCACATCGAACGGCGCACCGCCCTTGACCTGCGAATACAACTTGCCGCTGGAGCCAAGGCTGACCTTCACCGTATGCCCGGTTTCTTTTTCAAACAGCGGCACAATGCGCTCCATCGGCCCAGCAAAATTCGCTGCTACCGCCACTCGCACCTCCCCGGCGCACACCGGCAAACTCAACAAACCGAACACTACGACTGCGGCTAACCGGCCGCGCAATGCAGAGATAATCATCATCAACACCTCATTGAAACTGATTGCCATGATACCAGCTTGGCAGTCATGGCCGTTCGTGCTGAGCCTGTCGAAGCATGAATGACCAAAATCTACACCGCCGGGGGTTGCCCGGCAGCAAGTCACTTTTTCTTGCTTCGCCAAAGAAAAAGTAACCAAAAAGAAGGCGACCCCGGTTTGCCGCCGCTTCGCGGTGCCCTGCGTTGCTCGACTGGCCAGGCGGCTGCGGAACTCGCGCTGCGCGCTCAGACAGTCCTCGCCGACACCCCCTGACCAGCCTGCGCTACTCGGCGGCGCACAGGGGAGGAAAATCGAAAACCCAAAACCATAAACCCGCATGGTGGGCAACATGTTGCCCACCAGCTATTGAATTGCCGCGTGGGCACGTCGTGCCCACATACATAAGTTCCTTTTAAGAGCGCAGCTTTGCGCAACGCCTCTGAATTAGCCAAATTCTTCCGTTACCCTCTATAAAAACATGTTGCAGAGGAATTCCTTTGCCACGGATAATGCGTGCTCGTAATACAAACCTTTGGAGGTAAAAATGTCATTGCAGAAAATCAGCTTCAAGGTTCCGCCCGGACTTTGGGAGAGTTTTTCCAAACAGGCAAGCGGTTTGTTTCTAAACCGTGCGCCGTTCCTAAACCACATGATTGCACGAGAGACAGGGGAATTGGCTGAAGACCTAAGTCAGAGTCATCTGTCCTTGCGTGCAAAGGGGCACATCCGTGGAGCGCTGAAGATGCAGGGGGCAAAATCAGTAAATATAGAGGTCGAGCAAAGCACCGCGAAGGCGCTCAATGAGGTTGTCAGTGAAGCTAATCTCATTCGGGATGCATTCTTTTGCCGACTGATCATTTTCCTCCGGAGCAGTGATGCGTTGCTCAAATACTTGGAGATACCGCGAGAGGCCGGAATATTTGGCGACAATCTTGAGCGAATGCCTAGCAGTCCAATGAGAGCGATGGAGGCAGTAAGGGACGATCCATTGTTCTACATACGTCACTATGTCAAAGAGCGTTGGGGTTGCGGGATTTATGCAGTGCGGCTTCCACGCGAATTGGATTGGGCGGCTTGCTATATCGAAGACAAGGAGGCTCCAGGTACCAAAGCGTACAAGGATGTTCAGCGTCAATCAGCAGAGATGTTTGAATTGCTTGAAGCAAAGGCTTTCAAGAAATCACCGGTTCTTAAAAGGAGACACGCGAAATGAACATTCAACCAATCCACACATCGAATGGGCGGCAAGTAGAACGCCTTTGGCTGTTGCTTGGTGGTCAAGTTCTTCCGGTTCGTCGCACTGGCGAAAAGTTTTTTATTCATGAGTTATTCATTTCACCACTACGAATAAATGGCCGTCGTGATGATGTACCCGCTAAGCTACTCAGTCGCGTCAACCAGCTTATTCGCATGAGTGCGGCAAACGACGAGAAGTGATGTGCACTTTATTGGCTAGACTCGTGCCTAACATGCGAATACATTACGGAGTGATAGAACGTGATCTCCAGTTATCCTCTAATACTTTAACTTCAAACTTGAATCCCAAATAGAAGGGGCACGTAATGCGTAAAAACACAACTTCAGCTTTAGTGTTAATTATTTTGTTATTCCTAACTGGCTGCGCCACCAATAACATCGCATATGCGCCGACAGCAACAATGAGCAATAAAGATGCATCCGATATTGTGGAGCAACTAACAATGATGCAGTCCTCCAGATGGAAGCCTGACCACATTAAAATAAACGAAAACTATATATTATGGAGCTATGGCAGCGTTTCAGAGCGCGATCCTTTAGGTAATATTTTGTACCGCGATATAAGTGATCGAATCTATTTCAACTCGATAATAGGAGTTCAACTAATATCGCGAGAAAAATTCTCTGCTCAGTCCTACCTAGTCGAAGTAATCATCGGCGAAAACAACAGCATTTATGTGTATCACACACAAGACATAAATGAAGCAAAGCGCTTCATCGACGCCTTCGAATCTTTAAGAATTGCGCACAAAAAATAATTTCTTACGGGTAAATGGAGGACAACTTTTTGACTACCCCCCGCTTTTTACTTGCCACCACACAAAAATAGATAGCATGCGTAGGGCGCAATAACCAACGGGCATTGCGCCGTATGTGTTTCATTCGGTGCAATGCGCTATGCTTATTGCACCCTACAAAACCTGCTTTCCGGTTTTGAGTTTCCGCTTTTCCTCCCCTGTGCGCCGCCGAGTAGCGGAGGCTGGTCGGGGGGTTTCGGCGAGGACTGTCTGAGCGCGCAGCGCGAGTTCCGCAGCCGCCTGACCAGTCGAGCAACGCAGGGAACCGCGAAGCGGCGGCAAACCGGGGTCGCCTTTTCTTGGGTTACTTTCTTTTTGGCGAAGCAAAAGAAAGTGACTAGCTGCCGGGCTACCACCGGCGGTTTTGATTTTGATGTTTACACGCGATGCTATTCGACAAGCGCAGGGCGAACGGCCTAATTGAACAGGCGTAGGGTGCATTCCATGCACCAAACACACGACAAACCAACATGGTGCATGGAATGCACCCTACAAATTTTGAAGTGCTGATAAATGCCTGAATATCGTCGCGCCAATGTGCCGGGAGGAACGTATTTCTTTACTGTGAATACTTTCCGGCGCGGTAAACTCCTTACTCAGGAACCCTTTCGTAATGCCTTGCGCGACGGCATCGAAACAGCACGCGCCAGCTTGCCGTTTGCAATCGTGGCATGGGTGTTGTTGCCGGAACATTTGCATTGCATCTGGCGTTTGCCGGAGGGCGATGCAGATTTTTCCAGACGTTGGGCGGTCATCAAGCGTGCGGTAAGCAAACAATGCGGGCACCTGGTCAAGCATGATGCAACATTGAGCAAGTCGAAAATTCTGCGCAAGGAATCGGCGGTTTGGCAACGGCGATTTTGGGAGCATCAAATCCGCGACGATCTGGATTTGCAGCGGCATGTAGATTACATTCATTACAACCCGGTCAAGCATGGTCATGTTGCGCGCGTGGCGGATTGGCCATATTCCTCATTTCATCGGTATGTGCAGCATGGGATTTATCCATCGGATTGGACGGGTGATATAAGCGATATGCAGTGCGTTGGTGAATAACATGGTGCATGGAATGCACCCTACTTCCTTTATAAAATGACTCCACTAAAAATCGTCGAAGTCGCCGCCGCTGTCCTGCAACGCCCCGACAACTCCTTCCTCCTGGCCCAACGCCCCCCCGGCAAAATCTGGGCAGGCTACTGGGAATTCCCCGGCGGCAAGATCGAACCCGGCGAGACCCCTTACCATGCGCTGGTGCGCGAGTTGCGCGAGGAGCTGGGCATCGAGGTGCAGACCGCTTATCCGTGGGTTACCCGCGTGTTCACTTATCCCCATGCGACGGTGCGGCTGAATATTTTTCGCGTGACGGCGTGGAGCGGCGAGTTGCATCCGCATGAGGGGCAGGAGTTTGCGTGGCAGAGCCCTCCGGATGTTTATCCACCTCAGGAAACTTCGGCTTCGTCGTTCCCGCAAAAGCGGGAACCCAGTTTAATTAAATCGCTGGATTCCCGCCTGCGCGGGAATGACGGGATTACTGTTTCTCCGGTGCTGCCCGCCAACGCGCCGATCCTGCGCGCGCTGGAGTTGCCTTCGTTGTATGCGATCAGCAATGCCGCCGAGCTGGGCGAGGAGGAATTCATGCGGCGGCTGGAGACCGCGCTGCATAACGGTTTGCGGCTGGTGCAGCTGCGCGAGAAAAATTATTCGCGCGAGGCGTTGCGGGAGCTGGCGCTGAAAATGCTGCCGCTGGTGCGCCAACATGGCGCGCTTCTGCTGGTCAATGCCGATGTCGCCCTGGCGCAGGAGATCGGCGCGGACGGGGTGCAGCTTACCGGCGCGCAGTTGGCAGATTTGCGGCACAGGCCGGAGGTGGACTGGTGCGCGGCCTCTTGCCACAACGCGGGGGAGTTGCGCCGCGCCGAGGAACTGGGTTGCGATTTCGCGCTGCTCAGCCCGGTGTTGCCAACGCAATCTCATCCTGGGGCGCCGCATCTGGGCTGGGAGGGATTTGCGGCAATCGCGGCAGGGTCATCCATTCCGGTGTATGCGCTGGGCGGCTTGACGCAAAACGATAAGCAAACCGCGTGGCAGCATGGCGCGCACGGTATCGCTCTACTACGTCAGGCCTGGTGATTCCGCTTCCATTTCTTCACTGATACTGCGTTGGCTTCCTCGCGTGCTCCTGGTCGTGCTAATTGCACTGCCAGCGTCGCACGCTCGTCGCCGCCTTGTCTCAGCTTCGAAATGAATCCGGAATAGATGTCTCTTCGGAAGATTCCTGCTCACGCTGTTCGACACGATATTCTTCATTCGCCCACTTGCCCAGATCGATCAGCTTGCAGCGTTCGCTGCAGAACGGACGGAAGCGGTTATTGGTGTCCCATTGATGTTCCTTGCCGCAATGCGGGCAGGTGACCATCGGCGGAGATTTGTTTGCCATTATGAGGGGAGAGTGCAAAAGTGCAGGTCGAAAGGCACATCATATTCGACCAGCGTTGATTTTGCGGCATAGTCCGCCACGATGAAACGGATATTAATCGCGTATTTGTTTGCACTCACTTCGGGTGTACAGGCCAGCTCGTTATTCATACTGACGCGCAATATCTGCGCAACACGCCCGCCCTGCATTTGCTGGAAAGTGCCGTGATGCGCAACAAAATGATAAGCCTTGCAGTTCTCGCGGATCAGCCGCAGGAGGATTTTTAAACCGCTATGTATAGGCAGGAGCGGGGCCAGCCATGTTTGCAGGCTTTCACGCCGCAAGCCGGCATCCTGTTGCTGCCAATAGTGATAGAAAGGCAGGTCAAATTCACAGGTACCGCCAGGCATGTTGGCGCGCTGCTTGATACCCATCAGCCATTCGTTTTCGCGCAGCCGCTGACCGATCTTGCCAGTTGTGTTGTGCAGGTCTGCGGAAGCTCTGTCGATATCCGCAAGAACAGCTTCCAATGCGTCTTCAACAATAGCAGGATTATTATGCAGGCTGGAAAGCGCGCGTTTCTGGCGTTCCAGTTCCTGCAACAACTCCGATTTCAGGTCGGCGCGGCAGGCCACTTCCAGTATCTCAAACAGGGTGGTCAGCGCGGCATGGTGGTCCATGCGGTGATCTTGCGCCGAGAAGTGCGCCATGCGCGCGAACAAGTCCTCAAGGCGCAACAAGGTGCGCACTTTTTCGTTGAGAGGAAATTCGTAGTCGATCACGGCGGTCTGGGCGGGTAAATTCAATGGCGAAAGATATATGGGATTTCGTTGCCTCGTCAATTACTGTTTTGCATTTTCGAATAGCGCTGATGCAGTGTCGCAACCTGTTCGGCCAGCCTGTCCAGGCCGGCATCGTTATGGATGATGTCGTCGGCCAGCCGCAACCGTTCGGCGCGCGAAGTTTGCCGGGCAATGATGGCGCGCACTTCCTTGCCAGTCATGCGGCTGCGCCCGATCACTCGCGAAATCTGGGTATTTTCATCGCAATCCACCACCAGTACGCGCTGCGCCAGTTGCCGGAAAGTTCGGCTCTCGGGCAGCAACGGGACGACGACGAGAATGTAGGGACTGGCCTGCAATAGCCGCAGCTGCGCCTTGGCCTGTTCGAATATCATGGGGTGCAGGATCTGCTCCAGCCGTTGCTTGGCGGCGGCATCCGAAAAGATCAGCGCGCGCATTTTTGCGCGATCCAGTGCGCCGTCATCCGTGAGGTAATCGTCACCGAAGGCGGCGCGGATCGCCGCAATGGCTACGCCGCCGGCTTGCGTCAACTGGTGGGCGATGGCGTCGGTGTCGATGATGCCCGCGCCATGTTCCGCGAACAGCGCGGCAACGGTGCTTTTGCCGCTGCCGATCCCGCCGGTGAGTCCGATAATCAGCCTGTCCTGAGCCATGTCTGTCCTGAGCTTGTCGAAGCGGCCTGTCCCGAGTTCAATCGAAGGGTCTATGGGACGGCGAGCAACTGCAAATAACCTTCTGTCAGAGTTTTTCCCCAGAACAGGGCAATCAGCCCGCTGCACGCCAGGTAGGGGCCAAAGGGGATAGGGATGTTGCGGCCATGCCTGAGAGCGACGATCAGGAAGATGCCGACTATCGCGCCCACCAGCGAAGACATCAGGATAATCAGCGGCAACAGTTGCCAGCCCATCCAGGCGCCCAGTGCCGCAAGCAGCTTGAAGTCGCCGTAACCCATCCCCTCTTTGCCGGTGACCAGCTTGAACAGCCAGTACACGCTCCACAGCGCAAGATAGCCTATGACTGCACCCAGTACCGCACTATATAAATCGGTAAACACACTGAACAGGTTGAGCAACAAGCCCGCCCAGAGCAGCGGCAGGGTGATGTCGTCAGGCAGAAGTTGCGTGTCGAAGTCGATTACCGTAAGTGCCAGCAATGCCCAGATAAGCAGGAACGCACCGGCTGCGGCCAGCCCAAAACCAAAGCTCCATGCCGTATAAGCGCACAGCATGCCGCTGATCGCCTCAATGATCGGATAGCGCGGCGAAATGGCCGTTCCACAACCCTTGCACTTGCCGCGCAACAGCAGGTAACTGATGACAGGTATGTTTTCCCACGCGCTGATGGCGTGATTACACTGCGGGCAGGCTGAGCGCGGGACCATCAGGTTGTAAGGCGTGGAGGGGGCAGGCTGTTCCCCGCGCAACTCGGCGCATTGCTGTTGCCAGCCGATTTCCAGCATTTTCGGCAGACGATGAATCACCACGTTAAGAAAACTGCCGACCATCAAGCCTAATATGGCACTCATAACGACGAACAGGAGCGGCGAAGTTTGGAGAATATGGATCATTTGAGTCATGTCGGCCGTTTCAGTGAAGACTTATCTGCTTGCGGGTTATGTCGGAACTAAAACTGCCGACCATCAAGCCCAATACGGCGCACATGCCGGTGAATATGAGCGGTGAAGATTGGAGGATATGGAATAGCTCAGTCATGTCGGCCATCTGATATCTGATATCTGATATCTGACACCTGATTCCTGATCCCTGATCCCTGATTCCTGATTCCTGATTCCTGCCCTCTGTTCTCTGGCACATTAAATCACTTCGCCCATCTTGAAGATTGGCAGATACATTGCAATCACCATGCCGCCGATCAGCGTGCCGAGCACCACCATGATGACCGGTTCCATCAGGCTGGATATGGCTGCCACTGCATCGTCCACCTCGGCTTCAAAGAAGTCGGCCACTTTGCTGAGCATGCCGTCAAGCGAACCGGCCTCTTCGCCGATTGCGCACATTTGCAACACCATGCTCGGGAATAGCCCGGTTTTTTCCATTGATGCGGTCAAGCCGCTTCCGGTGCTGACATCGCGTTGAATTGCCTTGGTGGCATCAAAATACACCACATTGCCTGCCGCACCGGCAACCGAATCTAGGGCATCGACCAAAGGCACGCCGGCAGCAAACATCGTGGCCAGTGTACGGGTCCAGCGGGCAATAGTGGCTTTGCGGATCAGCGCGCCGAAAATAGGCAGTTTCAGCATCAGCTTGTCCATGACATCCTGGACTTTTTTGCTGCGTTTCCAGAAATAGAAGAAAGTGTACAAGCCTCCGCCGACCACTGTAAAAATCATATACCAATAAGTTACGAAGATATCGGAGATATTCATGAGTACCAACGTCGGTGCCGGCAGATTCGCGCCAAAACCTTCGAACAACTCCTTGAACGCGGGGATCACGAAAATCATGATCACGGCGGTGATGATAAACGCCACCACGATGATGGAAAGCGGATAGGTCAAAGCCGACTTGATCTTGCTCTTGAGAGCCTCGGTTTTTTCCATGTAGGTTGCCAGACGCTCCAGCAGCGCATCCAGAATACCAGCAGCCTCGCCTGCGCCAATCAGGTTGCAATACAGGGCGTTGAAATACAGCGGATACTTCGAGAAGGCCTGTTCCAGGCTGCTACCGGTTTCCACGTCAGTTTTGATATCCAACAGCAGCCTTGCCACGGCGGGATTGTCATGCCCTTTTCCCACAATGTCGAAAGCCTGCAACAGGGGCACACCCGATTTCATCATGACAGCAAGCTGGCGGGTGAACAGCGTGATATCTTTGGGAGTAATTGATCCCCCCTTGCTGCGCTCACGCTTTACTTTAATGACATTAACTCCCTGGCGACGCAGATGGGCAGACACACTGGCTGCGCCGGGGGAGCGCATCACGCCTTTGACGGGCTTGCCGGTCTTGTCCTTGCCTTCCCAGGCAAACGAATATTCTTTCGCTTTTTCTTTCTGGAATTTTTGCGCGACAGCCATTGCGTCCCCTTTTTGTCACTATCTGATACTGACTGGCATCATGCCGAGCTTTACGTTTCTTGTAAAGGCGGGTTTTCTATGGTTGATTTTTAGGCTGTGCCGGAAAAATGCGCGCCACCTTCACGATCCGATCCTGCACCTGAATGATTTCTATCGGGTAGCCTGCGATTTTCAGGCTGGTACCGGCCTCGGGTATATCTTCGAGATGCTCCAGTATCAAACCATTGAGCGTCTTGGCGCTACCCAGCGGCAGATTCAATCCCAGTTTACGATTCAGCTCACGCAAACTGCTGCTGCCTTCCATCAAAAAACTGCCGTCCTCGTGACGTAAAAACTTGCCGGATTGCGACGGGGATTGCGTGGTGAACTCCCCGACAATTTCCTCCAGGATATTCTCCAGTGTCACCAATCCGAGCAACTCGCCATATTCATCCACCACCAGTCCCAGGCGCGCATGGCGCTCCTGAAACTGCTGCAACTGCTTGAGCAGCGGCGTATCGGATGGAATGAAATAGGGCTCGTTAAGCGCATCGCGCAGCTGCGCCAGGTCGAGTGCGGTTTCCTGCAGCAATGCCGGAGCGCGCTTGAGATGCAGGATGCCGATGATGTTGCTTTGCGTGTCGGCATAAACCGGCAGTAACGTGTGGTGGCAGGTAATGATCTGCTGGCGCAATTCGTCCGTGCCGGCGTTGATGTCCAGCGCCTCGATCTGGTTGCGCGGAACCATCACGTCGTTCACGGTGATGCGCTCCAGATCGACCAGGTTAAGCAGCATCTTCTGATGCTTGCGCGGCAAAAAATGCTCGGCGTCCAGCACCAGCCCGCGCAATTCCTCTATCGTCATTTTTTGCTTGCTCTGGTCGGTTTGTACCTTGATCCCGAGTATTCCCAGCAGTCCTTTGACAATCGCGGTCGCAACCGAAACAACCGGATGGAACAAGGTGATGAGCGGTGCGAGCAGATAGCTGGAAGACAAGGCGATGCGTTCCGGATGGCTGGCAGCGAGGATCTTCGGCATGATCTCGCTGAACACCAGCAACACGAAGGTGATGCCCAGCGTTCCGAGCAACAGGGTCAATTCTCCGGCGCCGAACAACCGCATGATGACTACATTGGTCACGGCTGCGGCTGCCACGTTCAATAAGGTATTACCGAACAGGATCGAGCCGAGCAGCTTGTCCACCTTGGCGAGCAACCGGGAGGTCAGCTTCGCACTTTTGTTTCCCTTGCGGACCAGGTTGTTAAGGCGATAGCGGTTGATCGCCATCATCGAGGTTTCAGCGGCAGAAAACCATGCGCCGAAGATTATCAGCAACAACAACACGCCAAGCAGCGTGCCTAAAGAGATATCATCCAAAGTGAAGTTTCAGTGGTATTTGACGGAGAGAATAGTGTGCCAGAGGTATGAGGGTGTCAAGCGGCTTGCGGGTGTCAAGCAGCGCAAGGATTAAGAATTGCCTTTCTCGTTTGCCTAACTCCGCCCCCCTCGCTTCGCTCTCCCCGCTGGCGGGAGAGGATTGAGGTGAGGGTGAAGTGTGCTGTAACGCAGCATCAGCGCACCGGCGAGCACCATCGGCAGGCTCAGCCATTGGCCCATGCTCATGCCGAATGACAGCAAACCGAGGAAATCATCCGGCTCGCGGGCGAACTCGGCGAGAAAACGGAAACTGCCATAGCCGATCAGGAATGCTCCGGACACCGCACCGACCGGACGCGGCTTGCGCGCATACAGCCACAGCAACGCGAACAGCAACACACCTTCCAGTGCGAATTGGTAGAGCTGCGAAGGGTGGCGCGGCAGGTTGTCCACTTTGGGGAAAATCATCGCCCACGGCACATCGGTCGGCCGCCCCCACAATTCGCCGTTGATGAAATTGCCGAGCCGCCCGAAGGCCAGGCCGGGCGGCACCAGCGGGGCGATGAAGTCGGTCAGTTGCAGCCAGCGCAACTTTCGTTTGTGGGCAAGCCACACCATCGCCACCAGCACGCCAAGAAAGCCGCCGTGGAACGACATGCCGCCCTGCCACACCGCCAGAATTTCCAGCGGATGCGCAAAGTAATACGAAGCTTTGTAAAACAGCACATAACCCAGCCGTCCGCCGAGGATTACGCCAAGCACGCCATAGAACAGCAAATCATCAAGCAATTTGGCATCGATCTGCGGATGGTTCAGCAGGGCGATGCGCTTGCGTCCCAGCCACAGGAAGGCCATGAACCCGGCGAGGTACATCAGTCCGTACCAGTGGATGGCCAGCGGACCGAGTTGCAGGGCGATGGGATTGAATTGCGGGTGGGTTAACATGGAACAGGAATTTACCACATTGTGGCCGTTAGAAATTGAATACCGTCTGGACCGTGACCATTGTCACAGACAAGTGCCATGTCCGGCGTAAAATAAAAGCTCGAAAGGGTTTTGCTGTGTCTGAATGCCGCCCTTTCTGTGTGGGTCCAATTGGACTTTCAGACTCAGAGTTATCTCAAGGAGAATATTATGTTCAAGCAAACCATGATTGTCATTGCGGTTTCGGGTGCGATGTCGTTAGCGTCAGGCACATTGAGTGCTGCGGAGCCGGTGAGGGCTCAAGCACAGGCACGCCAGCAAGTTCAGGACGAGATATATGGCAGCCAGCTGATGACGGAACAGGAACGAATTGAGCACAGGACCATGATGCGCAGCCTGAAAACCCAGCAGGAGCGTGATGCGTACCGGCTGGAGCATCATAAGCTGATGCAGGAAAGAGCTGCAGCAAGGGGTGTAACGTTGCCCGATATGCCAGCCCAGGCAGGCGCAGGGCCAGGAGCAGGGATGGGCCAAGGTGGAGGTATGGGCCAAGGTGGGGGTATGGGGGCAGGAGGTCGTAATCGCTGACATTAAGCGATGAGCAGATGCGGCTTCAATTATCGGGGCCGCATTTGCCTGTTTATTTGGTTTGGAAAGGCTGTTTATGAGCCGATTGATTGTCTTAATGGCGTTCGTTTTATTGCCTGTCATCAGCTCTGCTGAAACCGATGAGACCGCTCAGGTTGGAGCGCTTTCCTTTGGCGCCGGGGTCGAATTCAGTACCGGGAAATACGGCGGGGAGACCAGCACAGATATTTTCTATTTGCCGCTGGCATTCAAGTATTCCACCTCCGGTTATGCGCTCAGCCTGACGGTTCCATATATCAGTGTTACCAGCAACGGCGACGTGGTTCCCGGCACCGGTGGTGTGAATCGAGGCAGGGGCAGATCAACGACTCCCGCTGCGAGCGGCACTCAAACCATTACCCAATCAGGTCCGGGCGATGTTCTTGCATCTGTTGGCTACAACATCTATAGCGAGGATGCGCTGACACTGAACATTCTGGGTAACGTGAAATTCGGCACTGCCAATGCGGACAAGGGGTTGGGTACAGGAAAAAACGACTACGCTGCGCAACTTGATACTTTTTATGCTGGGGCAGCGACAGCGTACTTTGCATCTGTCGGATACAAAGTCGTCGGTGTGCCAGAAAGCTATGCTTTAAACAATGTGGCTTATGGGTCAATTGGTGTGACTGCACCAATGAGGGACCAGTTCAGAGCTGGATTGAGGCTGGATGCGGCGCAAAGGGCAAATGAAAACACCGAGGAAAAGCGAAGTGTAACTATTGATATTACACAGAGGCTGAGTGGGGGTGGCAGCGTCTCAATCAGCTTGTTGAAGGGTTTGTCCACATCAAGCCCGGATCTGATGGGGGGGGTTTACCTGTCAGTTTTGATGTAACCGGCATTCCGATAAGTGCGTTCGTTTTTTGGGAGATAAGGCACGCTATCGCCCGGTGGTTTAGAATTAGTCACTTTCAATCACTTTCGGAATTCTGAATCATGCCTCAATACCGTTCCCGCACCTCCACGCACGGCCGCAACATGGCCGGCGCACGTTCATTGTGGCGCGCCACCGGCATGACCGAAAGCGATTTCGGCAAGCCGATCATCGCCATCGCCAACTCGTTCACCCAGTTTGTCCCCGGCCATGTGCACCTCAAGGACATGGGGCAACTGGTGGCACGCGAGATCGAAAAGGCGGGCGGCGTCGCCAAGGAATTCAACACCATCGCGATAGACGACGGCATCGCGATGGGTCACGCCGGGATGCTGTATTCGCTGCCCTCGCGCGAATTGATCGCCGACAGCGTGGAGTACATGGTCAATGCGCATTGTGCCGACGCGCTGGTGTGCATCTCCAATTGCGACAAGATCACGCCGGGGATGCTGATGGCGGCGATGCGCCTGAACATTCCGGTGGTGTTCGTCTCCGGCGGACCGATGGAAGCGGGCAAGGTCAACTGGCAGGGCAAGACCATCGGGCTCGATCTGGTGGATGCGATGGTCGCCGCAGCGGACGACAAAGTCAGCGCCGCGGAATGCGAAGCCATCGAGCGCTCCGCCTGCCCGACCTGCGGTTCCTGCTCCGGCATGTTTACCGCCAATTCGATGAACTGCCTGACCGAGGTATTGGGATTGTCGCTGCCCGGCAACGGCACCTTGGTGGCGACGCACGCCGAGCGCAAGCAGTTATTTTTGCGCGCCGGACGCACTATCGTCGAACTGTGCCGGCGTTACTACGAGCAGGATGACGCCGGAGTGCTGCCGCGTTCCATCGCCACGTTCGATGCGTTCGAGAACGCCATGACGCTGGATATTGCGATGGGCGGCTCGACCAATACCGTGCTGCATCTGCTGGCGATTGCGCAGGAAGCGGAAGTGAATTTCACGATGAAAGACATGGATCGCCTGTCGCGCCATGTCCCGACCCTGTGCAAGGTCGCGCCCTCCTCCGAATACCATATGGAAGACGTGCATCGCGCCGGCGGCATACCGGCAATTCTGGGCGAGCTGGACCGCGCCGGCCTGTTGCATGCCGATGCAAAAACGATATACAGCCCGACCCTGCGCGATGCGCTCAGGCAGTGGGACATCTCTCAGACCGGCGACGAAGAAGTGAAAAACCTTTTCCGCGCGGCCCCCGGCGGGATCAGCACCACCATCGCGTTCTCCCAGTCCGTGCACTATCCGGAGCTGGATGCAGATCGCGCCCAAGGCTGTATCCGCGACCAGGCACATGCCTATTCCCAGGACGGCGGCTTGGCGGTGTTGCACGGCAATATTGCCGTGGACGGCTGTATCGTGAAAACAGCCGGGGTGGACGAAAGCATCCTGAAATTCACCGGCCGCGCGCGGGTATTCGAAAGCCAGGACGACGCGGTAGCGGGGATTCTTGCAGACCGGGTCGTGGCGGGCGACGTGGTGGTGATCCGCTATGAAGGGCCCAAGGGCGGGCCGGGGATGCAGGAAATGCTTTACCCCACCAGCTACCTGAAATCGAAAGATCTGGGCAAGGTGTGCGCGCTGCTTACCGACGGGCGTTTTTCCGGCGGCACCTCGGGCTTGAGCATTGGACATGTTTCGCCGGAAGCCGCAAGGGGCGGCGCAATCGGCCTGGTGGAAGAGGGCGACACCATCGAGATCGACATTCCGCAGCGCAGCATCACGCTGGCGGTTTCCGATGCGGAAATGAAGCGCCGCCGCGCCGCGATGGAGGCGAAAGGCAGCAAGGCATGGCATCCGGCCAGCCGGGAACGCCATGTATCCGCCGCCCTCAGGGCTTACGCCGCGATGACGACATCTGCAGACAAAGGCGCGGTACGCGACGTGACACAAATCGAGAAGGGAAAAGCATGACCACGGCACATCAATTGAATATGCAATTCGGCATCGACGGGCAACTGGACTTTCGTATGGATTCCAGCGGGCTGATCGTTGCCGAAATCAGCAACACGCATGCGAGCGCATCGCTGTGTTTGCAGGGCGCGCACCTGATGACCTGGCAACCCCGCAGCCAGTCCTTGCCAGTGGTGTGGCTGTCACGCGATGCAAAAATGGCAGCTGGCAAATCGATACGCGGCGGCGTGCCGGTATGCTGGCCGTGGTTCGGCGCACATGCTTCCGAAGCAAATTTTCCCGCACATGGCTATGCACGCACTGTGCCATGGCGAGTAGTCGAATCCGGCAGCGATCCGGACGGCGCGACGCGCCTGACGCTGCGCCTGAAGGAAAACGAGAATACGCGGGCGCAATGGCCGTATGCCTGCACACTGGACCTGACCGTGATTGTCGGCGAGACGCTGCGCATGGAGCTGACCACCGAAAACACCGGGGAATCCGATTTTGTGATCAGCGAAGCCTTGCATACCTATTTCCGGATCGGCGACATCGGCGCGGTGCGCGTGACCGGTTTGTCAGGCTGCGATTACTGGGACAAAGTGGGCGGCTCCACGCTCAAGAAGCAGGACGGCATAATCCAGTTTGCCGGTGAGACCGACCGCGTTTACATCAACACCGCCGCGGAGTGCGTGATTGAGGACGACAAGTTAAAGCGGCGCGTTCGGGTCGCCAAGTCCGGCAGCCTTTCCACCGTGGTATGGACTCCGTGGACGGCTAAGGCCGACAGGATGGGCGATCTGGGACAACCCGACGGCTGGCGAGCAATGCTGTGCGTGGAATCGGCAAATGCAATTGAAAATGCCGTCAAGGTCGCTGCGGGAGCCCGGCATACCCTCATCGTCGAGTACCGCGCCGAATCGATGTAATCTTTTCATATACCCCCTGATTGCTACGCTTGCCACGCAATCGACAAAAAATCAGCCGGTCTATTTTAAATGATATTGCGTCAAAATAGCGCGGTGATGCGGGATCTTAAGCCAGGTTGGCGGTCATGGTCGCCAAGGACGGCAGCGGCGCGCGGGGCGTTATGGTAATGCCGCCCAGCCGCAGGTTATTGAGGCGGGCCTTAAGAATCTGGCAAAATTTGTGCTGTCTTTGAAATAAGCTGTCAACGCAACGAAGCCGGATTGCGTTATTGGCTTGCCGTCTGGAAAGTTGAATGGCTAAGCCAACTAGTGACACGGGTGGCTGGTCGTGCGGCTATGCAAAGCAGTCGGAGTTGTTTAGAATTGGTATTGAAGGCAGGACCTTCACATTCTTTAGGATTTTTCAATCACCATTAGGGAGCAAACACAACATGAAGTCTATCATTGTAAGTATGGTTGTAGCAGCAGGTTTGATGGCCGCAGGTAGCGCGTTGGCAGTCGATATGCCGGATCTTGCCAAGAAGCATAGTTGCGTGGCATGCCATGCCATCGACAAGAAACTGGTTGGCCCGTCCTGGATGGACGTTTCCAAAAAGTACAAGGGTGACGCAGGCGCCAAGGCTAAACTGGTTCCCAAGATGATCAAGGGCGGTTCCGGCTCCTTCGGTGCGATGCCTATGCCGGCTAACCCGAAGCTCACCGAAGCTGACAGCGCGACATTGGTAGACTTCGTTCTGGGTCTGGCGAACTAAGGAGTAAATATCCTCGAAGAAGCCGGCGCGAGCCGGCTTTTTTGTTGCACATTGCACGTAAAATTGACAAGCAACGCGCCGCCTCTGCATAATCTGCGCGCTTTCCTGAAGGGATTAACCATGTCATTTCATTCTGCCCGTTCGCTATTGTTTGCCGCCATCGTGCTGGCGCTGGCTGGGTGTGAAAAACCGGCCACACCAAGCCAGAACACACCCGGAGAACTGACTGTGCGCATTGGTGCATCAGCGCCGTTGACCGGGCCGCAGGCGCATATCGGCAAAGACAACGAAAGCGGAACGCGCATGGCGATAGACGATGCCAATGCCCGGGGTATCTTCATTGGCGGCCGCAGGATACATTTCGAGCTGATCAGCGAGGACGACCAGGCCGATCCCAAGACCGCCACTATCGT
The DNA here is from genome assembly GCA_001801175.1 of Gallionellales bacterium RIFCSPLOWO2_02_FULL_57_47. Lineage (GTDB taxonomy): Bacteria > Pseudomonadota > Gammaproteobacteria > Burkholderiales > Gallionellaceae > Gallionella. The sequence goes on along the minus strand of MGWZ01000077.1, from coordinate 15,556 downwards.
TGCGCAGAAGCTGGTGGATAACCAGGTCAGCGGGGTGATCGGGCATCTCAATTCAGGAACGACGATTCCCGCCTCACGGATCTACAGCGACAACGGCATCGTGCAGATTTCGCCTTCCGCAACCGCCACCGCCTACACCGCGCAGGGCTTTAAAACAGCTTTCCGCGTTATGGCGAATGATGCACAACAAGGCCGTGTGCTGGGCGAATACGCAACCAGGAATCTTGGCGCAAAAAAAATCGCGGTCATTGATGACCGCACCGGGTACGGGCAAGGCTTGGCGGACGAATTCATCAAAGCCGCACAGGCCAATGGCGCGCAAATCGTCGCACACGAATACACCAACGACAAGGCATATGACTTCACCGCGGTGCTGACCGCGGTAAAGGGCAAGCAGCCCGATCTGCTGTTTTACGCCGGAATGGACCCGCAGGCTGGGCCGATGGCGAAGCAGCTCAAGTCCCTCGCGCTGAAACTGAAGTTCATGATGGGTGACGGCGGCTACACCCCGCAATTTATCAAGCTGGCAGGCGATGCTGCAGAAGGGAGCTATGCCTCGCTGCCCGGAGTGCCGCTGAATAAAATGCCGGGCGGAAAGGAATTTGAAACGCGCTTTGTCGCCAGGTATCAGCCGATTCAATTGTATGCGCCGTATTGCTACGATGCGGTGAATGTGATGATCGCCGCGATGCAAAAGGCCGATTCGGTGGAGCCGGCAAATTACCTGGCCGCGCTCGCAGGTATTTCTCATGACGGGGTAACGGCGAAGATCCAGTTCGATGAAAAAGGCGATTTAAAGGGTGGCGCCATTACCCTGTATCAGGTGCAACAAGGCAAATGGCAGCCGCTGGAAACCCTGGGCGCAGCCGCAGCGGCGGCACCTTGATGCCCAATAGAACATCAAACGACACGTCCGCGTGTCGTTTTTGTTTACAGCAATTAACTCAATACCGTTCGCCCTGAGCTTGTCGAAGGGTGAGCGGCCACTTCGAGAGGCTTCGACAAGCTCAGCCCGAACGGGTTGTGTTTGGGAATTATGGAAATTTTCTTACAGCAAATCATCAACGGCCTTGTGCAGGGCAGCGTCTATGCGCTGGTCGCGCTGGGCTACACGATGGTGTACGGCATCCTCGGGCTGATCAACTTTGCGCACGGCGAAGTGGTGATGATCGGCGCGATGCTGGCAATCTCCTCATTGACCGCATTGCTGGGTATCGGTGTGCCGCCGTTGCTGGCATTGCCGCTCAGCGCCGGGTTCGCGATGCTGGGTTGCATGGCGCTGGGCTACGGCATCGAGCGCATCGCCTACCGCCCGTTGCGCCACGCACCGCGCCTCGCTCCGCTGATCACCGCGATCGGCGTCTCCATCGTGCTGCAGAACCTGGCGATGATGGTCTGGGGGCGCGAGTACCACTCCTTCCCGCAACTGATCGCCAACAGTCCGCACAGCATCGGCGGCGCGATCATTAACGATATCCAGATCATTATTTTCATTCTGGCGCTGGCGATCATGGCGGGATTAATGCTGCTGGTGCACAGAACCAGGCTGGGACGCGCGATGCGCGCGGTGGCCGAGAACCAGCACGCCGCGCAGCTGATGGGCGTGGACATCAACCGCGTGATTTCCGTCACCTTCATGCTGGGCTCGGCGCTTGCCGCAGTGGCGGGGATGATGGTCAGCGCCAACTACGGTCTGGCGCATTACTACATGGGTTTTCTGCTCGGCCTGAAAGCCTTCACCGCGGCGGTGCTGGGCGGCATCGGCAACCTTCGCGGCGCGATGCTGGGCGGGCTGCTGCTCGGCCTGATCGAAAGTCTGGGCGCGGGTTATATCGGCGATTTGAGCGGCGGGGTTTTTGGCAGCAACTACCAGGACGTGTTCGCCTTCTTCGTGCTGATCGCGGTGCTGGTGTTCAGGCCATCGGGTTTACTGGGAGAGCGCATTGCCGAACGCGCCTGAAAACCCTCGCATAAGCTACTGCTCGCCCGAATCGCGGCGTCGCGTGCGCGCGTGCTCCTCGCATACCCATACGGTATGTCTCATCGCCCGCTGTGCGGCTCCTTGCGCTTCGGGCTGCTCGCGACGCTTCTGCGAGGGTTTTACTCTGTGAAAGCGCTTGAGTTTGTATCGGGCAAGCACAATGCACGGTGGGCCTTCTGGCTGCTGCTCGCCGCATTGCTGCTGTTGCCCTTCTTCACCGATGCGCTGCTCGGGCGCGGCTGGGTGCGCATCGTCGATTTTGCGATGCTCTACATCATGCTGGCGCTAGGCCTGAATATCGTGGTCGGCTTTGCGGGCCTGCTGGACCTGGGCTACATCGCGTTTTTCGCGGTGGGCGCATACTGCTACGCACTGGCCGGCTCGCCGCATCTGGCGCTGGCCTTTCCGATGGCTTTTCCCGATGGGGTGCATCTGTCATTCTGGATGATCCTGCCGCTGGCAGCCTTGCTGGCCGGTGGTTTCGGCGTGTTGCTTGGCGCGCCGACGTTGCGGCTGCGCGGCGATTACCTGGCCATCGTCACGCTCGGCTTCGGCGAGATCATCCGCATCTTCCTGAACAACCTGAATGCACCGGTCAACCTGACCAACGGCCCACAAGGCATCAGCCGCATCGATCCGGTCAGCGTGGCGGATGTGCGGCTGAGCGTCACCCAGGAGATATTCGGCATCTCGCTGCCCTCGGTGCATCTGTATTTCTATTTGTTCCTGGCGTTCACCGCGCTGGTGATCTTCGCCTCACAGCGGCTGGAAAGATCGCGCATCGGGCGGGCATGGATGGCAATACGCGAGGACGAGATCGCCGCCTCGGCGATGGGCATCAACACGCGCAATCTCAAACTGCTGGCGTTCGCGATGGGCGCGATGTTCGGCGGAGCGTCCGGAGCGCTGTTCGCCGGGTTCCAGGGTTTCGTCAGCCCGGAAAGCTTCAGCCTGATGGAATCCATCATGGTGTTGTGCATGGTGGTGCTGGGCGGCATGGGCAACATCGCCGGCGTGATACTCGGCGGCGTGCTGTTGGCCGTGCTGCCTGAAGTGCTGCGCCACGGCGTCGTGCCGCTGCAACAGGCGCTGTTCGGCAAGACCATCGTCGACCCCGAGAGCCTGCGCATGCTGCTGTTCGGAGGCGCATTGATCGTGATGATGCTATATCGCCCCGCCGGGCTGCTGCCGTCGCGTGTGCGCCGCCGCGAGCTGGATACTGACGAGATTGTGGAAACGGTATGACAAAGGAATTCTCTAACACCGCTCAGGCTCAAGTGATTTTTTGTAGGGCGGGTTTCACCCGCCGATTTTTTAAGTTGTCAGGCGCAGCCCGACCTACGGTTTATTCTTGCCTTTGAAATGAATAACGCCACTCCCCTGCTGCAACTCTCCTCGATCGGCAAACAATTCGGCGGATTGAGCGCGCTGAGCGATGTGTCGCTGCACATCCGGCGCGGCGAGATCTATGGCCTGATCGGCCCGAACGGTGCGGGCAAGACCACGCTGTTCAACGTCATCACCGGCCTGTACCAACCGAGCGCAGGCGAATTTCACTTTGACGGCAAGAGTTACCAGGTCTGCAAGCCGCATGTCCTGGCCAAGGCCGGTATTGCACGCACCTTCCAGAACATCCGCCTGTTCGCCAACCTCACCGCGCTGGAAAACGTGATGATCGGCCGCCATGTGCGCACCCGTGCCGGTGTGCTCGGCGCATTGCTGCGCGACCGCGCAACGCGCAATGAAGAGCGCGCCATCACCGAACGCGCGCGCGAACTGCTGCGTTATGCCGGGATCGAAAAGCCCGCGCAGACCCTCGCCAAGCACCTTTCCTACGGCGAACAGCGCCGCCTGGAAATCGCCCGCGCACTGGCCACCGATCCGCTGCTGCTGGCGCTCGACGAACCCGCCGCGGGCATGAACGCCACCGAAACCGCAAGCCTGAAAACGCTGCTGCAAACCATCCGCGCCAGCGGTATCACCGTGCTGCTGATCGAGCACGACGTGAAACTCATCATGGGACTGTGCGACCGCGTCGCGGTGCTCGATTACGGCAGGAAGATCGCCGAAGGCGTGCCGGAAGAGGTGCGCAAGGACCCCGCCGTGATCGCCGCCTATCTCGGGGGTGGTGATGACTAACTTGAAAAACTCCGCTCCCTCCCCTTCCCAGGGGGAGGGCTGGGGTGGGGGTAAGAAATTCTCAGATTCCGCCAGCCCATTGCTCGATGCTCGCGACCTGAAAGTCGCCTACGGCGGCATCCAGGCCGTCAAAGGTATAGCCCTGCACATCGCCCCCGGCGAACTGGTCGCGCTGATCGGCAGCAACGGCGCGGGCAAAACCACCACACTCAAGACCCTTGCGGGCCTGCTGCATCCGTCCGGCGGGCAAATCCACTACGACGGAAAGAGCCTGAAGGATGTTGCAGCACACCAGCGCGCCGCCATGGGCATCGCCCTCGTGCCGGAAGGTCGCGGCGTATTCGCGCGCATGACAGTGACAGAAAATCTGCAAATGGGCGCCTACAGCCGCAGCGACAATAGCGAAATTGCATCAGACCTTGCGCGCATGTACGAACTCTTCCCGCGACTCGCCGAACGCAAAAACCAGCTTGCCGGAACGCTCTCCGGCGGCGAACAGCAAATGGTCGCGATGGCGCGCGCCTTGATGAGCCGCCCGCGCCTGCTGATGCTCGACGAACCCAGCATGGGCCTCGCGCCGCTGATGGTGCAAAAAATATTCGAGACCATCCGCGATATCGCCGCGCAAGGCATGAGCATCCTGCTGGTCGAACAAAACGCCAAGCTCGCGCTGCAAGCCGCACAGCGCGGATATGTGATGGAAAGCGGCGCGATCACGCTATCGGGAGCGGCAAGCGAACTGCTGGGCAGCGATGCGGTGCGGCGGGCGTATCTTGGAGGTTGAACATTTGGCGAAAGGGGCTTCGCTTTTCCGCCATACGATCCCGTTTCCATTACAATGCCGGTGAACCGAACTGCAATCTGACACAACCTCTAAACTTCAACGAACCATGAATACAGATACCCAAAACGAATACCTGATGATCACCGCTTCGGGTGAAGACAAAGTCGGTCTTGTCGACCAGCTTTCCAGCAAGATCAGCGAGAGCGGATGCAATATTGAGGAAAGCCGCATGGCGGTACTGGGTGGGCAGTTCGCCCTCATCATGCTGATCTCCGGGCCGTGGAATGCACTGTCCAAACTCGAAGGGCAGATGGATGCGCTGGGCGGCAAGCTTGGCCTGACCATCATCCATAATCGAACCCATAAACGGGGACGGACACCGGCGGCTCCTTACAACGTGGAAGTGGTGGCCATGGATCATCCCGGCATCGTGCACAGTCTGTCCGCTTTCTTCTCCCGCAACGGCATCAACATCGAAGAACTGCAGACCGATACCTATCCGGCACCGCACACCGGCACGCCCATGTTCTCCGTCACCATGACGGTGGGCATCCCGGCTGGCACTCATATCCCCACCCTGCGCGGCAATTTCCTCGATTACTGCGACGACCTGAATCTGGACGTGATCTTCGAACCGGTGCGGGGGTAACAGTATCTACGGTTGCTGTTCGTAAGCCCTCTTCAAACCTGCGATGTCGATCTTCTTCATTTGCAGCATTGCCTGCATCACTCTTCCCGATTTCACCGGGTCTGGGTCACTCAACAACTTGTCCAGTTGAGTGGGGACGATCTGCCAGGACACGCCGAATTTATCAGTCAGCCAGCCGCATTGAACTTCCTCTCCGCCTTCGGTAAGCCTTTTCCAATACTCATCGACTTCTTCCTGGGTCTCACAGTTCACGACGAATGAGATGGCGGGAGAAATCCTGTATACCGGCCCGCCGTTCAATGCCACGAACTCCTGGCCGTCGAGCAGGAAGCTCGCCGTCATGACCGATCCCTTAGGCCTCCCGGAAACCTCGGCTGCTTCCTGCCCATAACGTTGCACGCTCAATACTTTTGAATTCCTGAATACCGAGACATAGAAATTCATCGCCTCTTCGGCCTGGTTATCGAACCACAGAAACGGGGTGATTTTTTGCATTTTATTTACTCCTGAATGTCGAACTGCGGATTCCACACAACTTCCCACAGATGCCGGTCGGGGTGCCGAAAATCCCCTGTGTCGGCAAACCCAGGCCATCCCGGTAAAACGCGAGTGCCCTTTCGAGATCATCCACGCCGAGGGTGATGACGGTGATGCGCGGCTTCATGCTTTTGCTTCTTGGGGTACTCCACCCGGTTCCATATAGAACGGTGACCAGATATGGCCATCCAAATCCTCAAAATCGTGCCCGTACATAAAGCCGAGATCCTGTGGTGGCCTGGGTGTGGTGCCGCCAGCCGCGAGCGCACTGCGTACCAGTTCATCCACTTCGGCGCGGTTAGCGCAGGACAAGGCCATCATCACTTCCGCACTTTTCGTGGCATCGCAAATCGACTTGGCGGTAAAGCTCTGGAAGAATTTCTCCACCAGCAGCATGACGAAAATATCATCGGCCACGATCATGCAAGTGGCATTCTCATCGGTGAATTGGGGATTGAATTCGAAACCGAGTTTAGTAAAGAATGCGACCGATTTGTTCAGGTCTTTAACCGGAAGATTCACATAGATTTGTCTGGACATGATATTTCCTTTCACAATGGAAAAGATCGATCAACCAGTTGCCAAGGTACGAGTGTGTATGCGGCTTGTCAAGCAATCCTGCATCGGATGTGTGGACTGGACATTCCTGTTTCACCCTTTGGATATGCGCACTGCTTAACAGGCGATCATCATGTCCGATGATATTGAGCTGACATCGAGCGAGCCAGCCATCGCCGAAGGTGCAAAAGTTCTTTGCTGCCATACGCGTTGCGTGGCAAATTTTGCAGAGCAAAGCATGCGCAGTCTAATTACGTTTCCACATCAAGAGTGAAATA
>MGWZ01000077.1:0-8621 GCA_001801175.1 Gallionellales bacterium RIFCSPLOWO2_02_FULL_57_47 | reverse complement strand
TTGCTGCATCCGGCGGGTGTGACCCGCCCTGCGGAGAATATCAGGGTCGCATTACTCCTGAACTACCCTGCCACGACCGACATGCATTCAGATCAGGGCAGGCCGCGGAGCATATATGGGGCGGCGCCGTTCACTTGCGCTTCTGCCCCGGTTGATCTGCGTTGATGGACTCGTGCAGCTTTTGCGCCATTTCCGCGTCAATGCCAACCAGTACATACAGCGTGCCATCCGGGCCCGAGGCTTTTTTCATGATCTTTGTTCCCTGCAACGATTCGTCTGCAATTCTGGTTGTCAAGGCGCTGTCGCTTTCAGCCGTATCCCTGCCTGCAACATCTGCGCTGCCTGCACTTGCTTTCTGGCCTGTCCCGCGCAAATTCCGGGCAAGCTTCATGCGCGCGTCGGCAGCGGCCATCTGCTCCATGAACGAAATGCCCGCACCGGACTTCACCGCCGAGCCCACTGCGGTCATCGCGGAGCCATCGGCAGGTGCACCGCAGACCCAGCTTGGGGCGCGCTTCCTGGACTTCGGGAACAGGCACTTTTTTGCCTTTATCGCCTTGCCGGTCGTCTTCGTCGGCGTGCCGCCGAAAGCATCGGCACCCAGAAACAAAGTTGCAGACAACAGCACACAGACAATTTTACGCATGCAAATCCTTCATGATTTTAGTCACGGTTAATAGGGCCCAGATGGAATGCAATGGAATCCGGGGCACTTTTTGGTTTGCTCACTGCTCCCCGGATTCCACTTCGCTTCATCCGGGCCACATGCTACTCGCCCCACTGCGCAGTCAGCTTGCGGTCACTTCTGCTCTCCGTCATGCGCAGCATGAAGGCACAATCTTCTCGATGTATCGTGATGCCCCGGTCGCGCGTGACGTAGCCGACGATCGCATCCCCCGGTGCCGGGCTGCAGCATTTGGCGATTCGGGTCATCAGGTTGTTCACGCCGCCGACGGTGATGTCTGCCTTTGCGGTGCGTTCGGTCGCAGGGCGGAATGCCTTGGGTTTTGCGAGTTCGATAACTTTGGTGGGCAGCTCTTCCTGGATCGCGACGTCGATGCGATGCAGCGTGATCTCGTTGCGCCCGATGGCAGCGAGTAAGTCGTCCAGTTTGTTGAAGTGCAGCCGCTGCGCGAGCTTTTCCTGATTGACCGAGGTGATGCCGAGGCGGTGCAGTTCGCGATCCAGTTGCGTCCTGCCTTGGGCGACGCTTTCGTCATAGTTCTGGCTTCTGAACCAGGCGCGTACCTTGGCGCGGGCACTCGAGCTTTGCAGAAAGCCGAGCGAAGGATTGATCCAGTCGCGGCTCGGCGCGCCTTGTTTGATAGTGAGGATTTCGACGCGCTGGCCGTTCTGCAATTTGTAGTTGAGCGGGACGATGCTGCCGTCTATCTTCGCGCCGCGCGTGCGGTGTCCCAGATCGGTATGCAGCGTGTAGGCGAAATCCACCGGGGTTGCGCCTTTGGGCAGGCCGATCACTTTGCCTTGCGGCGTGAGCACGTAAACCTGGTCGTGGAACAATTCGTTTTTGAATTGTTCCTGCAGGTCGCCTTTGCCGGCCAGTTCTTCTTTCCATTCCAGGATCTGGCGCAGCCAGGCGATCTTCTCGTCGAACCCGGTATCGGTCTTTCCGCCTTCCTTGTAGCGCCAGTGGGCGGCGACGCCGAGTTCGGAATGCTGATGCATTTCCTGGGTGCGGATCTGCACTTCAAGTGCCAAACCGCGCGGGCCGAAGACAGCGGTATGCAGCGAGCGGTAGTTGTTGCTCTTGGGATGCGCGATGTAATCGTCGAATTCGCTCTCGATCGGCGGCCACAAGTCGTGCACCAGCCCGAGCGCGGTGTAGCAGCCCCTGATACCATCAACCACGCTGTCATCCGCCTCCGACACGTTACTGCGAAGCAGCCGGTTGCGGGAGGCGGCGGAAGGCGGCATTCCCGCCCCGGAGACTTCGTCACGCCGTGTCATGCCGCCGACCAGTATCCGCACCGCGCGCACGTCATAGAGCTCGCTGAAATCCACCTGCTTGCGCTTCATCTTGTTGATGATGCTGTAGATGTGTTTGGGGCGGCCGGTCACTTCGGCTGGGATGCCGGCCTGAGCCAATACCTGCTTCAATCGGGACACTACGTCGGCAATATATTGCTCGCGGTCTACCCTGCGTTCGTCCAGCAGCTTCGCGACTTTTTTGTACAGCTCTGGCTCCAGATAGCGCACGGAAAGATCTTCCAGCTCCCACTTGAGTTGCCACACGCCGAGACGGTTGGCAAGCGGCGCAAAGATGGTGTGGGTCTCCTGCGCGATCAGCTTCTGCTGGTCTTCGTCTGCGCCCGAAAGGCAACGCAAGGTCTGGGTGCGCTCGGCCAGCTTGATCAGCACGACGCGGATGTCCTGCACCATCGCCAGCAGCATTTTGCGCAGGCTTTCGATCTGCTGCGCAGCTTCGTCCTTGTCCTTTTTGCCATGGCCGGGCATCTCGCTGAATTGCTGAATTTGTTCCATGCGCGAAATGCCTTCAACCAGCATCTTCACATTGGTGCCGAAACGTGTTTCCAGTGTTTCAGCCCAATCATCCAGATACTCTGGCACTGCATGCAGGATGGTGGCCGCGACAGTCTCGAAATCCATGTTCATGCCGGCCAGAATCGAAGCCGCGCCGAGCGCGTGGCGCATCAGCGGTGTGCCCGTCAGCTCGACTTGCCCGGCGTAGAGCGGCTCGGCCAGTTCACAGGCCTGGCGGATCACCTCGACTTCCGCGGGGGCAAAGACCGCTGCGAGCGCAGCAAGCCATGATTGTGTGCTCTCGTGTTCCTTGCCGGACAGGAAGGAATCTTTTTGTGAAATGGAAACCATGGCGAATTATGGCATTTATCTGGTTCGGTACCGGCGAGTTCAGAACAAGCAAAATTTAAACAGACAGGTCGGACAGTTACTGCAAATCAGCCCAGCACCTTGAACAACAGTTTGGTCGCCAGTGCGATCATCAGCACGGCAAACAGTTTGCGTAACACGCCGACCTTCATGCGATGCGTGGCTTTCGCGCCGAGCGGCGCGGTAATGACGCTGGCGAGCGCGACCCAGAACAATGCGGGCAGGTAGACAAAGCCGATGGTGTGGGCGGGCAGCGCGGGGATGTTCATGCCGGTGACAATGTAGCCTGCCGTGCCGCCGATTGCTACCGGAAAGCCGATTGCGGCGGAGGTGCCGATCGCATTCCTCAGCGCGACATTGCACCACAGCAGGAAGGGAACCACCACCGTGCCGCCGCCGATGGATACCATGCTGCTCAGCCAGCCGGTGAATATGCCGGTCAGCGTCATGCCTGCCGCGCCTGGCAGTTGGCGCGCGGCATGCGGACGTTTGTCGAGCAAAATTTGAATCGCCGCGAAATACACGAACAGCGCGAAAAATATTCCCATGAAACGCGGCGAGGCGCTGGTGGCGAACAGCGCGCCGATACCGGTGCCGATCAGGATGCCCGGTGTGATGTTGCGCACAACGCGCCAGTTGACAGCGCTGTGCTGGTGATGTTTGCGCAGGCTGGCAAGGGAGGTGAAGATGATGGTTGACATCGAAGTGCCGAGCGCGAGATGCAGCAAATACTCGGCGGGAAAATGCTGCGCATCGAACAGGAGCAGCAGCACCGGCACGAGTATCGCCCCGCCGCCGATGCCGAACATGCCGGCAAAGACACCGACGAACGCTCCAAGCAGGAGATAGGCTAAATACCAGTCCATGTCAGCTGCGCACCAGCTTCTGCGTAATGAACTTCCATTCGTCCGGATCGAGCGGGGTGATGGACAGGCGATTGCCGCGTTGCAGCGTGCGCATCCGTGCCAGCTCGGGATGCCGGCGCAATTCATCGATGGTGATGAGCGGTATTTTCCTTACCAGTTGCACATCCACATTGAACCAGCGCGGTTGTTCCTGCGTGGCCTTGGGATCGAAGTATTTTCCGGTGCGTTTGAACTGCGTGGCGTCGGGATAGGCGATGCTGCTGACTTTGGCGATGCCGGCGATGCCCGGTTCCTTGCAGTTGGAGTGATAAAACAGCACGCCGTCGCCGACCCTCATCTGGTCGCGCATGAAGTTGCGCGCCTGGTAGTTGCGCACGCCGTACCAAGCCACCGTTTGACCTGGCATGGCGGCGAGATCGTCGACGCTGCAATCGCCAGGTTCGGATTTCATCAGCCAGTAGCGCATGGTTTTATTCCATTATTTCTAAATCAAAAGTGAAATATTGTAGGGTGCATTCCATGCACCAGTGTTAACGGTGCATGGAATGCACCCTACATGGTTATTGCTGCTTTGGAAGATAAATGGAATATCCATTCCTGATATAAAACGATATTTTTACAGGAGCGCGCCATGCGTGCGTATGGCGCGCTCCTACACCGGCATCATTGGTTCACGTTTGAATTTAAAATGGAACCATCCACCAATAAAAAGTGCGACCTGAAAAGGTCGCACTGGAATAGAGTCCCCCGCCTGTGCCGTTGGCCCAGCATCTTGAACCTGGGTTCAAGAGGGCCGATTCCAAGTCGCATCAGGTACATCCACCCAATACATCGACAGGGGACGCGCACAACAGCAACATCAAAGGTCACGACCTTAAGCAAAGCTTATTGGTTCAAAGAATATATGAGCCTGACGAACACCGCAGGGGACAAACTTAAAACAACGAATCTTGTTCGGCTAATGCCTGATCAATCGCTGCCTGCATGGAATCCATTCTACGCTTAAAGTCGGAGAGGTCAACGCCGCGCCCAACTTTTGTGGTGAGCAGTTCGTGGGTGATGTTCAGTGCAGCCATCAGCGCGATGCGTTCGACACTGACGATCTTGCCGGCATCGCGTATCTCGCGCATTCTTTTGTCCAGATAGGCCACGGCATCAAGCAGTTCGCCGCGCTCTTCTTCGGGGCACGCGATGCGCAATTCCCGGTCGAGAATTTTGATTTCCAGAGTTTTGGTTTTACCGCTCACGCTTGATCTTCTGGAAGAGTAGTGAGCAGCTTGTTCAGCCGGCCTTTCGCGCTTTCCATCTTGTCGCTGTATTGGCGATTGGCGCTGTGAGCGTGCGCTAACTCCTGACGTAACTGGTGATTTTCCAAACGCAACTTGCCGCTCACCTGTATCAGCTGTGCGAGTTTTACTTCCAGTGCATTCAGTTCATTATCCATGCTATGACTATAATTTGAAAAGTGCTGTTGAGTCAAATGGTAAGGTGGATTTGTGCAAGCGGTTTGTCAGTTCACTGTCATTGTTGATTTGGTGAGGCGCGACAGGTTTGTGGTAAAGTGCGCGCCGCTTTGAGGTTCCCGTCTGCTTGCAGACGGGTTAAACGGGAAACAGGTGAGGGAGTTCAACCCAATGCCTGTGCTGCCCCCGCAACGGTAAGCGAGTGCGGATTTGCCAAAATGCCACTGTGAGTAATCCCCCCCAAAAATACATGGGAAGGGGGATCTTATGGGAAGGCGGCAGATCAAGACTTGCGAGCCCGGAGACCGGCCTGGAAGCGATTGGGAATCTCTAAAAATCTGAATTCTTAGAGGTTCCCATACGGAACAGGAGATGCTGCGGGAGGCCGCATCAGGATACACATGAACAGTCTTGCAGTTCGTATTCTGGTTTTTTCCTCCCGTCACATTTTCTGAATTTTAACGTTCCAGCGGGGTCGCTTGGAACTTACTCAGGAAACGATCATGAAACGAAATTTGCTCACGGTTGCGCTAATCGGTGCGATCACTTTTTCACTTGCCGCCTATGCCGAAACACCCAGCCTCGACGAGGTGGTCGTGACGGCGGCGCGCATGCCTCAGTCGCTGGATCAAACCATTGCGCATACTACGGTACTGAACGAACAGGAAATCCGGAAATCCGGCGCGCCCGATGTGCCCACCTTGCTGCGTTCCCTGGCGGGGGTCGAAGTGGTGCAGAACGGCGGGCTGGGCAAGCAATCCAGCACCTTCATGCGCGGCACCAATTCCAGCCACGTGCTGGTGCTGCTGGATGGGGTGCGCATCAATTCCGCCACTGCCGGGTTTACCGCGCTCGAGCATATCATGCTGGACAGCATCGAACGTATCGAGGTGGTGCGCGGCAACGTCAGCAGCCTGTATGGTTCCGAAGCCATCGGCGGAGTGATCCAGCTGTTCACCAAGCGCGGGCGCGGCGAGCCGGCCCTGAATGCCAGCGCCGGTTTGGGCAGTCATGGCACCAGGCGGGTGGCCGCCGGGTTTTCCGGCAGCGCCGATGCAACTTCATTCAGCGTGAACGCCGGCAAGAACAAGACCGACAGCGTGTCAGCGATCAATGCCAGCATCGTACCTACAGTCAATCCCGATAACGACGGCTACGACAACACCACTTTCAATGCGCAGGTCCAACACGCGATCAATGCCGATCACCGGCTATCTGCCTCATGGTACAGCTCGCGTGCCGACAGCCAGTACGACAACGCCTTTGGCTCGACGACAGACCGCAACAACACGCTTTCGAACATCGACAAACTGTCGCTGGGCCTGGACGATCAATTAAGCGCGATGTGGCACAGCAAGTTGAACTGGGCGCGCGGCACCGACAACAGCCGGGATTACCTGAACGACGCGGAGAACAACCGTTTCAAGACCACCAACAATCAACTGGCCTGGCAGAACGAATTGCAGCTTGCCGATAACCAGCGAGTCAATCTGACTGCTGAGCATCTGGTACAGTCAGTCGCTTCCGACACGCTGTACTCCCTGACCAGCCGCAGCGTGAACAGTCTGCTGGGGGGCTATGTGGGTGAATACGGCACACAGCATGTGCAACTCAATCTGCGCCAGGACCGCTATACCGATTTCGGCACGGCGAACACCGGCCTGCTCGGTTATGGCCTTTCGTTTGCGGATAATTGGCGCGCCACGGCAAGCGTCAGCAATGCCTTCAAGGCGCCGACCTTCAACGATATGTATTACCCGCTCACCTGGGGTTTTGCCGGCAATCCAAATCTTCGCCCGGAACATGCGCGGAACAATGAGCTTGGCCTGCATTACGCGGCGGACGGACAGCGGGTGGATGCGGTGCATTTCGATAACCGCATACGCGACCTGATTGCCATCAACGGCACTTTCAGCACCATGGTCAATGTCAATCAGGCGCGCATTGATGGTTGGGAACTGGGCTATGCAGGAGAGTTTGGCGATACCAGAGTGAAGGCCAGCGCAACACTGCAAAATCCGCGCGACACCCAGTCCGGCGCTATCCTGCTTCGCCGGGCCAAGCAGCACGCCAGCGTTGCCTTGACTCAGCATGCCGGAGCCTGGGATGCAACGGGAGAATTCCAGTACAGCGGCTCGCGCCAGGATGCCGATATCAATACATTTGCGCCGGTTACCTTGCCGGGTTACCAGGTGTTCAACCTGAATGCGCGTTACCAGGTGGACAAAAACATTTCAGCAGTGGCGCGCGTGGATAATTTGTTCGATCGCGATTACATGCTGGTGCATGGCTACAACAATCCGGGGCGCACGCTGTTCGTCGGGTTGAACTACAGGTAGTCGAATCAAGGGTAGTAAAATGCTGACAAAGGCGGCTGGTCCGCCTTTGTTTTTTTTCGCGCCTCGTGTACTGTTGCGCCCGTACTCAGCAGAAGCCGTTCGTGGTGAGCTTGTCGAACCATGAGCGGCCCTTCGACAAGGCCTTTAGTCCTGAGCGCAGCCGAAGGGTCAGGGCGAACGGGCTGTGGGAATGAACCAACTCCCGGAACAGTCAGACTTTGTGAGTCCCCAGCATAGCTGGGAGTTTTCCCGTGAAAATAGATTTTGAAACTGGAGTTGAAGTGAATTTAGCCTTATTCGATTTGGACAATACCCTGCTCAACGGCGACAGCGATTTCGAGTGGTCGCAATTTCTCATCCGCATCGGTGTGCTGGACCGCGAACTGTTCGAGTCGAAGAACCTCCTCTTCTACGAACATTACAAAGCCGGGACTCTGGATATCAACGAGTTCCTGGATTTCCAGTTGAAGCCGCTGTCGCGCCATGCCCGCAAAACGCTGGACGAATGGCACCGGCAATTCATGCGGGAGAGCGTGCTGCCGATGGTGACCAAGCCTGCACGCGACCTGGTCAACCGCCATCTTGCGGCGGGCGATGTGTGCGCCATCATCACCGCGACCAATAGTTTCGTCACCGCGCCGATCGCGCGCGAATTCGGCGTCGAGCACCTGATCGCCACCGAGCCGGAACACAAGGACGGCGAATTTACCGGGCGCGTGGCGGACATCCCGTGTTTCCGCGAAGGCAAGATCACCCGCCTGGAAAACTGGCTATCCTCTCGCGGCTGGACGCTGGATAGCTTCGCCGACAGCACGTTCTACAGCGATTCGCTGAACGACCTGCCGCTGCTGTGCAAGGTGAAAAACCCGGTCGCCGCCAATCCCGATGCCGTACTGCGCGCCCATGCCGAACAGCACGGCTGGCGCATCATCAGCCTGCACTAGCACACCGGAATGCGCGCCTAGGGAAAAGCAGATTAAATCATCCGTTCGCCCTGAGCCAAGTAAGCCCCGCATACGCGAGGCAAGGCGTGAGCAGGAAACAGTATGCGGTGCGAGGAGTTTTCGCTTTGGCTATCATAA
>MGWZ01000076.1 GCA_001801175.1 Gallionellales bacterium RIFCSPLOWO2_02_FULL_57_47 | reverse complement strand
TTAAGCTCGTATGCGCCCTTAGCAGGGGCGTGCCTTCGACCTCTCGGCCACCTCTCCGAAGGCGGCGCATAGTAATGTAACCGACCTGAAAGGTCAAACGATTATGGAGATTTTTATGCGTCTTCCTGATCGAGATCGAACGTCTTGTGCAGCACCCGCACCGCCAGTTCCAGATATTTTTCGTCGATGACCACGGAAATTTTTATTTCCGAGGTGGAA
Organism: Gallionellales bacterium RIFCSPLOWO2_02_FULL_57_47; assembly: GCA_001801175.1. GTDB lineage: Bacteria > Pseudomonadota > Gammaproteobacteria > Burkholderiales > Gallionellaceae > Gallionella. Next base: position 6,956 of record MGWZ01000076.1, on the reverse strand, counting down.
ATCATCTGGATATTGATGCCCTCTTCCGCCAAGGTGCGGAACATTTTGCTGGCGATGCCGACATGCGAGCGCATCCCGACGCCGACCACCGAAACCTTGGCGGCCTTGTCGTCGCCGACCACGTCGCGTGCACCGATATGCGGCTGCACCTTGCCCTTAAGGATATCCATCGCCTTGGCAAATTCATTGCGGTGCACGGTGAAGGAGAAGTCGGTCGTGCCATCCACGCCGACGTTCTGGATAATCATGTCCACGTCGATGTTGGCGTCAGAGACCGGCCCCAGAATCTGATAGGCAATACCGGGTTTGTCGGGCACGCCCAGCACGGTGATCTTGGCTTCATCGCGATTGAATGCGATCCCGGAAATAATGGCTTGTTCCATTTTGTCGTCTTCCTCAAAAGTAATCAGTGTGCCTTCGCCCTCTTCCTCGAAGCTGGACAGCACGCGCAGCTTGACCTTGTATTTCCCGGCGAACTCCACCGAGCGGATTTGCAGCACCTTGGAGCCGAGGCTGGCCATCTCCAGCATTTCCTCGAAGGTGATGCTCTTCAGGCGGCGAGCCTCGGGCACCACGCGCGGGTCGGTGGTGTAAACGCCGTCCACGTCGGTGTAGATCTGGCATTCGTCGGCGCGCAGCGCCGCGGCAATCGCCACGCCGGTAGTATCGGAACCGCCGCGCCCCAGCGTGGTGATGTTGCCGTGTTCGTCCACGCCCTGAAAGCCGGCCACGACTACCACGCAGTCATTCGCCAGGTCGGCACGGATGTTCTGCTCGTCGATGCTGACGATGCGCGCCTTGGTGAAGGCGTTGTCGGTAAGAATTTTGACCTGGGCGCCGGTGTAGCTCTTCGCCTTCAGACCGATATCCTTGAACGCCATCGCCAGCAGGCCGATGGTAACCTGCTCGCCGGTGGAGATGACCACATCCAGCTCGCGCGGATCGGGGTGCTTCTGGATTTCATGGGCCAGCGCGACGAGGCGGTTGGTTTCGCCGCTCATCGCTGAGACCACCACCACGACCTGATGCCCCTGTGCCTTGAATTTCGCAACGCGACGCGCCACGTTCTTGATGCGCTCCGGACTGCCGACCGATGTACCGCCGTACTTCTGGACTATTAATGCCACGATTTTGTGTGCCCGATTTAAACTGAAAAGTGCGCAATTCTAGCGCAACCGCCCAAAAAAAACGAGGCGGAGAAAAGCCAGTAGCCGGTAGCGAGCCTAGCGACCGTAGCCCGGATGAAATGCAATGGAATCCGGGAAGACTTCGACCGCACCCGCCAAATCCCGGATTGCGCTACGCTGCATCCGGGCTACTCCATAGGCAAACGGAGTTGCAAAACATCGTTGAGTGCGCCCCACATGCTATCGTTGTATCAAAGGTGGCTTGCAGCAATAAAGCCTGGGCGCAAAACGCATACCTTGATTGGCTACCCGCTACAAGCCACCCGCTACCCGCTATACTATCCCCATGCCAGAAATCACTCCGCGCAGCATTCCCGCTTCAGCCGTGCAGCACTTGCTCGATAACGGCTATGCGTCAGCCTTGGCAAGGATTTTTGCGGCGCGCGGCATCACCGACAGCAGCCAGCTGGATACTTCATTGGCCGGGCTGTTGCCTTTCGACAGCCTGAAAAATGCGCGGGAAATGGCCCGCCTGCTGGCCGACGCCATCGCCGCAAGAAAAAAGATACTGGTCATCGCCGACTACGACGCCGATGGCGCGACCGCCTGCGCGGTGGCGGTGCGCGGGCTGCGCAGCTTCGGCGCGCAAATCGATTTCATCGTGCCGAACCGCTTCGAATACGGTTACGGGCTGACGCCCGAGATTGTTCATCTTGCTGCGAAACGCAGGCCGGACATCCTGCTGACGGTGGATAACGGCATCGCCAGCGTCGAGGGCGTGGCCGAAGCCAATCGGCTGGGCATGCAGGTATTCGTCACCGACCACCACCTGCCCGGCGATACGCTGCCGGACGCCGCCTGCATCGTCAATCCCAACCAGCCCGGCTGCGCATTTCCCGGCAAGCACCTGGCTGGCGTCGGGGTGATGTTCTACGTGCTGCTGGCGTTGCGCGCAGAATTGCGAGCCAGAGGGGTTTTTTCTTCTAACGCAAAAACCCAACCCCCCTCAATCCCCCCTTATCAGGGGGGAAGCCTCGCACCCTCCCCTGACAAGGGGAGGGCTGGGGAGGGGTTGGCAGAACCCAGGCTAACCGAACTGCTCGATCTGGTCGCACTTGGCACGATTGCCGATGTGGTAAAGCTGGACCAGAACAATCGCATCCTCGTGCAACAGGGCCTGCAACGCATCCGCGCCGGACGCGCCTGCGCGGGCATCAACGCGCTGCTGCAAGTGGCGAGAAAGAACCCCGAGAAAGTCTCCAGCCAGGATTTGGGCTTTACCGTCGGGCCGCGCCTGAATGCGGCGGGCAGGCTGGACGACATGAGCCTGGGCATAGCCTGCCTGCTGACCGATAATACGGCTGAAGCCATGCGAATCGCCGCGCAACTTGACGCGCTGAACCGCGAGCGGCGCAGCATCGAGGCGGACATGCAGGACAACGCGCTGGCGGCGCTGGAGCAAATCGACCCCAGCGACAATTTCAGTCTCGCGCTGTTCGACGAAACCTGGCATCAGGGCGTGATCGGCATCCTCGCCTCGCGCCTCAAGGATAAATTCCATCGCCCGGTGATCGCCTTCGCGCGCTCCAGCGACGGCGAATTAAAAGGCTCGGGACGCTCCATCGCAGGGCTGCATCTGCGCGATGCGCTGGATCTGGTCAGCAAACGCCATCCTGCGCTGATCAAAAAATTCGGCGGCCATGCCGCAGCCGCAGGCCTGAGCATCGCCGAGAGCGATTTCGCCGATTTTGCCGCAGCCTTCGAACAAATATCCAGTGAATTACTCGACGCAAACGACCTGGCGCAACGCATCGAAACCGACGGCGCGCTGGAGCCTGCCGGGATGAGTCTGGATGTGGCGCGCTTGCTGGATGAACAGGTGTGGGGCCAGGGCTTCCCTGCCCCGCAATTCAACGACGACTTCGCCGTGCAGAACCAGCGCGTGGTCGGCGAAAAACATCTCAAATTGCGTTTGAATACCCAAGGCAAACTTATTGAGGCGATACTGTTCGGGCACAACGAACCGCTGCCCGGACAAATACATGCCGTATACAGCCTGAGCGTCAATGAATACAATGGCACGCAGAGTTTGCAGCTCATCATCAGGCATTGGCGGGAAAAAGAGGAGCGAGGATTGAGGAGCGAGGATTGAGGAAAACCCACTGCCCTGCTTTTAACTCAATCCTCAATCCCAAATCCTCGATCCTGCTTCACTGGCATCATACAAAAAGGTAAAGCGATGGAAACCAGTCTTCTGCAAAACAACGGCATCGAAGCCCTGCCGCAGTTCCTCACCAGCCTCGCCATCGGCCTGCTGATCGGGCTTGAGCGCGAGCGCAACCCGTCGGCCAAGGCCGGGTTGCGCACCTTCGCGCTGGTCGCCGTGTTCGGCACTTTGTCCGCGCTGCTCTCCACGGAACTCGGCTCGCCCTGGCTGCTGGTCGCCGGCCTGCTTGCCGTGGCCGGCATGATCATCGCCGCCTACCTCAGTAATGCAGGAGAAAAAATCGATCCCGGCACCACCACTGTAGTCGCGCTGTTGCTGTGTTACGGGCTGGGCGCGATGATCTGGTACGGCCTCGCCAAACTGGCTGTGATGCTGGCGATCGGCATTACCGCCCTGCTCTATTTCAAGCCCGAGCTGCGCGGAATATCACAAAAACTCACGCGCCGCGACCTGGTCGCGGTGCTGCAATTTTCCGTGCTGACTTTTATCGTACTGCCGATCCTGCCCAATCAGAATTACGGCCCTTACGATGCCTTCAATCCGCATCAGGCTTGGCTGATGGTGGTGCTAATCTCCGGCATCAGCCTGGCCGGCTACGCCGCGCTTCACGTAGTAGGAACACGCTATGGCGCGCCGCTGCTGGGTTTCTTCGGCGGCCTCGTTTCCAGCACCGCAACCACGATGATTTATGCGAAACACGGCAAGGGCAACCAGGCCATGCTGAACCTTGCCGCATCGGTGATCGTCATCGCCAGCATGGTGGTGTTGCTGCGCCTGCTGGTGGTCAGCGCCGCGGTCGCCTATGGCGCGCTTCCCAGCCTGCTGCCGGTGCTGGCGGGCGGCATGCTATTCGGCTTGGCGGTCGCGTTGTACAACTGGCGCAAGATGAGCAAAGCCACCGAACTCTTCATCCCGGAAACCTCCAACCCCGCCGAACTGCATACCGCGATCGGCTTCGGCCTGCTGTATGTGATCGTGTTGCTGGGCTCGGCATGGATGGCCGACATCGCGGGCAGCCAGGGTCTGTATGCCGTGGCCGTGGCATCGGGGTTGACCGATGTGGATGCGATCACCCTGTCCAGCCTGCGCCTGTTCAATCTCGGCCAATTGAGCGAACAGCAGACCGTCACCGCGATTGCACTCGCCTTCCTTGCCAATCTCGCGTTCAAGTTCGGCATGGTGGTTTTCATCGGCGGCTGGGCTCTCGCCAGACAGGTCGCCACCGGCTTCGGCGCAATCGCCTTCGGGGTGCTGGTGGGGTTGTTTGCGCTGTGACTCAAAGTCAAAGTAGATGAAAAATAATTCGACTCCGGTACTGAGGTCTCCCGGACAAATCTGGTAATTGGTATATCATGATGTTGGAGCTCACATAAAACCATCGGTTCGTTCGGCACGATAGGCCGTTTATCCTTCTGCGCCGGCTTAAAAATTGATTAAGCATACGTGCGTTAGTGCACGGAATGTTCCGGATATTGAGGGGATACTTGCGCTAGCAGTGGGTAATTGTCAGGACAAGTTTCCTTCGTAGCTTTATCGCCCACATTACTGGGGCAGGCAGGTTAAACGACGGTTGCCGCGTGAGAGCGCATGCAATATGCAGGGTTCTGTCGCATTAGTTAAATTACCTCCGGCAAAGCCGGAGGCTTATTGGGTGAGCGCCTCAAAGGCGCTGATAAAACCATGAGCCGCCCAAGGCGGCTGGTTTCCACTCCTTCCCCCTATCAGGGGGAAGGTTGGGATGGGGGTACAAACTTTTGACTGCATCCGTGCTTGAATTTCTACCCCCACCCTAACCCTCCCCCTGCAAGGGGGAGGGAATAATGTAGCCAAGTTTTAACGTTACTCGTTAATGACCACCGGAACGGTCAAACCTAACGGAGTCCCCCGGCAAAGCCGGGGGTTTACCTCACCGAATTAATGCGACAGAACCCTGAAATTTTCTGAAATGGGATTGGTCAACGCAAACGAAAACGGACAAATACGATGATTAGCGAACAAGAAATTCTTAACGCCAGCATACTGATCGTTGACGATCAGCAATCCAATGTGCTTCTGCTTGAGGAAATGCTGCGTTATGTCGGCTATGCCTGCATTGCGTCGACGACAGATCCCCATGCAGTCTGCGAGCTGCATCGCAAAAACCACTACGATCTGATCCTGCTCGATCTGCAGATGCCCGGCATGAATGGATACCAGGTGATGGAAGGCCTCAAGGAAATCGAAGCGGATGGCTACCTTCCGGTACTCGTGATCACCGCCCAACCAGAGCAAAAGCTGCGTGCACTCGCCGCCGGCGCGAAGGATTTCGTCGCCAAACCGTTTGATCTGGTCGAAGTGCAGACGCGTATCCATAACATGCTGGAAGTACGGCTGTTGTACAGAAAACTCGAGAATTACAATAGGGTACTGGAACAGGCAGTACTGGAGCGGACCGCCGAGCTGCGTGCAAGCGAAGAGCGTTATCTCCGCCTGACCGAGCTATCGTCCGACTGGTATTGGGAACAGGACGAAAACGGGCATTTCACCAAGATATCCGGCCCGGTGCAGGAAATGCTCGGCATCCGGGTCGACGGCGCGCTTGGCATAACCAGGAACAATCATGGGGTGCACTGGGATGAGGCCGAGCGAAAAATACTTGAGGCGAATCTGGCCGCCAGACGGCCATTTCTGGATTTCGTCTACAGCCGCACCAAACCCGATGGCTCGCGGCAATATTTAATGGTGAGCGGGGAACCGATGTTCGACCTCTCCGGTCGTTTTACCGGCTACCGCGGAATCGGCAAGGATGTGACCGAAGCGAAGCTTCCCAACCATGAATTGCTCCCGCATCATTAGATACCTATAACCCGGATGTTTCATAAATTCGAGTGATGATCGCGCAGGATTTTGTTTGATGTAGCACGCGTAGCGGGCGTCAAGTTTTGTGAAAAAGAGGTGTATGTTGAGATGCATCTACGGTTGAGCCGCTTGGATCCGAATTTTGCATTTAACATTGACCCGTCCCCGTGAATACAGCCACCAGACCAGGAATCACATTCTTGCGGATGACTACTGCCGGACCAAGGAAGGCACATTACACAATCTGGTTGGCATGCAGATCAAACTCTTGCGCTAACTCTGCCAACGTCCTGTCACCCTTCAATGCCGCCAACGCCACTTTGGCCTTGAATCACGCTGCGTGATTCCTTCTCGTCCTTCTCATGCGCTTGCTCCTGTCAATTCCGTACTCAGCACGGGTTAATGTCAGGCAAGATTATCACTTATAGAGCTGTCCGAATTTCCGGGGCCACAACTCGTCGTTGTAGGTTTTTATTTCCCATTCCGCGGGCTTCTCTGCGAGAAATGCCAATTCATACTTTTCTGCTTCTGCGACTTGGCCAAGCGCGAATGAGCAGTTAACAAGAGTCGCATATACCCAACGCTTGTCTAGTCTGTCTTGAAAGGATGGTGATTCAACCAGTTCAGAGAGAGTCATGATGATTGTTTCTCGTGTCTTGCGGGCACTCATTCGTGTCAAACAGCGTGCAACACTTTCCAGATTAGTGGTGGAAACAGCGTCCAATAGTTTCCACCTCGGTATGTAACCATCCGGCGTTTTAGCC
>MGWZ01000075.1 GCA_001801175.1 Gallionellales bacterium RIFCSPLOWO2_02_FULL_57_47 | reverse complement strand
ACGGCAAATGGGAGATCGTCAAGGGCTTGGAAATCGACGAGTTCTCGCGCGGCAAGATGGACTTCACGCTGAAGGAGCTTCAGGAAGAGCGCGAATTCATCAAGCACTTGCTCGCCTAATTCCATTTAAACTTCATTCGTGCATCATCAACACTGAAGCGGACACCCCCAAGGGGGGTGTCACTTCAGTGTGGCGCTTCGCGCGGCTTAGCAGAAAAAGGGCTAAAGTCCAACGAGAAGTTCGCGTACCGGCCTGAAGCTCCTGCGATGCACTTCGGACACGCCATGCTTGCGCAATGCGGCGAGGTGTACGGCGGTGGGATAGCCTTTGTGGTCGGCGAAACCGTAGTGAGGATACTGTTCGTGCAGTTGCAGCATCAGCGCGTCGCGCGCGGTTTTCGCCAAAATCGAGGCGGCGGAAATTGCGGCGATTTTGCTGTCGCCCCTCACGATGGCCTGGCTGGGAATGCCGGTCTGCGGGCAATACAGGCCATCCACCAGCACCTGCTGCGGCTGGATCGGCAAGGCCAGCACGGCGCGGCGCATCGCCAGCAGCGTGGCTTGCAGGATGTTGAGCTGGTCAATTTCGCCGACGTCGGCATATGCCACCGCCCATGCGAGCGCACGTTCGCGGATGATCGGAGCGAGCCGGTCGCGTTGCCGTTCCGAGAGTTTTTTGGAATCGGCCAGGCCTTCGATCGGGTTAGCCTCATCAAGGATGACAGCGGCGGCGCTTACCGGGCCGGCCAGCGGGCCGCGCCCGGCTTCGTCTACGCCGCAGATCAGGATAATTGACTGGCTGATTTTTCTTCTCCCCTGGCCCTTCCCCGCAAGTGGGCGAGGGGCATTTATGCCATTTCTATTTTAGAAGTAAAACAAATTGCAGGTAGGGTTTTTCTCGACAGCCTGATCCGGCGGGCGTAGCCCGCCCTACAATAGAGCACGCCTAATCTGGAATTGGAATTTATGCGGCCGGCAGGTACGGCAGGATAGCCGCAGCCGCTTTCTGCGCGGTATTCTGGCGCAGCGTCTGGTGCAATGCCGTGAAGGTCTGTTCCAACTGCCTGACCGCATCCTTGTCATTGACCAGATTGAGCAGCGCCTGGGCAAGATTTTCTGGTGTGGCATCCTCCTGCATCAATTCAGGCACGACAAAGCGTTCACAGAGGATATTTGGCAGGCCGTAATAAGGCAGATAGCTCTTGCGTTTCATCAGCCACAACGACAGGGCATTCAGGCGGTAGGTAATCACCATCGATCGCTTGAGCAACGCTGCTTCCAGCGTCGCCGTGCCGGATGCGACCAGGACGCCATCGGCTGCAATCATGGCGTCCTGGGCATGTCCGAACAGCAACGTGATCGGCAACTCCTGCGCATCACAATCATAAAGAGCCTGCTCGAAAATTCCACGCGTCTCGCGACTGACCAGCGGCACCAGAAAGCGCGCGCCGGGCATTTTCTGCAAAATCAACTTTGCGGTTTCAATATAGGTGTGCGCCAGGCGCCTGACTTCGCCCTGGCGGCTGCCGGGAAGCAACGCAAAGACTTTTGCCGGCAACGGGATGCGCATCGTCTCGCGCATTTCGGCACGGTTCGGCTGTTCCGGCAACAAGTCGGCGAGGGGATGTCCGACATAATCCACCGGCACGCCTGCCTGCTGATAAATTTTTGGTTCATGCGGAAACAGCGCGAGCATATGCGAAACAGCACGCTTGATTTTATGGATGCGCTCGCCGCGCCACGCCCATATCGACGGGCTGACGTAGTGGATCGTGGGAATACCGTGCTGCTTGAGCGTGAGTTCCAGATCAAGGTTGAAATCCGGCGCGTCGACCGCTATGAACAAAGCCGGGCGATTGGCCAAAAAATGGTTGCGCAGCTTGCGGCGTATGCCCGCGATCTCGCGGTAGTGGCGCAACACTTCGATGTAGCCGTTCACCGCCAGTTTTTCCAACGGGAACAATACCTCCATGCCGACGGATTTCATCTTGGCTCCGCCGATTCCGATGAACTGCACATCCGGGCGGGCTTCCTTCAGGGCTGTCATCAAGTGGCTGCCGAGCAGGTCGCCGGATGCTTCGCCCGCGACTATACCTATTACGATTTTTTGCTGCGACATGGAAACGACCTGTTAGCGAATGATGCCGCGTGTTGAAGTGGCAAGGAAGTCCGCCAATGGTTGCAGCTCGGGATGGTCGGCCGATTGCGACTGAATCGCGGCCTTGGCTTCTTCGAAACTGAGGCCGGATCTGTACAGCGTTTTGTAGGCACGCTTGATCGCCATGATGGAATCGGCGGAAAATCCGCGCCGCTTCAGGCCTTCCGAGTTGACCCCGTGAGCGACCGCCGGATTGTCGGCGGCGGTAACATAGGGCGGCAAGTCCTGAGACAGGCGTGTTTGAAAACCGGTCATCGCATGTGCGCCAATACGAACGAACTGGTGCACGCCCGATAGCCCGCCCAGAAAGACCCAGTCGCCCACATGCACATGGCCACCCAGAGTCGCCCCGTTCGCCATGATGGTGTGGCTGCCGATCTGGCAATCATGGGCCACATGCACATAGGCCATGATCCAGTTGTCGTCACCGATGCGGGTGACGCCAACATCCTGAGCGGTGCCGGTGTTGAGCGTGCAAAATTCGCGGATCGTGTTGTTGTCGCCTATCTCCAGGCGCGTCGGCTCCCCGGCATATTTCTTGTCCTGCGGGATGGCTCCCAGGGAACTGAACTGGAAAACGCGGTTGCCTTTTCCGATGCGGGTGTGTCCCTCGACCACTACATGCGGCCCGATCCAGGTTCCCGCACCGATCTCGACATGTTCCCCGATAATGGAATACGCGCCCACTTCGACATCGTCGGCAAGCCTTGCATTGGGATGAATGATTGCAGCGGGGTGGCGCATCACGACACCGCTTTAACCGTGCACATCAGTTCCGCTTCGGCAGCCAGTTTGCCGTCCACTTCAGCGGTCGCGCTGAATTTGAACAAGCCGCGCATGCTGCGGACAAGTGTCGCCTTGATAATCAATTGGTCGCCCGGCCCGACCGGCTGCCGGAAACGCGCGCCGTCGATACCGGCGAAGTAATACACCGATTTCTCGTTCGGATTTTCGGTCGGCCTGGCCTTCATCGACTTGAACGACAGCAGCGCGGATGCCTGCGCCATCGCCTCGATGATCAGCACACCGGGCATCACCGGATGATGCGGGTAGTGCCCGGGAAAGAAAGGCTCGTTGATCGTGACATTTTTCAGTGCCACGATGCTCTTGTCCGGCTCCATCGACAACACGCGGTCTATCAGCAAGAACGGATAGCGGTGCGGCAGAAGCTCAATAATTTCGTGGATATCCATCTGTATGCTCATCAGTTTTTCCTTTTAAATGATTATCACCACGCAGCTCACGAAGAATCAAGCACCAAGAAATGAAGCAAATAATTCCAGTTTCCTGCATTCTGACATGAAATTAATGAGCAATCTTCGTGTCCTTCGTCATCTCGGCGGTGAGCTTGTCCTTGGCTTTTTATTCCCGTTTTAATGATTCTGCGCTTAACGATTCAAGCTGCTTTTCCAATGCCTTGATGCGCCCCGCCAAGTCGTCCAGATGACGCAGGTGCACGCTGTTCCTGCGCCAGTCTTCTGCTTTGGCAAACGGAAATATCCCCGCATAGGAACCGGCCTCGCGTATCGATTTCCCTATCAGCGTGAATGCCGCGATTTCCACGTGATCCGCGATCTGCAAATGCCCCAGAATCCCGGCGCTGCCGCCGATCCGGCAGTACCGGCCGATGGTGGTGCTGCCCGCGATGCCCACGCATCCGGCGATTGCGGTATGCGCGCCGATATGCACGTTATGCGCGACCTGAATCTGGTTGTCCAGCTTCACCCCGTCCTCAATCACCGTATCACTCAGCGCGCCGCGATCGATCGTGGTATTTGCGCCGACCTCGACATCATTGCCGATGACCACCCGGCCGATTTGCGGGATCTTGATCCAGCGCCCCTCATCCATCGCGATACCAAAACCGTCGGCGCCGATCACCACCCCGGAATGCGCGATCAGGTTATCGCCGATCACGCAGTCGTGATAAATCACCACGCGCGGATACAGGCGCGCACGGCTGCCGATGACCACGTTTGCGCCGATGCAGCATCCCTCGCCGATCACCGAATGCGCGCCAATTTTCGTCCCCTCGCCGATTACGGCAGTCGCCGCGATACTGGCGGTTGCATCAATTTTCGCGCCTGTGCCGATAACCGCACTCGGGTGCACGCCCGGCCTGACCTCGGGAAGGGGATTAAGCAAGGCAGAGACTTTGGCAAAATACGCATAGGGATTGTCCGAGATGATGCGCGGCAAACCGGTCGCATCCGCATCGGCCTCCGCCAGAATTACCGCACCGGCTTGGGTTTCGGCAAGCTGCGCGCGATATTTGCTGTTGGTAAGAAAGCTGATTTGATCAGGCTGCGCAGTTTCCAGGGTTGCGATTTGGGAGATGCGTACCTCGGTATCCCCCAATACGCGCCCTCCCAGCTGCGCTGCAATCTCAGACAAACGGTAAAAAACTGTCATGCGGCGATACCACCTGTTTACTTGATGTCCCTGCTGTCGGACTTGTCACTGGCAAAATACCTGATCACACTGTCGGTGATGTCTATTTTGGGATTGCGATACACCGCTTCCTGCAGGATCAGGTCGTATTTCTCCGCTTCGGCAATCGCCTGGATAGCCTTGTTGGCCAGCTCCAGTACGATGGCCAACTCTTCGTTTTTGCGCAAATTCAAATCTTCGCGGAACTCGCGCTGCATGCGCTGCAGGTTCACGTTCATCGCGGTCAACTCGCGCTCCTTGTTGCGACGATCGGCATCCGTAAGCTTTCCGTCATCTTTCTCCAGCAAGGCTTGCAATTCTTTGGCCTGTTTCACCAGCTTCTTGATTTCCTGATCGCGTCCGGAAAATTCCTTCTCTATTTTCTTTTCCGCTTTCATCGCGGGAACGGACTCGCGCAAAATGCGCTCGGTATCCACCACGCCCACCTTGAAATCTTCAGCACAGGCCACTCCCACGCCCAGCAACGCGGACAACAAACCTGCTTTGAATATCACCTTCATGACCTTACCCCCCGCACATCATAACCAGCGGCTTGGCTGGCACCTTTAACCCGTCAAATCGAATGGCTAGTAGTTTGATCTGTTGCTTTATCAGAACATCGTTCCCAAAGTGAACTGGAACTTCTCTATTTTATCCACCGGCTGCCTGTTGAGCGGTAAAGCATAACTGAATTTAAGCGGCCCCACCGGCGACAACCAGGTAAACGCCGTTCCGACAGAATAGCGCAGTCCGGCGCTGCCCGGCAAATCACCCACCCCATATACCGCGCCCGCCTCGACAAACCCACTCAAACGAACCGATTTTTCCTTCTCCATCCCCGGAAATGGCATCAACAGTTCCGCTCCGCCGACCACGCGGCGCGTGCCGCCCAATACCGCATTCGCGGTATCACGCGGGCCAAGCGAACTGGATTCATATCCGCGTACCGAACCGGGACCACCCGCATAAAAATTCTTGAAAAACGGCAGTTTTTTGTCGCTATAACCGTCAGCAAAACCGGCTTCGCCATTCAGCAACAGGGTCACCTTGCTATTCACCGGATAAAACAACTGGTACTGGTAATTCAGCTTGTAATATCGCATATCCAGCACCGGCAAGGCAATTTCCGCAAAGGCGCGTTGCACCGTGCCCTCAGTAGTGTAAATAGCGCTGTCGCGGCTATCCTTGCCCCATCCGACAGTACCCAGCAAGTTACTGTTAACCGATCCAAATTCATTGATATATTGCGTTAATCGCGAAGGGCTAGCCGCCGACAAGCCCAGCTCTGATCTTTCAACCGCCAGGCCATAGCTGATCGACTCATCATCGGCTATCGGCACGCCAAAACGCACCCCGCCGCCCAATGTGCGTGAAGAGTATTGGCTCACCGCAGTGCTTTGGGAATCGGTGTTGCGTTTATAAATATCGAATCCGCGACTGACGCCATCATCGGTGAAATAGGGGTTGGTGTATGAGAGCGAATATACCTGGTTGACTTTGCCGGTATTGATTTGCGTGGAAATATGATTGCCGGTTCCGAACAGATTGGCCTGCGTGACAGCACCGCTTAACACGAGACCTTCGTTATTCGAATAACCTGCGCCTATCGAAATATTTCCGGTTGATTTCTCCTTTACCGACAGGTTCACATCCATCTGGTCTGCCGCCCCCTGCACTGGCGGAGTTTCAATATTCACTTCGGCAAAAAAATCCAGCCTATCCACGCGCTGTTTGGATTTTTTGATTTTTTCCACGTCAAACCACTCGCCCTCGACCTGGCGGAATTCGCGGCGTATGACCTCATCGCGCGTCTTGTCGTTGCCCGCAATGTTGATGCGGCGAATATATACGCGCTGACCGGGATCCACCACAAAGTTGAACGAGACCTCGTGTTTCTCCTTGTCAATTTCAGGAATCGCATTGACGTTGGAAAAAGCATAGCCTTCACGCCCCAGACGTTCGCCGATCAGTTTGCTGGTTTCCGTCATCGCCTTGCGGGAGAAAATGTCTCCTGCTTTCGCCTGCACGAGCTTTTCAATTTCGTCTTTCGGTACAGGCGTGTCACCGGACACGCTCACCTTGGCAATGGTATATTTCGCGCCCTCGGTGAAATTGATGGTGATGTATATATCCTCCTTGTTCGGGGTGATCGAAACCTGGGTGGAATCGATATTGAATTCCAGGTAGCCGTTATCCATATAGAACGATCGCAGCGTTTCGATGTCAGCCGACAGTTTCTGCTTGGAATACTGGTCGCTGCTGCTGAACCAGCTGAACAAGCCGGGTGTACTGAGCTTCATCAAATCCAGCAACTCATCCTCTTCATAGGCATGATTGCCGACCAGATTGATTTGCCTGATTTTGGAAACCTCGCCTTCCACAATATTGAACACGATGCTGACGCGGTTGCGTTCCAGTTCGGTAACGGTGGTCGTCAGATCAACACCATATTTGCCTCGCGCAACGTATTGTCGTTTCAGCTCCTGGGTGGCTTTATCCAGCGCACCTTTATCGAAAATGCGCGCTTCGGCCAGCCCGGCATATTTCATGTTCTCCTTGAGCTGATCCTTGGGAAAATCCTTGGCCCCATTGATCACAATACTCGCAATCGAAGGCCGTTCGCGCACTTGCACGATCAACACGCCGCGATCGACTTTCACCCGCACATCCTTGAAAAACCCGGTGGCGTACAAGGCGCGAATCGCCGACGCGGCCTGATGCTGGTCCATGGTATCGCCAACCTTGACAGGCAAATAACTGAACACCGTGCCGGCTTCAGTGCGCTGTATGCCTTCGACGCGAATATCCTTGACGATAAAAGGCACGATTGCCCAGGCATGAGAGGTACAAAACAGGAGAATCAACCCCGCCAGCTTTTTTTTGTTCATTTTTTAACCTGAAACAAGGCGGTTAATATCGTTGTAGATAGCAAAGACCATCAGCATACCGAGCAGCGCGATGCCGATTTTCTGGCCGATTTCCCAGGCCTGCTCCGAGACCGGACTGCCCTTGACCAATTCGGCGACATAATACAGCAAGTGCCCCCCATCCAATAAGGGAATGGGCAGTAAATTCAGCACACCGAGACTGATGCTGATCAAGGCCAGGAAACCCAGGTATGCCGCCACGCCCATTGCGGCTGACTGGCCGGCATAATCGGCGATCGTGATCGGGCCGCTCAGGTTTTTCATCGAAATCTCACCGATCACCATTTTGCCCATCATCTTCAGGCTGATGACCGATGTTTCCCAGGTCTTGCGCAAAGACCTGAGCAGTGCCTCCACAGGCGCATAGCTGACTTCGGTGAACATCGACTGCCATACCTGACTATCCACTTGCGGGGCCACGCCGATCTTGCCGATTTTATTGCCGGATTCAATTACGGATTGCGGAACGAGCGGCACGGTCAGCGTCGTCTCGCCGCGGCGGATCTCAAGCCGCACGGTTTCCTCTGGATGCGCGCGGATAACCTCGACTACATCGTTCCAGTGCGCCATCTCCACGCCATTGGCACGCAAGATGACATCACCCTCCTGCAGACCGGCGAGTTGCGCCGCGCTGCCCTCGGCTATCTTGCCGATAACCGGAAGGAGAACAGGCTGGTAGGGGCGCAGCCCGAGTTTGTCGAGGAATTCGCCATCCAGATCCTTCGCTTCCAGGCTGCTCAAGTCCAGCATGTGAAACAACCGCGCGCCGCTGGCGCTTTGCGCTTCGATCCTCACTTCACCGTCCTGCTGATCCTGTCCCGAGCCGCGTCGAAGGCTCCGTTCCATCAGCGTCCAGCGCAATTCATGCCAGCTCGGAATCGTCTCGCCATCGATGCTGATGATGGTTTCGCCCGCCTGCATTTGCGCAATGGCCGCCGGAGAACCCGGCGGCACCTCGCCCAGCACCGGTTTCAATCCCGGCACGCCGTAGATGAACAATGCCCAATACAGCACGACGGCCAGCAGAAAATTCGCCAGCGGTCCGGCGACCACGATCGCGATACGTTGTGACACAGGTTTGCGATTGAAGGAATATTCCAGGTCTTCCGGCGCAACATCGCCCTCGCGCTCGTCCACCATCTTGACGTAGCCGCCCAGCGGAATCGCGGAAATCACCCATTCGGTGCCCCTGCCCTGAGCCTTGTCGAAGGGGCTGTTGGCAAAGCGTTTGCTGTAAATCACATAGCCAAAGCCCAGCGAAAAACGCAGCACTTTCACGCCGCAGCGCCGCGCGACCAGATAGTGGCCGAGTTCATGGATCACCACCAATAGCGAGATCGCGCCGACAAATGCCAATATTGTAATCATCCGGCTACCCGCTGAATTTGTTGTTGTGCGGCACGGCGAGCTTCGCCATCAGCGTTTAGCACATCGCCCAGACAGCCTACCGCATGAACAGGCAGCGCATCCAGCACCGCCTCAATGACGCCCGGAATGGACAGGAAAGGTATTTGTTTGCCGAGAAAAGCTTCTACCGCCACTTCGTTCGCGGCATTCAGGATTGCCGGAGCAGTCCCTGCCGAGCGCAGGGCCTGATACGCCAGCGACAGACAGGGAAATCGAACGAAGTCCGGTGCGAAAAAATTCATCGTCGCCACTTTGAACAAATCCAGCGGTGCCACGCCGGAATCGATGCGCTCGGGATAAGCCAGGCCATAGGCGATCGGTGTGCGCATGTCCGGGTTGCCGAGTTGCGCCATCACCGAACCATCCACATATTCGACCAGCGAATGAATCACGCTCTGCGGATGCACTACGACCTGAATGATATCGGCGCTTGCATTGAACAGCCAGTGCGCCTCAATCACCTCCAGGCCCTTGTTCATCATCGTCGCGGAATCCACCGAAATCTTGCGCCCCATCACCCAGTTGGGATGCGCGCACGCTTGCTCCGGTGTGACATTGTGCAATTCGCTGAGCGGCGTATCGCAAAATGGCCCGCCGGAAGCTGTCAGCAAAATGCGCCGCACGCCATTGCTCGCCAGATTACCGTCATAGCCGCGCGGCAGCGCCTGAAAAATCGCGTTGTGCTCGCTGTCGATGGGCATAAGCGCAGAGCCGCTGGCTCGCACCGCATCCATGAACACATTCCCCGCCATCACCAGCGTTTCCTTGTTCGCCAGCAGGATTTTTTTTCCGGCACGCGCGGCTGCCAGTGTCGGCTGCAAGCCGGCAGCGCCGACGATGGCCGCCATCACCGTATCGACTTCCGGCAACACGCAAACCTGATCCAATGCTGCCGCACCGCTCAACACCTCGGTGACCAAACCGGCCTCGCGGACCAGCGACCGCAACTGTGCCGCAGCATCCTCATCCAGCAGCACCGCATAACGCGGCTTGAATTGCCGGCATTGCCGGAACAACAACTCAACCTGGCGGTTTGCAGTCAACGCAGTGATCCGGAATTTGTCGGGATGGCGCGCCACCACGTCCAGCGTGCTGGCGCCAATGCTGCCTGTTGAACCGAGGATAGTCAGATGTTGCATGGTTTTCAATAACCCTAATATTCCATGAAGACGCGCAACACACTTACGGGATCGCACGCAGGGCGGGTCACACGGGTGCCCGGCCATAAGTTTTTCGCACCCGCCATGCCAACATCATTCACCAAATTCCGCATCGACTTCCTCATCATCTCGTGCAACGGCGGGTGTGACCCACCCTACCCAATCCCGCTCGCTTTTGCGCCACACAGGTTAAGGAATTTGAACGTGTTTCGTTATTTCCAGGACACCACACTAGCCGATCCGCTGCAACAGAATCGCCAACGCGGCGAGGGGCAAGGTCGATGTCAGCGCATCGATGCGATCCAGCAGTCCGCCGTGCCCGGGCAGCAGTGCGCCGCTGTCCTTGACCCCGGCCTGGCGTTTGATCGCCGATTCGAACAAATCGCCGATGACCGCCAGAACGACCCACCACCAGGAAGCCAGCAGCAAGACCGGCAACAATTCGCGCTGGCTGAAATAGGGGCTGAAACGCCACACCAGCACCACATAGACAGACACCCCGAGCATCGCGCCGGCAACGCCCTCCCAGGTTTTGCCGGGACTGATGCTCGGGGCGAGTTTGTTCTTGCCGAATTTACGCCCGGCGAAGTAGGCGGAAATATCCGCCGCCGCAACCAGTCCCATCACGAACAACAATACCCAGGGACTGGGATCGAAAGCACGCAGATCCATCATCGCCAAACCGGTGGGAACCAGCAATGCCCAGCCGACCAATGCCATCAGGTACGGATTGGCAACCTTCCAGCCCGTCATCAACCAGGTCGGAACGACGATCAACCATAGCAAGGCAGACACCGCATACACCAGCAAATGGATGAAGACTTGCTGCTCCGCCGGACGGCTGGCATCGAACCAGACCAGGCCCAGCATCATCACCAGCGTCAGCGCCCAGAAAACATATGCTCTTCCACCTGTGAGCTTTGACAATCTTGACCATTCGGCAGCGCCCTGCGCCACTACAACAACCACCAGCATAATCCAGCCGGAAACGGGCAAGGCAAACAGCGCCAACAAAAAGAGCAGCAACAAGACGACAGCAGTCATCACCCGCAGCTTAAGCATCAGCCTTCCTTTCCAACGGCTCACCCGCCAGCTGGTCGCTGGTCCGGCCAAAACGGCGCTCACGCTTCTGATACGAAGCAATCGCCGCATCAAGCTCCTTGCGCCCGAATGCCGGCCACAGAACCTCGGTGAAATACAATTCGGTATAGGCCAGCTGCCATAACATGAAGTTGCTGATACGCTGCTCGCCGCCGGTGCGGATGAACAAATCCGGCTCGGGAGCATCGCTCATGGAAAGATACGGCGACAAATCCTCTTCCGCAAAACCCTGTGCCAGTTGCGGATGCTCCCTGAGCATGGACTGTACCGCATGCATCACATCCCAGCGACCGCCGTAATTGGCGGCAATGGTCAGCGTCAGTGCGGTGTTGCCGGCCGTGAGTTGCTCGGCATCCTGCATCGTCTGCCTGAGCTTGCTGTCGAAGCGGCTGCGGTCGCCGATAATCTTCAAGCGGATATTGTTCTGGTGCAGCTTGGCGACTTCGCGTTCCAGCATTTTATGAAACAGCGCCATCAGGAAGGATACTTCTTCTGCAGGACGCCGCCAGTTCTCACTGCTGAAGGCGAACACCGTCAGGTACTCCACACCCAGCTCGCGGCAACTTTTCACCACCTCGCGCAACGCTTCCACACCCCGCTGATGTCCCATGACACGCGGCATGAAACGCTGTTTCGCCCAGCGTCCGTTGCCATCCATGATAATGGCAATATGGCGCGGGACGGCGGGTGCGTCGGGAATGATAGTGGTGGAGCTCTGGAATAACGCCATTGAGAATCCTTGTGAGCGGGTAGCTTGTAGCTCGTGGCTGGTAGCTTTACAAATACCGCGCACGAAGCGCGCACCTTAGTAAGCTACATGCTACCCGCTACAGGCTACTAGCTAAACTGCCATCAGGTCAGCTTCTTTGGCTGCCAATGCCTTATCGATTTCAGCAATAAAACGATCGGTTAATTTCTGAATTTCATCTTGTGTGCGGCGTTCTTCGTCTTCGGCAATTTCTTTTTTCTTGAGCGCTTCTTTCAGGGTATGGTTGGCATCACGGCGAATGTTGCGCACCGCCACCTTGGCGGTCTCGCCTTCAGCCTTGATCACCTTGATCAAGTCGCGGCGACGTTCTTCAGTCAACATCGGCATCGGCACGCGGATCTGATCGCCGTTGGTGGCGGGGTTAAGGCCCAGATCCGCATCGCGGATCGCGCGTTCCACCGGACCGACCATGTTCTTTTCCCAGGGCTGCACGCCGATGGTGCGCGCGTCGATCAAGGTGACGTTCGCGACTTGCGTGACCAGTGTCGGATTACCGTAGTAATCCACCATCACATGATCCAGCAGGCCGGTGTGCGCACGCCCGGTGCGCACCTTGCCCAGGTCGGCTTTCAGCGCATCCAGCGACTTGTGCATTTTTTGCTCGGTTGTTTTTTTGATGTCCGCAATCATGGTTTATCTCCAGAATCAACGGGTATGGCAAATATGCCGTCCCTGATAACACTCGCCATACCCGTTCCCCTCTCTCCTATCTCTCTGGGTGGAACAACTAGCCATTCGACTAGGCTGCCAAAAGCCGCAGCCAAGTCGCTGGTTATCCCGCAAGCTGGCGAGAGGGACGCGGTCTGATGAAACCACTAGCCACTCGACTAAGCCCAGCAAAAAACGCTGGGCAAGTCGCTGGTTATCGCTATGCGAGTCTTAAGTTAATCACAGCGTACTAATGTGCCTTCGCCTTCGCCCATCACCACGCGCTTCAGCGCGCCCGGCTTGAAAATACTGAACACGATAATCGGCAGTTTCTGGTCGCGGCACAACGTCAGCGCCGTTGCATCCATCACCTTGAGATTCTTGCTGATTGCCTCGTCAAAGCACAGGCTTTCATAGCGGGTCGCTTTGGGGTCTATTTTGGGGTCGGCGGTATAAACACCATCCACCTTGGTGGCCTTGATCACCACGTCGGCAGACATTTCCACGCCGCGCAATGCGGCAGCGGTATCGGTGGTGAAGAACGGGCTGCCGATACCGGCCGCAAAAATCACCACCTTGCCGTCTTCCAGATAACGCAAGGCCTTGCCGCGAATGAACGGCTCGGCGACCTGCTCCAGGCTCAGCGCGGACTGCACGCGGCAATCCAGACCGGCGCGCTTCATCGCATCCTGCAATGCCATGGCATTCATCACCGTGGCCAGCATGCCCATGTAATCTGCGGTCGCCCGATCCATCCCGGCCGCAGCCGGAGCAACGCCGCGGAAAATATTGCCGCCGCCGATCACAATCGCCACTTCCACACCCAGCCCCATCACTTCCGCAATCTCGGCCACGATGCGTTCAATCACCTCGCGGTTGATGCCGTAGCTGTCGTCGCCCATCAGGGCTTCGCCGGACAGCTTGAGCAGGATGCGTTTGTAGGCGGGCGCGCTCATGATGTCAGCCCTTGGCTGCTGCTGCTGCGGCAGCCACTTCAGCCGCGTAGTCCTCGACCTTCTTCTCGATGCCTTCGCCCACCACGAACATCTGGAACGCGGTCACCGATGAGCCCTTGCTCTTCAGCAATTGCTCGACGGTCTGCTTGCCGTCTTCCGCCTTGACGAACACCTGGCCCAGCAGCGTCACTTCCTTGAGAAACTTCTGCACCGTGCCGTCGGCGATCTTCTCCAGCATCGCTTCCGGCTTGCCGGCTTCGCGAGCCTTCTCGATGGCGATGCGGCGCTCGGTTTCGATTTCCACCGGATTCACGCCGGAAGCGTCAATCGACTTCGGCTTGCTCGCCGCGATGTGCATGGAAAGGTCACGGCCCAGTGTTTCGTCGCCGCCGGTGTAGTCCAGCAGCACGCCGATCTTGCTGCCATGCAGGTAGCTGGACAGCTTGCCGGTGGTAGTCGCGTAACGCTCGAAACGGCGGACGGCAATGTTCTCGCCGAGTTTCATGATCAGTGTCTTGCGGGTCTCTTCCACGCTGGCGGAGCCATTGGCAATTGCCAAACCGGACAGCGCGGCGATGTCCGCCGGATTATTCTTCGCCACCGTCTCGGCAACATTTTTTGCGAACGCGACAAAGTCATCATTCTTGGCCACGAAGTCAGTTTCGCAATTAACTTCCACCACCGCGCCAGTCTTGCCGTCATTCGCGATAAACGCGCTGACCACACCTTCGGCGGTCACGCGGGCAGATGCCTTGCTCGCCTTGGCACCGCTCTTGATACGCATTTGCTCTTCAGCCGCTTTCATATCGCCGTTGGATTCGACCAGCGCCCTTTTACATTCCATCATGCCGAGTCCGGTTAACTCGCGCAATTCCTTGACCATGCTTGCAGTAATTTCTGCCATCTTGAACTCCATAAAAAACGTATAAAAAAAGGGGCTCGCGCCCCTTTATGCGCCTTGTAAAGGCCTAGGCGGCTTGTTCGGCAACCTGCTCGACCAATTCGTTTAAGGCTTGCGCGCGGCCTTCCAGCACCGCATCAGCGATGGCGCGAGCGTACAGACGGATTGCCTGAGTGGAGTCGTCGTTACCCGGAATGATGTAGTCCACGCCGAGCGGGGAATTGTTGGTGTCGACAATACCGATCACCGGGATGCCCAGTTTCTGCGCTTCAACGATGGCGCCCTTCTGGTAACCCACGTCGATCACGAACAGCGCAGTCGGCAAACCCTGCATATCCTTGATGCCGCCCAGGCTGCGGTTCAGCTTCTCCAGCTCGCGCTTCATCAGCAATGCTTCCTTCTTGGAAAGCTTCTCGGACGCGCCATCGGCTGTCATTTGTTCCAATTCGCGCAGACGCTTTATGGACCCCTGAACGGTCTTGTAGTTGGTCAGCATACCGCCCAGCCAGCGATGATTCACAAACGGGGATTCCGCACGCACAGCCTCTTCCTGCAAGATGTCGCGCGCCTGGCGCTTGGTCGCGACGAACAGCACAGTGCCCTTCTTCGCGGACAGTTTGCGCACGAAGTTTTCCGCCTCGGCGAACATCGCGACGGTTTTTTCCAGGTTGATGATGTGAATCTTGTTGCGATGACCGAAGATGTACGGTGCCATCTTGGGATTCCAGAAACGTGTCTGGTGTCCGAAATGCACACCAGCCTCCAGCATTTGACGCATAGTTACAGCCATGATTACTCCAATCGTAAGGGTTATAAACTACCGCTCGCCAGCCTGACCCATAGTTCTTCCTATAGGCACCCCAACTTGCGCGAGCGGGAAATTTGCTCCGGACTATCCCGAAGCGGCGCGCATTCTATCACCAATGCGGCACTACACTCAACCTTATCCCGCTTGCTGTTGTTTGCTTGATCTGAAACTGATGTCGGCGATTGATCGGGCTATTTCGGGCCGGGCGGTTTTTATGGACAGACGGCTTTCATGGCCGTTTGGGAAACGTGGTTGTTGTCTGGGTTTGAATCGGCGGGTGTGACCCGCCCTACGACATCGCACTTCGCCTGCCCGATCAATTGTTGCATCAACGCCAGTTCATCCGCACTCGGCATGCGGCATGCGACAAACGACATACGAAATCCTGCATTACGACATTTACGATAGCACCGTAACCTGCTTGCACCGCCAACGCTGGCATGCTAACCGGTGGGACATGCGGTATATCCACCCGATATTATTCAGGCGCATCCAGCCCTTTCCGCTTGCGCTCATAGTCGTCGTAATATTCCCGCTTCTCGCAGTCCGGCGACATATTTTTCAGGCATTCCTGCTGGCGGACGTTTTGCAGGGTTTCATAGCCCGTCCGTTTCGCCGTATCGGAACTGCATCCAGAAGCAAGGGCAATGAGCGCGAGACATAGAATTCGTAAAACAACAGTCATGATTAATCCCCCTTCGATATCAACCCGAAAAATTGCCGCAATCCTATTCACGCAATATCACCAGCGGCGGCAGTGCGCTCAATCGGCGCGTGCCCAGCCAGCCCGCCAGCATCACCACCAGCATGCCGCCCAGTCCGCCAACCGGCCAGATGACAGTGCTTGCGTGATACGGAATCTCCAGGACGAAGCGCGCCAGTACCCAGCCTAGCAGCACCGCGCCGCCGGCGGCGAACAGACCGCTCAACAGCCCCAGCGCGGCAAATTCGCCCAGGTGCAAGCGGCGCAGGTAGCGGCTGTCCGCACCCAGGGTGCGCAGGATCGCCGTCTCGCGGATACGCTCGTCCAGCGTGGCAAGCAGCGCGGCATACAGCACCGCGAGGCCGCTAGACAGCGTGAACAGAAATACCACGCTAACGGTTTGCGCGATCTGGTCCATGATGCTGCGCACCTGCGCGATCAACGCGCCGGTGTCGATCACCAGCAGGGTGGGAAATTCGCGCGTCAGTTGATCGCCAACGCGAAGTTTGTCCGGCGGCAGATAGAAGCTGGTGAGATAGCTCACCGGATAATCCCGGAGCAGCTCCGGCGTGGTAATCACGAAGAAATTCACCCGCATCGAATCCCATTGCACCTTGCGCAGATTGGTGACGCGCGCGGTAAAGCGGCTACCCGCCACCTCGTAGGTGAGCTCGTCGCCGAGTTGGATGCCCAGACGTTCGGCGATGCCTTCTTCAACCGACAGCTGCGCTCGGCTCACGCCTTTCTGTCCGCTGTCTTCTGTTTTCTGTCCTCTGTAATCCCACCATTGACCTTGCACCAGATCATTCCACTCCGGCATCTGCTCCGCCCAGGACAGGTTGAATTCGCGCTCCACCAGCTCGCGGGCACGCGGATCGGGATAGTTGTCGCCAACGATGGGTGCGGCATTGATGGCGACCAGCCTGCCGCGCACCATCGGCAGCAACTCCGGCTGCGGCACGGACTGCCGCGCAAAAAAATCCAGCACGGGTTGCTGCTGGTCGGGCTGGATGTTCACCACGAAGCGGTTTGGTGTTTCCGGCGGCAGCTTGCCCTGCCAGCTTTGCAGCAGGTCGCCGCGCACCAGCGTCAACAGCAGCAACGCCATGCCGCCCAGGCCAAGCGCCACCACTTGCAGCGCCGAGTCGTGTCCATGCCGCGCCAGGTTGTTGAACGCATGCCGCAGCTGCGGATGAAAAATTGATGAATACCGCGCCAACCCATGCAGCAGTAGCCGCGCCAGCGCGCCGAACAGCAGCAGACCCGCGAGCAGCCCGCCCAGCATTGCGAAGCCTAATTCAATCGAACCCGCCTGCCACAGAAACAAGCCAGCCAGCACCAGCACCGCCAGCCCGTACACCATGCCGGTGCTGGTCTGCGGCGCCCCCAGCTCGCGGCGCAGCACACGCAGCGGCGACACCTTGCGCAATTGCAGCAGCGGCAAAAAGGAAAAACCGAGCAGCAATGCAAAGCCGCTTGCCGCCGCCTTGAGCGTGGGCAGCACGGTCGGCTGCGGCAACTCCGCATCGCGCATCGATTCGATGAACCCGACCAGCACGGCCTGTGTCACATAACCCAACGCACAACCGAGCATCACCGCAACGATGCCGAGCAGCAGGAACTGGTAGAGGAACAGGCGCAGCACCTGCCCCTGCTGCGCGCCGAGGCAGCGCATCACCGCGCAGCCGTCCAGATGGCGCAGCACGAAACGCCGCGATGCCAGCGCCATCGCCGCGCCCGCCAGGATCGCGGCCGTCAGCGCGGCAAGCCCGAGGAAGTGCTCGGCCCGATCCAGCGCGGTGCGGATTTCCGGGCGCGCATCGCGCACGTCTTCCAGCTTCTGGTAGTCTGTCAGTTTGCTTTTCAGCTCGTCGCGCAGCTCGCCGACCTGCCGCGCGTCCCCGGCAATTAATAGACGGTAATTGATGCGGCTGCCTTCCTGATCCAGGCCCGTTGCGGCAAGGTCCTTCGCATTCAGCAACACGCGCGGCGCGAAGCTGGCAAAGCCGATCGACTGGTCGACGTCGCGCACGATGGCAGCCGCCACCACGAAGCGCTTCCTGCCGATGCTGACCTCATCGCCCAGGCGTATTTCCAGGCGGTGCAACAGCCGCTGGCTCGCCCAGATCGTGCCCGGCGCGGGAATATCCTGCGCCACATGCGCACTGCCGTCGTCGATCGTGATCTTGCCGCGCAGCGGATAGCCCGCCTCGACCAACTGAATCTCGCTCAGCAGGTTTTGTTCGCCAAACACCACCATGCTCGGAAAAGACAGGCTCATCGCTGTCTGCAACCCGCGTGTTTGCGCCGCAGCACGGTAGGCCGGCGGAAGCGGACGCATCGAAGTAATGCGCATATCCGCCCCGATCAGGCTCTGCGCCTCCTGCTGCAATGCCTGCCGCACGCGGTCGGCGAACAGCCCGACCGTGGCGAGGCTGCCCACCGCCAGCACCAGCGCCAGCAGCAGCACGCGCCATTCCCCGGCGCGCCAGTCACGGCGAAGGAGGTTGAGGGAGAGGCGGAGAAGGTTCATACCCGTTTCCCTCGACCGATTACGGGCGAGAGTCTGAGGGAGTAACGGTAACTATGTGCGTAGCGCATCTACTATGCGTGATGGCTTCTGTCGGCAGTCCAGGACGCGCCATACCTGAATAGTTTGCTCGCTCACCCGGTAGTAGATTGCGTATGGGAATCGCTTTGAGAGTGCGCGGTAATAACCAAAAAACTGCTGGTGAATACCTGCGTAAAGCAAAAGAGCATCGATGTCGGAAAACAGCGAATCCAGAAAATAAGCGCCTAATCCTTCCTGTTGCTGCTCATAAAAGTGCTGGCCGGACTGAATATCAACCAACGCGATACTCAGAATCTCGATTTTCATTGGGTACTGTCGCGCAGCATCTTCTTGGCAGCATTCCAGGAAACAAAATGCGTCCGGTTTTCAGCAAGGGCACGTTCAGCATCCTTCAACGCTTGCGCGTGCCATTCCGGCGAGGAGAACGTTTCCGAATCACGCGATAGATCATCCCAGATCACTTCCATCATGCGCAACTTCTCGATGCGGGTCAGATTTTCTATGCTTAACATGTCGTACCTCCAAGTGTGGACTGCTGTTTATTCTAACAAACGTATGCTAAAAATATGTCCAAAATTTTATTTAACCTTGGCCCCTTAACGTCGGAATGACGGGGATGGAGTGGGAATCACTCTACCACCCGCCCCGCCTCCAACCGCAGCTGCCTGCCACAACGCCGCGCCAGCGCCTCATCGTGGGTGACCAGGATCAGCGTCGTGCCTTGCGCGCGGTTGAGTTCCAGCAGCAGCTCGATGACCTGCGCGCCGGTGGCGGCGTCGAGGTTGCCGGTGGGTTCGTCGGCGAACAGGATTTTCGGCTGGGTGACGAAGGCGCGGGCCAGTGCGACACGCTGCTGTTCGCCGCCGGAGAGGTGTTTGGGCAGATGGTGGGCGCGTTCGCTCAAGCCGACCTGGCGCAGCGATTCCCTGGCACGTACACTTGCATCCGGTGTTCCGCGCAACTCCAGCGGCAACATGACGTTTTCCAGGGCGGAGAGCGCGGGCAGCAACTGGAACGACTGGAACACGAACCCCACCAGTTCGCCGCGCAGCCTGGCGCGCCCGTCTTCGTCCAGCGCGAACAGGTCTGCGCCGTTGAGCAGCACGCTGCCGCTGCTCGGCACGTCCAGCCCGGCGAGCAGGCCGAGCAGCGTGGATTTACCGGAACCGGAAGCGCCGACTATCGACAGACTGTCGCCTGCTTCGACTGCAAAATTGACTTCGTGCAAGATGACCAGCGGCTGCTCGCCGCTTAACACTTGCTTACCGAGATTAATTGCCTGCACAATCTCTGCCATGAAAAACTTTTCCTTGCCGGTTTTGAAAGTCATTTTATTGGTCAGCGCACTGTGGCTGCCGTTTACCGCAAATGCTGAAAAAAACATACTGGTGTTCGGCGACAGTTTATCAGCCGGATACGGCATCGCAGCAGAAAAAAGTTGGGTGCGTATATTGCATCAGGAATTGGAGCATACCCATCCCGGATTCAATATTGTGAATGCCAGTATCAGCGGCGAGACCGCTCTGGGCGGGCGGCAACGCATCGCCAGGGCCTTGCAGCAACATCGGCCGGCGATTGTGATCGTGGAGCTGGGCGCGAACGACGGGCTGCGCGGTTACAGTACCGCCAACATCGAAGACAATCTTGGCGAAATCATCAAACAGGTCAAGCGCTCGCGCGCCAGGGTGCTGCTGATCGGCATGAAGCTGCCGCCGAATTACGGCAAGCCTTACATCACGGAATTCGAGAACATGTATTCAAGGCTGGCGGAAAAACACCGTATCGGACTGCTGCCGTTCCTGCTGGAAGGCGTGGCGCCCGAACACTTTCAGGCCGACAACCTGCATCCCACCGCACAAGGACAGCCGCGCATCATGCAAAACGTGATGCAAAAACTGGAATCGCTGCTGAATTAAGGGCCGGGTGAAAAACTCTAAGGAAACGCAGATTAAATCGTCATTGCGAGAATAAGCCTTTAGCCGCGAGCGAAGCGTGGCGGGTAGCGACGTGGCAATCCAGAAGTTCGTTTGATATCGAACAACTGGATTGCCACGCTTCGCTCGCAATGACGGATTGAGTGAATAAATCTGCGTTTCCCTAACTAATGCACTTGCATTAACGCAAACTCACCCCGTTAGCCGGCGCGGAAAATCCCGGCAATGCACTCGCTACTCCGGCGCCAAGGCGTTTAGCCAAACGGTCCGCGAAATTTTCCCTGGTGGTGAAGTCCACGATTTTCTCGGCCTTGATGACATCGCGCGCCACCGATTCTAGGCTGCCGTAACCATCTGCCAGACCCAATTCCACCCCCCTCTGCCCATTCCACACCAGGCCGCTGAAGGTGTCCGCCGTTTCCTTGAGGCGCTTGCCACGCCCCTGCCTCACCACATCGATGAATTGCTGGTGAATCTCCGCGACCATCTGCCTGGCATATGCCTGCTGCGCCTGATCGCTCGGCGAGAACGGATCGAGGAACCCCTTATTGGTTCCGGCCGTTATCAGGCGGCGCTCCACGCCGAGCTTCGCCATCGTGCCGGTGAAGCCGAAACCGTCCATCAATACTCCGATAGAGCCGATCAAACTGGCCTTGTCCACATAAATACTGTCCGCTGCCGCCGCCACGTAATATCCGCCTGATGCACAAATGTCCTCGACTACCGCATACAGCGGAATAGCCGGATACTTGGCGCGCAGGCGACGGATCTCGTCATTGATCTGCCCTGCC
Organism: Gallionellales bacterium RIFCSPLOWO2_02_FULL_57_47; assembly: GCA_001801175.1. Lineage (GTDB taxonomy): Bacteria > Pseudomonadota > Gammaproteobacteria > Burkholderiales > Gallionellaceae > Gallionella. Next base: position 7,341 of record MGWZ01000075.1, on the reverse strand, counting down.
TGCACCGGGCTGCCGCCGGGGCTGTTGATGCGCAGGATCACTCCCTGCGTGTCCTTGTCCTTGAATGCCTCCTGCAAACTTGGAATCAGATTGTCGGCACTCGCCGCGCTATCCGATGAAATCACCCCATGCATATCCACCATTGCGGTATGTTTGCCTGTACCCAGCGCAGAGTCACTTTTGTCTATCCAGCCCATGAAGATGAACAAAATAAGGAACAGGTAGCCGAACGTCAGCACCTTGAAAAAAATACCCCAGTGCCGTGTGCGGCGCTGTTCCTGCAATGCCGACATTGCCAGTTTTTCCAGCACACCGCGTTCCCAGTTGTTGTTTTGATCTGTCATCATGATTCCTTTTGAAAATTCGAAAATTCGTTAGACGATGGCTTTCGTCAGGCGTTGGCTTTTAACCATGTCCTCAGCTCGGTAAAATCTTCGACCAAAGCCAGCGGCTTCAGCGCCCGCAACTGTTCCGGCAGATGTGCGCCGTGCAACACCGCCACCGCATCCACCTTGGCATTTTGCGCCATCAACAGATCGTGCGTGGTATCGCCCACCATCAGCGTGCGCCTGGTATCAACTGCCAGTTCTTCCATCAGCTCCAGCAACATCGCCGGATTGGGTTTGGAACAAGTCACATCCGCCGTGCGCGTGGCGTGAAAATATTTCTTCAACCCCGAGTTATTCAGCGCCCTTTCCAGTCCCGCGCGGCTCATGCCGGTCGCCACAGCCAGCAAATATCCCGCACTGTGCAGTTCATCTATCGTCTCGCGGGCGCCGTCGTACAATGAAATCGCCTCGCTCTGCACGATGAAATGGTGCCGGTAGAGCGCCACCAGATCGGGGCGCTTCGCCTCGGGGGCATCGGGTACGGCATATCGCAATGCCTGATCCAGCCCGAGGCCGATCACATGGCGCGCAGTTTGATCGTCCGGTACAGTAAAACCAAGGCCACGGCACGCAGCCTGTATCGAGCCCGCAATCGCCGCAGTCGAATCCATCAACGTGCCATCCCAGTCGAACACAATCAAATCGTAGCGCTTGCTCATCACAATGAAGCCAAAAAAGAGGCGCGAATATTAACATCTTCGGGCGATATTCGACGGAAGTGCTCTCGGCTAACTGAAGCTATGCCACAATACGCGCATGAACAAATCTCCAAATACTCTATGGTTGTTATATTGCCGCCCCGGATTCGAACAGGATTGCGCGCAGGAAGCACTGCGGCAGGCACGGCAGCAGCGCCCGGTTCTCGGGGAGCAACCCGCCCTGCTCGCCGACAGCGGCTATGTCGTCGTCGCGCTCAACGACCAATCGCTGTCCTGTCGAGAACTGATTTTTGCGCGCCAGCTGATCCGCCTGCACCACACCATCGCCGCCCTTCCGGAACGCGACCGCCTGACACCCATCCTCGCCGCCATCGCCGCCATTCCCGGCAACTTCGGCACACTGTGGCTGGAAGCGCCGGACACCAACGAAGGAAAACTGCTGTCCACCTTCACCCGCCGCTTTCAGCCGTTGCTGGAGGCCGCGCTGCGCGAACAAGGCAAGTTGCAGGACAACTCTCAAGAGGCCGTTCGCCCTGAGCCTGTCGAAGGGTCATCAGTTCGAATGGAGAAACTGCCGCGCCTGCATATCTTCTTCCCCGACAAGTCATCCGCATTGATCGGCACCAGCGACCCGCACAACAGCGCGGCAACTATCATGGGCATCGTGCGCCAGTCCATGCCGCCCGAGGCGCCGAGCCGCTCGACGATGAAACTGGCCGAGGCGATCGAGGTGTTCATGGATCGCAGCGAGCAGACGCGTCTGCTGCGCCAGGGCATGACAGCCGTCGATCTCGGCGCGGCACCCGGCGGCTGGACCTGGCAACTGGTCAAGCGCGGCATCCGCGTCACCGCGGTGGACAACGGCCCGATGAAAGGCGTACTGGCGAATCATCCGCTGGTGCAACACCTCAAGCAGGACGGCTTCAAATACGCGCCGCGCAAAGCAGTGGACTGGCTGGTGTGCGACATGGTGGAAAAACCCTCCCGAGTCGCTGAGCTGATCGGTGTATGGTTTGCCGCAGGCTGGTGCAAACACGCAATCTTCAACCTGAAACTGCCGATGAAGCAGCGACTCATCGCGCTGGACAGCGCGCTGGGCGGCATCCGCAAAAGGCTGGATGATGAAGGCATCAATTACCGGATGACGGCGAAGCAGCTCTATCACGACCGCGAGGAAGTGACGGTATTTTTGACGAAGACCAAGGGGTAATTGGCGTATTTGTAGGGTGCGCTGTGCGCACCATGGTGCATGGAATGCACCCTACCCTGATTCTTGATATTGACCTTTGCCTGTCCACTGGGTAGGCTGCTAACGCAAATTGAATGCAAAGGGTAAGACAATGAAAGTTGCCGGTATGCGCAAGGAGAGAACCATCACGTTACACGCCGATGGGGCTTTGCTGCGCGAGGGTGCCCTGTTCAATACCGAAATACAAAAAATGCAGTCCACTTTCCGTTTTCCGCGCGGCGTGTTTCACTACAAAACCCATGAAGAAGCGGATCGGCACATGATGGATTGCGTGGTTGATTCCATGGTCGCTGTCCAAAAAATCAGGTATGGCTGAAAAAGAGTTTGCACGCCCCGCAACTATAGATGACCTGAAAACCCCCAAGGTCTGAACCTGGCACCTTTAATCGGCATAATGCCTGTTGGTTTTTTGCCTACGCGGATTTTTAGGATGCGGTGACATAGAAACCACATCGTTCGCGATTAATGCGGTTCGTAAACTCACCACATCTACTCCACTAAAACCAAGACGTGATTCAGATAAGCTTACGGGAAGCCTCTCTCATTGCTACAACTTTGGCGTTCCGTACCTGCCTGGCTTTTTCAATGAACTCCTTGGCTATGCCAATGAGATCATCGCGGTTTGCCTCAGCCACGCCTTCGCCGGGATCAAAATTTGACTTCAGTTTATTGCATGTCCAACAGGCTGCCACCTTGTTCTCTGCGCGCTCATCACGCTCCCCGGCTGAACCAGGTCGCAGGTGGTCAACATTGAATTGAGTCCAGGCATCGACGGAGTCAAAAAACGAATGACCGCAATATACGCAGCGGAATTGTGCCTCCCGTGCTACCTGGAACGTTTCGAGAGACCAGCGAAACTGTTTTACAAATTGCTCTGGGGTCATACACTTTTCTCCTTAGTTGATGTGGTCTAACAGTTAAACAGACTCGCTGTCTGCGCTATTGAAATCACGATTACTACTGGAACAGTTTCGCACTGGCGGCAACGCCGAAATGGGAGCTCTGTCCACCAGTGACCAACACCTTGGCATTGGGCAGTAGAACCGCTGGTAAAAAATATATTCTTGCCCTACGAAATAATCGTGTCATCACACCCGAAGAATAATTTTTCAGTTGCCAACCACAATATCCAAAAAAATCACTGGCCGACATGCACTAACCGCACATAGAAACTATTACCAACGAAGGAGCTGAAGATGCCGCCATTCCTGAAATCGACGCCCTCGTTAGTCGTAACCGAGTTTAAAAAGGGCGTTCCAGACCAATAATAATTGCTCTGCGTATTGGGGAACCATGTCGTGTAAATTTTGGTAATACCAGCGACATAGGGAGGCACAAGGGTTTGCAGTTCGCTCGATAAAGGCAGACGCCAGCCGGTACTACGGCCACACAGATTGGTGGCATTGACTGCAGTTATAAAACCAGTAGCATCTGTGGCCGTGCCGTATTGGTTAATTGGGTTGACGAGAGGGTTGTAGTTGGTATAGGTTTTGCTCCAATCGCGCAGGCCACCGTCGGTGGTTTTCACTTCCCACATCAAACCAGTTTTGTTGTCATAGACGCAGCCCCCGGTTACAGCAGAAAAACGAGGAGTGACAACCGGTGTGGGGAAAATGTTGGAGACAATCCCTCCGCTATTTGCGCTGATATTGGTCGAGCCTATCGTAAGCGCGGTCAACAACCCGGTGCTATCTATCGTCGCCACCGCAGTGTTGCTGGATGTCCAGTTCAAGGTCCCCAAGGTCGCTACCGTGCCGTCTGTCAGAGTGCCGCTGGCGGTGAACTGCTCTGTGTTTCCTAACTCGATGAGGGCTATTGGGTGGGTGATGGAGAGCGTAGCCAGCACTGGCGCTGTGACGGCCAGGGTGGCACTAGAAGGAATGCCACTCAGAGATGCCGTGATGGTGGCGCTGCCTTGTGCCAGAGTAGTTGCGATGCCGCTGGCGTTCAGCGTAGCAACCGCAGTGTTACCGGATGTCCAGGTCACTGAGCCTGAAACGTTGCCAGTGCTGCCATCCGAATAAGTCCCCGTGGCGGTGAACGTAACAGGCGTACCTTTCGGGGTGGATGGCGTGGTTGGACTGATGCTGATTCCAGTAATTACCGCTGCAGTGACTGACAGGCTGGCGGAGGGCGAGGTAATGCCGTTGGCCGAGGCAGTAACTGCGGTGCTACCCACTGCAATGCCAGTGGCGACACCGGTGGTGCTGTTGATCGTGGCAACACCGGTGTTGGCAGATGTCCATGTTGATTGACTGGTGATATTTGCGGTAGTGGCATCGGTGTATGTGCCGGTAGCAGTGAAGTTAATGGTGAGTCCTGTCGACAGAGAAGCAGCAGTCGGATTGATGGCAATTGCAGTCAACACAGGTGCGGTGACGGTCAAGGTTGCACTGTTGGAGGTGATGCCATTTACCGAGGCAGTAACAATGGTGCTCCCCTGTGCGAGGCTGGAGGCAATACCGCTGGCGTTCAGCGTAGCCACCGTGGTGTTACTGGATGCCCAAGTCACTGAGCCTGAAATATTGCCAGTGCTGCCATCCGAATAAGTCCCCGTGGCGGTGAAGGTAACCGGTGTGCCTTTGGGGGTGGTGGGTGTAGCCGGGCTGATGCTGATTCCGGTCAGCACAGCTGTAGCGACCGACAGGCTGGCAGTGGGCGAGGTAATGCCATTCAGCGAAGCGGTTACTGTGGTGGTGCCCACCGCAATGCCAGTGGCGACACCTGTAGTACTATTGATCGTGGCAACTCCGGTGTTCGCGGTTGCCCAAGTCACCTGGCTGGTAATGTTGGCAGTTGTGCTATCGGTGTATGTGCCGGTGGCAGTAAAGCTGGTGGTGAGACCATTGGTTACAGAGGCGGAAGTTGGATTAATAGCTATAGTAGTTAACATCGGTGCAGTCACAATCAACGTGACGCTATTGGAGGTAACGCCATTTGCCGATGCAGTAACCGTGGTGCTACCAACCGCAGCGCCAGAGGCGACACCGGTGGTGCTGTTGATCGTGGCGATACCGGTATTACCTGATGCCCAATTCACCTGGCTGGTGATGTTGGCGGTCGAAGCATCCGAATACGTACCAGTGGCAATGAAGTTGGTGGTGAGTCCTTTGCTAACCGTATTTGTAGCAGGTGTGATTGCTATGCTGGCGAGTGTTACGGGTGTTGGTGTTGAGCTACTACTGCCACCACCACACGCGGACAGCACTAGTGAAATCAGGTACAGCGCACTATAAATAATTTTTGTGTTGTTGAAACGCATCATTATATTTTTTCCCCCAGATATTCTTAAAACTGCGAGTTTTGCTTCGACGTACAACAAACTATGGTGATTTAGTACTGAGCATCTTGCTTTAAGCAGACAGCGCAACTATCGGTACCTTAATTCTAAGATCGGGCAACCCGTTACACACTTTTGTTTATACCCGCTTACACCCAACCACAATTGTTCGACCAAGCAAAATATCTAAACTATTTATCTGTAGTACATAGCTCTCGTTGTGTTCATTAACTGTCTTGTACCGATTCTTTTCTCTACGCAAAATGAGTTTCGAGAATATTTGAATGGGAATCCAGAGGGGCAGGAGCCACGCTATGGATGTGCCTTGCTTCTTGTCTATGGACACTTCAATGCTTTTGAAACCGGCATCCAATAACGAATGCGACAAGAAAAAACACGAAACAGGATTGATATGACCACCTGTTGAGTGAAGCTCACTTTCACTTATGTGCAATGGGCCGAAGAGGTTGTAAAAACCGAAGAACAAAAAACGGATTCGAGATTTGAGATTGAGAATGTTTGGTATGGTTAAAACCAAAGTTCCGCCTGGCTTCAATATGCGGTATATCTCCCTCAACGTACTCCGATAATGCTCTAGATGCTCGATTACCTCAGTGCATGTCACAAGATCGAACGATTCATCTGGGTATGGCAAGTTCTCATTGCTCAGGTCTGCAATTTTGACGCTGACATCAGGTAACCTCATTAGGCTGTCCGTGTAATCACAAGCAGATGAGTTGATGTCGAATTTGCTTCGCATCAGCGATATAAGCTCGCCATGCCCTGCGCCAATATCTAAATGTTCGCATGGGAATTTCAAATGCAGCTTGGAAACTGTATTGATTGTTGCCTCGTGGATTGTAGATGTGCTGAGGCCCATAATTCACTGAATTAACACTTTGAGTTTGGTTGTGCGTGGAGTTTACCCTATACCAAACTTAAAGTGTGTGGTTTTGGGTGGAGCAATCGGAAAGACTTCCGATATGCAAAAACCAACTCAAAGGCGTGGGGCGCAGCAGTTGTTTGCGATGAATATGCGCCGCATAAGGCTGGAAAAAAAGCTGACACAAGAGAAAGTGGCTGAGGCCGCAGGGCTTCATCCCAACTACATTAGTTCGGTTGAACGAGGCGAGCGAAATATTTCTATCGGCAATATCGAGAATATTGCTTTTGCTTTAGGTGTCAGCATGAGTGACTTAGTAGCCGACTCACAATTACCAGAAAAGAAGAAACCTTCGCAAAGTAAAAAGGGTTAGCTCATAGCCCGATTAGTCTTTTGTGACGCGCTCTATGCGCAGCATGCCTTACCCCCTGTGCGCCGCCCCGATCAGCCGCAAGCAAGCGAAGGTTTAGGCGAGCACTGATGAAACAACAAGCCATTCGACTAGGCTGAAAAAATACTTCAGCCAAGTCGCTGGTTATGTTCGAGTCCCGCAGTGGGGCGCGGGGTGTGCGCCCCGCCAGGTCGAGTTGCGCAGCCCCGCTTGCTTGCGGCTGATCGAGGGTACCCCGAAGCGGCGGCAAACCGGGGTCGCCTTTTCTTTGGTTACTTTCTTTTTGGCGAAGCAAAAGAAAGTGACTAGTGTAGTGCGCCGTAATTAACGGAACTAACAATCATGAGGCCTGTCCCATATTCCGGTTATTGAGACAGGAGACACACAATGCGAGTAGCCCCGACAATCGTGCTGACAGTCGAACAGAAAAAGGAATTGACCAAGCTGTCGCGTTCGAACACAACGAGCGTGAGATTGGCACGGCGCGCCA
>MGWZ01000074.1 GCA_001801175.1 Gallionellales bacterium RIFCSPLOWO2_02_FULL_57_47 | reverse complement strand
ATTCAAGCACGGATGCAGTCAAAAGTTTGTACCCCCATCCCAACCTTCCCCCTGATAGGGGGAAGGAGTGGAAACCAGCCGCCTTGGGCTGCTCAGGGTTTTATCAGCGCCTTTGAGGCGCTCACCCAATAAGCCTCCGGCTTTGCCGGAGGTAATTTAACTTTGTAATAATGTACAGAAGTTGTAATCAATTTCAGGAACAGGAGATTAAGGGTGGCGACCGCATTAATTACCGGCATTAACGGGTTCACCGGCCATTACCTTGCACAGGAGCTGCGCTCTGCCGGTTATACGGTGACAGGGTTAAGCGATAAAGTAGAAGCCGCAAGCGGGACGGGTGAAGTGTTTTGCTGTGATCTGCTTGATCGTGCAGGCCTTGCCGGGGTTGTGTCGCGCGTCATGCCGGATGTGGTGGTGCATCTGGCAGGCATCGCATTTGTGGCCGATAACGATGCGGATGTGATTTACCGCACCCATGTGATGGGCACCCGCAATCTGCTTGAGGCAACCGTGAAGAGCGGTTGCAGGCCGCGTTCGGTGCTGTTGGCCAGCAGCGCGAATATTTATGGCAACGCCGTTGTCGTGCCCATTGATGAGGCGACGCCGGCTGCGCCCGCCAATGATTATGCGGTGAGCAAGCTGGCAATGGAATACATGGCGCGGCTGTGGTGCGACCAGTTGCCGATCTCGCTGGTGCGCCCGTTCAATTACACCGGGGTGGGACAGTCGCTTAATTTCCTTTTGCCCAAGATCGTGGATCACTATCGCCGCCGCGCACCCGTGCTGGAACTGGGTAATCTTGATGTGGTGCGGGATTTTTCCGATGTGCGCTCAGTGGTGAAATGTTATCGCCTGCTGCTGGAAGCCGGACAAACAGGAGAGGTGTTCAATATTTGTTCGGGCAGAGGCTATTCGCTGCTGGAGGTGTTGCAGATAATGGGCGAGATATCGGGATATGCTCCGGAGATACGCGTGAATCCTGCATTTGTGCGAGACAATGAGGTGCATCGCCTGATTGGTTCACGCGCAAAGCTGGATGCGGCCATCGGGGTTGTGCCGGATATTCCGTTGCGGGAGACGTTGCGCTGGATGCTGGAGTATCCTGCCTGAGAGGCGTTTATCCATAATTGGGTCGAGTGTGCAAGGCGGACTGTGATGATCCAGTGCTTTCACCGCAAGCTCGCGAATTGACCGCCGCACCGCGCAATCTCGTCTTTGTCAGCTAGTGGCGCAATCCTTGTCCGAGCCGTTGCGTCTGCTTGCTCATGATGCGACCGCCGCACGCTGCAGCGATACAGTGATTCTCGCCGGAGCATTGCCCCGGAGTCAGATGTGGCTTGTTTTGCATGTTAAAATAATCGCCGGTTATCTGGGTGAATTTGTTTGTCTGCACCCCGAACTTGTCTCCATATTCTACTGACGGACTAACAGGATACACAGCGTATGACTATCATAAGCAAGCAGGCGAAAATTTATGTTGCCGGCCATCGTGGCCTGGTAGGGTCGGCGTTTGTGCGCCGGCTTGAGGCCGGCGGATATACGAATATTCTGACCAGAACCCATGCAGGCCTCGATTTGACAGACCAGTCTGCCGTGGCTGCTTTTTTTCAGCATGAGAAGCCGGACTATGTGTTTCTGTCCGCCGCCAAGGTCGGGGGCATAAAAGCCAACAGCATGTACCGCGCCGAGTTCATCTACCAGAATCTGATGATAGAGACAAACGTGATCCATGCGGCATGGAAAGCCGGGGTAAACAAGCTGATGTTTCTCGGATCAAGTTGCATCTATCCACGGGATTGCCCTCAACCCATCCGGGAAGACTATTTGCTTACGGGTCCGCTGGAGCAGACGAATGAGCCTTATGCCATTGCCAAGATTGCCGGGATCAAGCTCTGTGATAGCTACAACCAGCAGTACGGGACACAGTATGTGAGCGTGATGCCGACCAACATGTATGGGCCAAACGACAATTACGACCTGGAGAATTGCCATGTATTGCCCGCTTTGATTCGCAAGGCGCATGAGGCGAAGCTTCGCGGTGACAAAAAGTACGTGGTCTGGGGATCAGGCAGGCCCATGCGTGAGTTTATGTACGTGGATGATCTGGCGGATGCGTGCGTCTTTATGATGGAAAAAGGAGTTTCGGAGGGCCTGTACAACGTTGGTACCGGAACTGACGTGACCATTGCCGAGCTGGCTGAAACGGTGATGCGGACAGTGGGATTTCAGGGAACCATTGAATTTGATTCATCAAAACCCGACGGGACTCCACGCAAACTTCTTGATGTATCGCGCATGCGCGCGCTTGGATGGAATGCAAAGACATCGCTGCAGGATGGCATGACCAAAACCTACCGGGATTTCTGCGAGAATTACTCAAGGCGGGCGTCGTGAAGTCAAGTGGCTGCGCAGAAATGCGAAGATAGCTGTTGATGTTCCTGTAATAAACCAAATAGTCTGTTAGCAAAACTGTGGCATTCCGGCGAAGGCCGGAGCCCCGTTGATTATAAAACTCATGCGTAGGCAGGATAACAAAGCGTTTTACTTGTTTCGCTGGGGTGTTTGTTCTTGCTGGATTCCGGCCTTCGCCGGAATGAGTGCGCGCTGTTACTCAGCAGTCAGAAATTAAAGCTGCAAAAATTGTTGTTCATGTGTAGGAGCACGATTTATCGGGCGATAGCCAATCTTAAAATCGCCCGATAAATCGGGCTCCTGCAACGACGCTTTGGCTTAAGCAATGATTTCGACTATTGGTGCATGTGTCGCCTAACTAACTGACTGCTGTGTAAGCAGATGCGTGCGTTGCTATGCAACTCCCGGATCAATCCATCCGGATGCTCGCGCCCCGATTTGCCGAGGCGTGCTTGGGCCTGTTGACGACAGTGTTAAATTGGCCGCCTGTGCTGATTTAATGCGCGAGTGGATTGGCGGACAATAAACGGCAGGGATACAGATATATGCGACACATAAGCCGTGCATCGGCGCTGCTGGTTTTGGGTATGGGGTTGAATGCGGACCTGGTGCGGGCGGACACATTTTCCGCTGAAGGGGCGTTCGACTCGGTATCGGTTTATGCGGGGCAAGGTGCCGACCACAATTTGCGGGAGCTGCCGGGCCGAATCCTCGAAAGGAGTCTGGACTGGGACAAGACTTATTTTGCCGCGCTGGGGTTTGGCAAGGTTCGTGGTACGCTGAAAGATAGTATTGAAAGCTTTCGGGATACTCCGTTTGCATCAATCCGGCATGGATATGAAACAGTGCTGGTGAAGCATTTCGGGTTGCAGAGCAACGGGGAGTTGGGTGCGGCCTACATGCTGAAAACCCCCGACCTGCAATTGGGGAAGCTGGGGGTGAATTTTGGCGCGGGTGCGGGTTTGTCGTATGCTCTGGGTTATCCGAGTTACGAAGACGGTCCGGACAACGACCCGGCGCGGCGTTACCGTCTGCAACTATTGGCTTTGTTCGACCTGGAGTGGCGCATAATCGGGTTTGATAATCTGTCGGTAGTCACCCGTGTTCATCATCGGTCCGGTGTGTATGGGTTGATTGCGCCAAGACATGTGGGGTCGAACTTCCTGGCAGTCGGTGTTCGTCACAAGTTCTGAATATGACGGAGAATTACGGGAACAAACGATGATGATGATCAAGAGTGGCATTTCGGTATTCAGGGGAGAGCGGGTGCTGCTGCTGCAGGGCCCGGTTGGGCCGTTCTTCCGTCGTCTGGCGCAGGATCTGACCATAGCGGGCGCGCAGGTCTTCAAGGTTAATTTCAATGGGGGCGACTGGCTGTTTTATCCCGATGAAGCGTTCAATTTTCGCGGACGGATGGATGACTGGCCGGTGTATTTCGAGGCGCTGCTCGATCAGCTGGATGTCGATGTGGTGCTGCTGTTTGGGGATTGCCGCCCGATACACAAACAGGCCCATAAGATCGCCCATCGGCGCGGAGTGGAAATTGGCGTGTTCGAGGAAGGTTATATCCGGCCCGATCACGTGACGCTGGAACGATTTGGGGTGAACGACCATTCGCTGATTCCCCGCGAACCCGGTTTTTACTCGAATGTCCTTATTTCCGCGATAGAACGCCCGATTCTCCTGGGCAACACCTACTGGTATGCCGTGCTGTGGGCGGTGCTTTATTACTTTGCGGCCGGTTTGCTCAAACCGCTGTTTCGCCATTACGCGCATCACCGCCCGTTGACCTGGCTGGAATTTTTTCCGTGGGCGCGCTCGGTATGGCGCAAGGGATATTATGCGCTCAAGGAGCGAAGCATCCTCCCGCGCCTGACGGGCGAGTTGAACGGGCAGTATTTTCTGGTACCGCTGCAGGTGCACAACGACTCGCAAATACACACGCATTCCGGCTTTAAATCGATCAGCCATTTCATCGATGAGGTGATGAAATCATTCGCACAACATGCGCCGCAAGATACTGTTCTGGTCATCAAGCACCACCCGATGGACCGGGGTTATAACGATTACACCGGGCTGATCCGCAAACGGATCTGGGAATTTGGCTTGCAGGGGCGCTGCTACTATATTCATGACCAGCACCTGCCCACGCTGATGCAAAACTCGCGCGGTGTGGTGGTGATCAACAGCACGGTGGGCTTGTCAGCCCTGCATCACGGTTGCCCGCTAAAAGTGTGCGGGCATGCCATCTACGATATGCCGGGGTTGACCTTCCAGGGCGGTGTGGACCATTTTTGGCAAAATGCACAGCAGTCCCAACCGGACAAATTGCTGCTCCAGCGTTTTAACGGCTATCTGCTGCAGCATACCCAGTTGAATGGCAGCTTCTACAAGCGGCTGCCGGTCATCGCCTCGGTTGCGGGGCTGCGCTGGATGTTGAGAATTGACACCGATGCCGCTCAACAGTCTATCGATAGCGAGAAAAAAGCGGTGTTACGCGTGATCAAGTGAGGTTAACCCAAATAATCCGTTAGAAAAAATTGTGTCATACCGACGCAGGCCGGTATCCAGATGATTAAAAATGACCCACGCAAGTGGGACAATATTGTGGTTTTGTCCGCTCCGCGGAGTATCTTTAATCGCTGGATTCCGGCCTGTGCCGGAATGACGGCCTAATGAATTATCCGGGGTTAACCCACTGGCTATGCCGGGTGCTCCGTTAGATTTGACCGTTCCGGCGGTCATAAAGAGCAACGTTAAGATTTTGCAGCATCATTCCCTCCCCCTTGCAGGGGGAGGGGTAGGGTGGGGGTAGAAGCCAGGCATGAGCACAATCAAAATTTCTACCCCCACATCCCGCGACACGTTACTGGCGAAGCCAGCCGTTTGCGGGAGCGGGTGTGAGGCGGCCATTCCCGCCCCGGATGCTTCGCAACGCCGTGTCATGGCCCCCATCCCAACCTTCCCCCTGCATGGGGGAAGGAGTGGAAAGCCAGCCGCCTTCAGGCAGCTCACGGTTTTGTTGATCGCTCACCCAAATAAGCCTCCGGCTTTGCCGGAGGTAATTTAACAATACAATAAGGTAGAAATTACACGGTTTTGATAAATGGGGTTGCTTTGTACAGGTAATATCAGTATATTCTAATATAGTGAAGTTATAGACAGGATGAGAGCAATGAAAAAGTTTTCAGTTATGAGGGTTTTGGGGATTATTGGCCTGTTGTTGCTGGGTGCGGTAACTGCTCACGCTACCGGGCAGCTTGCGGTTGCTGCCGTGCAGTATCGCGAGGTGGAGCAGGGCTATGCGGTTGAAGGTCTGGTCGAGGCTACGCGCCAGTCTACCGTGTCGGCGCAGATCGGCGGCCGCATCAAGGAAATCAATTTCGATGTCGGCAGCCGCGTCGAAAAGGGGCAGGTGATCCTGCGGATTGACGAGCGCGAAACCGGGCAAGCACTGGCGGGCAGCAACGCGCAAGTGTTGCAGGCGCAAGCCACGTTGCAGAATGCCAAAGCGGCGTACGAACGTGCCAGGCAATTATTCGAGCAGAAGTTCATCAGCCAGTCCGCACTGGACAAGGCGCAGGCCGATTACCAGGTGGCGAGGGCGCAGGCCGCCGCCAGCGAAGCGGGCGCAGGTCAAGCCAGTCTGGCGCATGGTTATAGCGCAGTCATCGCGCCTTACGGCGGGGTGGTGTCGGCCCGCCTGGTGGAGGTGGGTGAAATGGTGATGCCGGGCAAGCCGTTGATGACCGGCTTTGACCCGTCCGGGATGCGCGTCGTGGTGAGCGTGCCGCAGTACAAGTTGCCGGAAATCGGCGCTAACCCGAAGGTGATGGTTGAAGTGCCATCCCTGAACCGCTGGATCAAGGCGGCTTCCTCTACGGTGCAGCCGATGGCCGATATGCGCACGCACAGCACACAGGTGCGTGTTTATTTGCCTGCCAATGAAGAGGGCGTATATCCGGGCATGTTCGTGCGCGCCCATTTCGTCGTCGGCAAGGCGAACAGGCTGGTGATTCCCGCGATCGCCGTGTTGCGCCGCAGCGAAGTGGTTGCCGTTTACGTGGTGGATGAAAAAGGCGGCGTGAAGTTGCGTCAGGTGCGGCTCGGCGACACAACTGCAGACGGCGCGGTGGAAGTGCTGGCAGGGTTGAGTCCGGGCGAGCAAGTGGCTCTGGAACCGGTCAAGGCCGGGATGAGGCAGAAGACAGATAACAGATAACAGATAACAGATGACAGATGACAGATGACAGATGACAGATGACAGATGACAGATGACAGATGACAGAGGACAGAGGACAGAGGACAGAGGACAGATGACAGATGACAGATGACAGAGGACAGAGGACAGAGGACAGAGGACAGAGGACAGAGGACAGAGGACAGAGGACAGAGGACAGAGGAC
>MGWZ01000073.1 GCA_001801175.1 Gallionellales bacterium RIFCSPLOWO2_02_FULL_57_47 | reverse complement strand
ATGAAAGTGCAATCATGCCGTATCGGCTGCTCGGAATGAAGCATTACCCACTTGGGATTTGAAAGAGGCATAAACGATGAGTAATGCTGACAACAAACAAACCGGAAAAGAAAAGACCGCGCGCAACCCGATCAAGATCGGGCCGTTGCAGCAGCGGCTGCGCAAGCCGGAATGGAAGCGGACATCAGTACCGGAGTCGAATTGTTTTTGGAAAATTTAAGGGCTGGCTGAAATAGTTTTAACAGATGCGATGCATCACGCCGCATACCGCTGAATCTCGACTTCCACGTGCCGCCGAGCAGTTTCGTCGGCATCCGCATACACTCGCTTGGCAGTGGGTTCGCTCAAATAATGCTCGCCGCAGTTCTCGCAAATCTCGGCAGGCACATCGCGAATGACTACTACTGTGTTAGCGCGTTGCAGTGTGACTGTGGTGGTGCCCGGGTGGGTTTGTCCGGTTTTGCAGATCACGCATTTCATCATGCTCTCCTTCTCTTGAATGATTCATCCCAAATCGCGGGGTCAGGCCAATAAATCGTGACCAGGTGGCAATCACCGGTGCCGATTCATGCGCAACAACGGCATGAACAGGCTGGTCTCCGTAATATCCCAGAATCAAGGCGCTTGGGAAGGGCTGGTCGTCCGGATAATCGGCGATAACCTCGCCATTCGCAACAATCTGGGCGGCAAATGCAGCAAGCGTGCCAGGTGGTTCGGTTCTCTTGCACCACCCTTTGGCGTACAATCCACCTATCGAAAGTGATCCGGAATAATCATGACTGCTACGACAATCAAAAAACCCGCGAGCGTGCGGCTTCCCGCGCGGCTCAACAGCGCTCTGCTCAAGCACGCCAAGCAATTGAAGATCAGCAAGGAAAGTTTGGCGCGTCAGGCAATCGAGGAGTTTTTGCAGGCGGAAGCCGATCTCGATGCGGTGAAGACGCGCCGGAACGAGCCGAACATCCCGCACGCCCAGTTCTGGAAGAATCTTGGCTTGGAAGGTTGAATACAAACAGGGCGTCTTAAAGGACGTTTCTGGCCTGGACCGTCAGGTACAGCGCCGCCTCAAAAAATTCATCGAAGAACTCTCCCAGCAGGACGATCCGCGCTTGAAGGGCAAGGCGTTGCGCGGCGCTGAAAGGCTATGGCGCTACCGCGTCGACGATTACCGGATCGTATGCGAAATCCTCGACCAGACCATCACGATTTATGTAATCCGTATTGGGCACCGCAAAGACATTTACCTGTAGCGTACATGTGAACGACAAAACCAAAACCCATCATGAGCAATACTGAACACAAACAGATCGGCGCTGCCAAGACTTCACGCAACCCGATCAAGATCGTGCCGTTGCAGCAGCGGCTGCGCAAGCCGGAATGGATACGCGTGAAGTCCGGCAGCGGCGCGGAATATAACGGCGTGAAACGCATTCTGCGCGAGCACCAGTTGCATACGGTGTGCGAGGAGGCTTCCTGCCCGAACATCGGCGAATGTTTCAGCAAGGGCACGGCGTCTTTCATGATCCTCGGCGACGTGTGCACGCGACGCTGCCCGTTCTGCGACGTGGCGCACGGCAAGCCGCAACCGCCGGATGCGAACGAACCGGAAAACCTGGCGCGTTCCATCGGCCTGCTCAAGCTGAAATATGCGGTCATCACCAGCGTGGACCGGGACGATTTGCGCGACGGCGGCGCGGGGCATTTTGCCGATTGCCTGATCGCGATCCGCGCCAGCGCGCCCGCGACGCGACTGGAAATCCTGGTGCCGGATTTTCGCGGACGGCTGGAAGCCGCGCTGGATGCGCTTTCCCGCAGACTGCCGGACGTGTTCAATCACAACCTGGAAACCGTGCCGCGCCTTTATCCGCTGGCGCGCCCCGGCGCTGACTATGCCCATTCGCTACGTTTGCTCAGGGAGTTCAAGGCGCGCTTTCCGCATGTTCAGACCAAATCCGGCCTGATGCTGGGACTGGGCGAGACCGATGAGGAGGTGCTGCAGGTGATGCGCGACCTGCGCGCGCACGATGTGAACATGCTTACCATCGGCCAGTACCTGCAACCTTCCGACGGGCACTTGCCGGTGCTGCGCTATGCACCGCCGGAAACCTTTGCGATGTTCGAGCGGGCCGCAAAGGAAATGGGCTTCAGCCATGCCGCCTGCGGGCCGATGGTGCGGTCGAGCTATTTTGCCGACGAGCAGGCGCAGCGGGCGGGGGTGTTCTAGCCATGGAAACTAATGGGAAAACCTGCGAGCGCGCGGCTGGCCGGCGAAATGTGTATACTTAAAATGCTTGATTCAGGTCAATGCACCGGATGCATTCACAAGTAGATAACAACATCAACTTTTACGTCCAAGGAGTCCATTATGAAAACTCGTTATTTTGTCACCCTGACTGCCGCGTTGACCTTTTCCACTGCTGCGTTTGCCGCAGACGGCGGCGAAGCCGCGTTCAAGGCAAGTAATTGCCATGCCTGCCATGCAACCGACAGGAAGTCGGTGGGGCCGGCGCTGAAAGATATTGCCCGCAAGTATGCCGTCGATAAGGACGCGCAGGCAAAGCTGGAAAAGAAAGTACGCAGCGGCGGCTCGGGTGCGTTTGGTACCATGCCGATGCCGGCCACACCGAAGACGGTCAGCGATGGCGATATCACGGCCATGGTGACGTGGGTACTGTCGCTTAAGTAAACTTCCTCCTTCCGCATAAACGACAAGGCCAGCATGAAGCTGGCCTTGTCGTTTCAACACGGATCATCCGTCAGTTCCGGAATTCTGTTCGTCCCCCTCCCGGCATTACCCGGCAACACAGGGGATATGCCTGTACCCTGTAAAGCACGCCACCCAGGGCAAGGGGCAAAGTCGCCGACAGGGTATAATTCCAACACTTATTTCGTTTCACCCTCCAATGAATATTTTTTACGAAGAAGACGGCAGTTTCAAGGTCGGCAATGTCATGGCCGATAACACCACTTCTCTCCAGGTTGAAAGCCTGTCCGGCAAGCGCAGCAAAGTCAAGGCAGCCAATGTGATGCTGCGCTTCACCCAGCCTGCGTTGGCCGAGTTCATGGCCCAGGCTGAGTCTCTCGCCGAAGGGATAGAGGTGGATTTCCTGTGGGAATGCTGCCCGCCGGATGAGTTTGGTGCGGAACAAATCGCGGCCGAATATTTTGGACATGCGCCGAGCCCTCTGGAAGCGGCTGCCACGCTGATCCGCCTGCATTCCGCGCCGATCTATTTCCACAAGAAAGGCAAGGGCCGCTACCGTGCCGCGCCGCCCGACGTGCTCAAGGCCGCGCTCGCCGGCGCCGAGCGCAAGCGCCAGCAACTGGCCTTGCAGGCGCGCTACACCGAGCAGCTTTGCCGCTTTGAGTTGCCGTCCGAGTTCGCCGAACTTCTTACCCAGTTACTCTACAAACCGGATCGCAATACCCTCGAGGTGAAGGCGCTGGAAGCGGCCTGCGCCGCGACGCATTTGTCCGCCGCGCATTTGCTGCAGCGCTGCGGCGCGTTGCCTTCCACCCATGATTTCCATTTGCAGAAATTCCTGCTTGAGCACTTCCCCGAAGGCACCGGCTTTCCGCCTGTCGAGTTGAGCGCGTGGGACGAATTGCCGCTGGCCGGCGTCAACGCCTTCAGCATCGACGATGCCACCACCACGGAAATCGACGATGCGATTTCCGTGGAGAAACTGGCGAACGGCAACTGGCGTATCGGCGTGCATATTGCCGCGCCCGCGCTGGGAATGCCGCGCGATTCGGCGGGCGACAAAATCGCCGCGCAGCGGCTTTCCACCGTGTATATGCCCGGGCAGAAAATAACCATGCTGCCGGACAGCGTGGTGCAGGCGTTTACTTTGTGCGCGGACCGTGTTTGTCCGGCGCTTTCGATGTATAACGAGGTGGACGGCGAAACGCTGGCAATCTTGGGTCACGAGAGCCGCGTCGAGCGCATCCATATCTCCGCGAACCTGCGCCATGACACGCTGGAACCGCTGTTCAACGAAGAGACGCTGGCGGCGGGCAAGCTGGATTATCCCTACGCGGGCGAGCTCACGCTGCTGTGGAATCTGGCACAAAAACTTGAAGCGGCGCGCGGCAAGCCTTCAGACAATAGTACGCAGCAGGTTGATTACAATTTCCATGTCGAGAATGATCGCGTCAGCATCACGCAGCGGCGGCGCGGCTCGCCGATCGACAAGGTGGTCTCCGAGCTGATGATCCTGGTGAACAGCGAATGGGGCAGGCACCTTGCCGAACACGGTTTCGTCGGCATTTACCGTTCGCAGCAGAACGGCAAGGTCAGGATGAGCACGGTCGCCGCGCCGCACCAGGGCCTGGGCGTGGCGCAATATATGTGGTCGAGCTCGCCGCTGCGCCGCTACGTGGATTTGCTGAATCAGCGCCAGATCATCGCAATGTTGCGGGATGAAGAACCTGCCTATCCGAAAAACGACACCGCGCTGTATGCCGCGATCCGGGATTTCGACACCATGTACACCATCTATGGCGAGTTCCAGCGCAACATGGAACGCTATTGGTGTTTGCGCTGGCTGCAGCAGGAACAAGCTGAAATGGAAGCCCTCTCTCCTAACTCTATCCCGCAAGCGGGCGAGAGGGACGCAGGCTCGCTGCGCGAGCTTATCGTTACTGCGGTCGTGCTGCGCGAGAACCTGGTCAAGCTGACCAGCATCCCGCTGATATTCCGCGCGCCATCGCTGCCGGAATTGCCCGCCAACACCCGTGTGCAGCTGGCAATCGGCGAGATTGATTTGCTTGATCTGAATGTGCAAACGCGCTTTGCCGGGACGCTGGAGGAGGAGGCATGACACGGTGCGCGCAAGCGTCCGGTGCGGGAATGCCTCCCCCGCGCCTCCTCACGCACTTCAAAGCAACAGCGTTTTTTGAAGGAGCTGCGGCTTGTTAGCCAGATTTAAAACACGGCTGGCAATGGTAATGTCGCTATCGATGCTGACACCGCTATCTTTTTCAATGTCTCTGTCGATCGCGCTGCACGCTTTCTTCCTGTTCGGCGTTACCCTGGTGCTTCCTGACCCGCGCAACACAGCCAGCTTCCTGCAGCCGCTGCAAGTGGTCCTGGTCAACGCCAAATCGAAATCCAAACCGGCAAAAGCCGATGCCTTGGCACAAGCCAATCTGGATGGCGGCGGCAATACCGCCGAAGACCGGCGGGCAAAAAGCCCGCTGCCCGCGATGCGCGACGACCTCAAGTTTACCCCCGAGCAGCGCCGCAAGCGCGTTGCGCAGCTCGAGGAAGAAACCAAACGGATGCTCAGCCGGCTGAAGAGTGATCACACGGTGGCGCAGCCGGAACTCAAGAAGGAGCAAAGCAACGATGCCGGCAACGGCGATGAACTGGTGCAAAGAGCACTGGAAATCGCGCGCCTCGAGGCGCAAATCAGCAAGAATTGGGATACCTACCAAAAGTTGCCGCGCCGCAAATTTATTGGCGCACGCACGCAGGAATACCGCTTTGCTCAATACATTGAGGACTGGCGCGTCAAGGTTGAACGTATCGGCAACCTGAATTACCCGGAGCAAGCGAGCCGCCAGCATCTTTACGGAAAATTGCAGCTCAGCGTTTCGATACTCAAGGATGGCAGCGTGGAAAACATAGAAGTGAGCAAATCCTCGGGCCATCGCTTGCTGGATGCGGCAGCGATACGCATCGTCAAACTTGCCGCGCCCTACTCGCCGCTGCCTCCGGACATTACCAGGGATACCGACATCCTGACCATTACCCGCACCTGGACGTTTACCTCGTCGGACCGGCTGGAAAGCGAATAATGAGACCTCTATAATAATCATGACCGATAAATACGCCGTCATCGGCAACCCCATCGACCACAGCAAATCACCGCAAATACATAAAATGTTCGCGCAGCAGACCGGGCAGGACATCAGCTACGAAGCCATCGAAGCACCACTGGAAGAAGGTGGCTTCAAAGACAAGGTTATTCAATTGCGCGACAAAGGCTATAGAGGCTGTAACGTCACCGTGCCGTTCAAGTTCGAAGCCTTTAAACTCGCCGCGGTATTGAGCGAACGCGCACAGGTGGCGCAGGCGGTTAACACGCTTAAATTTGATGGCGCAACCATCTTGGGCGACAACACCGATGGTGCGGGATTAGTGCGCGATATTCAGCAGAATTTGAAATTTTCACTGCAAGGCCGGGACATATTGCTGCTAGGTGCAGGTGGTGCTGCTTGGGGGGTGTCACTCCCACTATTAGAAGCGGAAGCGAACATCAACATTTTCAACCGCACCACCGACAAGGCTCAGCAACTTAGCCACGGGCTACAGGTATTCTTAAAGCGTGACCTATATACACGCAAAGGCCTTAAATTCGGCTTACCAAATTTTGTAAATAGTTATGCAGAATTATCCAGCAAGCAGTTTGATTTCGTCATCAACGCTACTTCCGCCGGTCTGACCGGCAGCGAAATCCCGCTGCCGCCAACCATCTTCGCGCCCGGCGCGCTGGCCTACGACATGATGTACGGGCGCGAAACGCCGTTCATGAAATTTGCCCGTGAGCATGGCGCGCAAGTCGCCGACGGCCTCGGCATGCTGGTCGAGCAGGCCGCCGAGTCGTTCTATATCTGGCGCGGCATACGCCCCGACACCGCGCCGGTTATCGCCGTACTCCGCACGGCGAAATAGAGTTCATGGCAACCCTCAGACCCGCCCATCCTTCAGCCACTGGACGTAGCCCGGATGGAATGCAATGGAATCCGGGGAAACTCCGCGCGCTCCCGCTAATCCCCGGATTTCGCGGAGCCTGTCCTGAGCGAAGTCGAAGGGCTGCATCCGGGCTACGGATTTCTGCCGCATGAAAAAATTGCGGAGCTGGCTATGGCGAGCGCTCGTCATTGCAGCCGGCCTGGTACTGCTCTATCAGGTCTGGCTGTTCGCGCACGTCTGCTGGTGGATAAAATTCAACCCCTCCAGCAGCGCGTTCATGGAAACCCGGCTGGAGATCATGCAGGACAAAAATCCCGATGCCGAACTCCGGCACAAGTGGGTACCCTATTCGAAAATTTCCAACCACCTCAAGCGCGCCCTGATTGCAGCCGAAGATGCAAAGTTTGTCGATCACGAAGGCTTCGACTGGGAAGGTATCCAGAAGGCTTATGAGAAGAACATGAAGAAGGGCAGGATCATTGCGGGCGGCTCCACCATCAGCCAGCAACTTGCCAAGAACCTGTTTCTCTCTACCAAGCGCACGCCGTGGCGCAAGCTGGAGGAAGCGGCGATCACCGTGATGCTGGAAGCGGTGATGGACAAGCGGCGTATTTTCGAGATCTATCTGAATGTCATCGAATGGGGTAACGGCGTGTTCGGCGCAGAAGCCGCCGCACGCCACTACTACCGCACTGGCGCGGCCAGTCTTTCTGCCGAGCAGGCGGCAAAGCTCGCGGCGATGGTGCCCAATCCGCGCTATTACGATGCGCACCGCGAAGCGCGCGGCCTGATGCTCAAGACGGGCCTTATTCTATCGCGCATGGGCGACGCGGAAATTCCGTGAGCGCATGGGTCATGTTTTCTTTACAATAGCGCGCGATTTCCAGGGTATACGCGATGACTGACAGCGGACAAGAACATCACTACACAGAAAATGTGCAGAGTCACCTCAAACAGGTGGAGTTTCTGCTGAACAAACACGCCTTGCTGGAAGATGTTGTTCATCGGCAGGAACTGCCACGCGAGGATCGTCACGCGCTGGTTGACACGCTGGTGCACAAACAACATCTTGCCGAATTGCGCCGCAAGCTTGACAGCCTGCACCCTGCTGATATCGCCTACATTCTGGAGTCACTGCCCATCGAACAGCGTTTGCTGGTATGGGGCCTGGTCAAGTCGGAGCGCGACGGCGATATCCTGATCGAGGTTTCCGATGCGGTGCGAGAGTCGCTGATTGCGACCATGAATCGCGAAGAGTTGCGCGCTGCCGCCGAGCAACTCGACACCGACGAAATCGCCGATCTCGCACCTGATCTGCCGCAAAACGTGATGCGCGACGTGTTCAAGTCGCTGTCCATCGAGGAACGCGAGCAGTTGCGCGCGGCGATGTCGTACTCCGAAGATTCGGTCGGCGCGCTGATGGATTTCAGCATGATCCATGTCCGCGAGGATGTCACGCTGGAAGCCGTGTCGCGTTATTTGCGCCGTTTCGATGAACTGCCCGACCATACCGACCAGGTATTCGTGGTGGACCGGGATGACCATTTCAAGGGCGTCCTGCCGATCAACCTCATCGTGGTCAACGAACCGGAAAAAATTGTCGGCGATTTGATGCTGACCGACACCATACAACTGCATCCCGAGGAGAAGGCGGAACAGGCCGCCCAGGCCTTTGAACGCTACGACCTCGTTTCCGCGCCGGTGATAGATGAGGACGGCAAACTGGTCGGGCGGGTGACGGTGAACGTGGTGCTGGACTTCATCCGCACCGAATCTGAAAGCGATGTGCTGAACCTGGCCGGTTTGCGCGAAGAGGAAGATATTTTTGCCTCGGTATGGAAGAGCGCGAAGAACCGCTGGGCATGGCTGGCGCTGAACCTTTGCACCGCATTCTTCGCCTCGCGGGTGATCGGCAACTTTGAAGGCACAATTGAAAAATTTGTCGCGCTCGCCACGCTGATGCCTATTGTTGCCGGCATCGCCGGCAACTCGGCGAACCAGACCACCACCATCGCCATCCGCTCGCTGGCCCTGGGGCAAATCACGCAGGACAACGCGCGCAGGCTGATGCTCAAGGAATTGGCGATCGGCGGATTTAATGGACTGTTGTGGGGCAGCATTGCCGGATTGTTTGCGTACTTCCTGTACCACAGCGTGGCACTGGGCATTGTGATGACCAGTGCGATGCTGCTCAACCTGCTGGTGGGTGCAACCGTCGGCATGGCGATCCCGCTTGCCATGCAGAAACTGGGACGCGACCCTGCTATCGGTTCCAGCGTGATGATCACCGCCATTACTGACAGCGGCGGGTTCTTCATCTTCCTGGGATTGGCGACAATCTTCCTTATTTAAGGGAAGCAACTGCGCCCCGCGCGAAACGCGGGTGGTTGCTGAAGTTTCTCCTGAGAGAAGTCCAAAAAAGGGCGGAAAAGCCAAACCGCCCCTTGCAGGGCAAATTTACGCTTTCAGGATGCCACCAGCCACTTTGGCTGCCGGTTTTTTGGCCGCTGCTTTTTTCGCAACTGCCTTCTTGGCTACCGGTTTGGCGGCGACTTTTTTTGCTACCGGTTTTTTGGCCGCTGCTTTTTTCGCTGCCGGCTTGGCTGCTGCCTTCTTGGCTACCGGTTTGGCTGCAACTTTTTTTGCTGCCGGTTTTTTGGCCGCTGCTTTTTTCGCTGCCGGCTTGGCTGCTGCCTTCTTGGCTGCTGCCTTCTTGGCTACCGGTTTAGCTGCAACTTTTTTTGCTGCCGGTTTTTTGGCCACTGCTTTTTTCGCTGCCGGCTTGGCTGCTGCCTTCTTGGCTACCGGTTTGGCGGCTGCCTTCTTGGCTGCTGGTTTTGCGGCTGCTTTTTTCGCTGCGGGTTTTTTGGTTGCGGGTGCTTTTGCTGATGTTGCCATTTTCATTCTCCATAAAAATTTTAGAACATTCAATACGAATCACTGCACACCCAAACGCCCTGTAATTAGCGAAAGACGCTTGCGGCATCGGCACTGTATCCACGTTTAAAAAAACGTGCAACAAATTTCGTGAAAATCTTTCACAAAATTTAAAAAGTCACGAAATTATTTTTTCCCCAGCATACAACTGCGCCACTGTCTCGCGTTCACGCACCAGATGCATGACCCCGCCGTCCACGATCACCTCGGCAGCGCGCGGGCGGGTGTTGTAATTTGAGCTCATGCTCATTCCGTATGCCCCCGCAGAAAGCACGGCCAGCAAGGATTTTGGCTCGATCGCCAGGTTGCGCGCATGGCCGATAAAGTCGCCCGTTTCGCAGATCGGACCAACCACTTCGTAGTTCTGCACCGCATGGTTTTCTCGCCTTACCGGCAAAATTTCATGGAACGCATCATACAAAGCCGGGCGCATCAGGTCGTTCATCGCGGCATCGATGATGGCGAAATTTTTCTCCTCGCCATGCTTGAGGTATTCGACCCGCGTCAGCAACACTCCGGCATTACCTACCAGCACCCGTCCCGGCTCAAAGATCAGTTTCTCGCTGCGCCCGCGCAGCGCGCCCAGCAAGGCAGCCACATAATCGGCAATCGCCGGGGGTGTTTCATCGTGATAGCGGATGCCCAGGCCGCCGCCCAGATCGATGTGTCCCAGGTGTATGCCTTCATCGGCCAACGTGTCCACCAGCGCCAATATTTTTTCTGCCGCAGCGATGAATGGGATGGTCTCGGTAAGCTGTGACCCGATGTGGCAATCTATGCCGGTAATGCGCAGATTGGCCAGACCTCGTGCCTTGCGGTATAGCGAGACGGCTTCGCCATAAGCTACTCCGAACTTGTTCTGCTTCAGGCCGGTGGAAATATAGGGATGGGTTTTTGCATCCACGTCGGGATTCACACGCAAGCTGACCGGCGCGACCTTGCCCATGCCCCCGGCCACTTCGTTAAGGCGATCCAGTTCGGCTGCTGATTCAACGTTGAAACACAGTATGTTTGCGTCCAGGGCCACGCGCATTTCCGCCACGCTCTTGCCAACACCGGAAAACACCACCTTGCGCGCATCGCCGCCAGCCGCCAGCACACGCTGCAATTCTCCGCCGGACACGATATCGAAACCGGACCCCATACGCGCAAACTCATTCAGGATGGCAAGATTTGAATTGGCCTTTACCGCGTAGCAGATCAGATGTTCGCGGCCCTGCAACGCCTTCGCGAACTGGTTGAAACCGTCTGTCAGCGCGGCACGGGAATACACGTAACATGGCGTTCCAAACCGCGCGGCAATGTTCTGCAGCGGCACTTGCTCGGCAAAAAGCGTATCGCCCTGATAATTAAAATAGTTGCTCACGGCGCGTCCCCTTGCCCGGAAGCTGGCGCAGCTGATCTTTGCGGGTCAGGTGTTTGCGCTGGTGCCTGAGTCCGGGATGTTTTTGCATGGGATGCCGGAAGCGTAAGCGGAGCCTTGCGCCCGCAGCCCTGCAACGACAGAACCAAAACTACTGTGATGCCCAAAATAATTCCTGAACGCATGTTGGTGCCTGTTAAAAATTCACAGGTGCGGATTATAAAGGGCGTTGCGCTGCGACAAGAGGATTTCTGCATTTATCACAAACCCGAAGGCGTTTCTGCCGCAAGAACCACCCGGTTTACACAGCAGTCAGTTAGTTAGTTAGGCAACACATGTACAAATAGTCGAAATCATTGCTTAAGCCAAAACGTCGTTGTAGGAGCCCGATTTATCGGGCGATAGCCAATCTTGAAATCGCCCGATAAATCGGGCTCCTACAGATGAATATCACTTTTTTGTAGCTTTAATTTCTGACTGCTGAGTAAATACAGGTGTGGAAATTTTTATTCGGCGCCCAGAGAAAACGCCTTGAGTTCCTTGCGCAGCCTTGCGTAATCTGGACAAGCACTTTCCACCACACGCCAGAATGCCGCTGAATGATTCATTTCGCACAGGTGGGCGAGTTCATGAATTACGACGTAATCTGTCAGGCGAGGCGGCAATTTTATCAGCTGCCAATTCAGGCGCACCGAGCCGTGCGCCGTGCAACTTCCCCACTGTGTTTTTGCCGCTGATAGCTTGATTGCGCGCGGCGCAACCTCCAGCAACCGCGCGTAATGCACCACTCGCTCCGCAAATAACTGTTCCGCCTCGCGCCGGTACCAATACTTCACCGCCTGCTCAATATGTGCTGCCCCATCGCCATTGGCGACAAATACCCGCAGTTCGCTGCCATGCCGATGCGCGTGGCCATCAAACAGACTCCGGATCACGCGCAAGGTAAGCAATTCGCCTATGTAGGGAATCGTTTCACCGTCTGCCCAGCGCATCTCAACCGGCTTGCGTGTCTGCCAGCCATCCAGCTTTTCCACCACCCAGTCCGCTTTTTCCTGCAACACACTGTGCAGCCATTTCTCCGAGGCGCGTATCGGCACGCACACAGTCAGGCCGCGATCGTCAATGCGCAGACCGATGCTTCTGCGCCTGGTGCTGCGCTTCAGGGTATAGGAAATATTTTTTCCGGCAAGCAGCGCGGCGCGCTGTTCAACGGCGGGAGGGTGGTTGCGTAGCAACCGGGACACCCCGGACGTGCTCCTCGCGGGTGCGGCGGGAGGTGAAACCAGGTTGCGCAGGCGTTTCAACATCGATATTCACACCACGAAGAGCACGAAGAGCACGAAGAGCACGAAGAGCACGAAGAGCACGAAGAAAAGTAAACCAGCGCCGCTCGCCCGGCAAGCAATCTTTCCCATTTCCACCCCCAGGAATCTTCATTCTCTTCGTGGCCTTCGTGAGCTTCGTGGTGCATCGTTTTCTTCTGGATTAATGCGGCAGCTGCTGAATCTCATTCTCGATCCAAGCCTCAACGCGCTTATTGATTTCGTCCGCCTTGAGTCCCTTGGTCTCAATCGGTGCGCCAATACTCATGGTGATCACGCCGGGATGCTTGCTGAACGCATTGCGCCCCCACAACCGCCCGGCATTGTGCGCCACGGGTATCACCGGCACACCGCTGCTCGCGGCCAGCATCGCGCCGCCGATCTTGTATTTGCCGCGCTGGCCGAACGGAATACGTGTTCCCTCGGGAAAGACCACCACGCAAAAACCCTGTGCAAGGCGCTCCTTACCCTGCTCCAATAGTTGCTTGATCGCACCCTTGCCGTCGCTGCGCTTGATGGCGATGGGGCTGGTCAGCGCCAGAGCCCATCCGAAGAATGGCAACCACAACAGCTCGCGTTTCAACACCCACACTTGCGGAGGAAAGATTTTTTGCAGCGCCAGAGTCTCCCATGCCGACTGGTGTTTGCACATAACGATACACGGCTGTTTCGGCAGATTTTCAATACCGTGCACCTCATGGCGTATTCCACAAACCACACGCAGTATCGGCAGCATCATTTTTGCCCAGAGCGAAATGATGCGATAGCGCGTGAGCCGGCTGAGCGGAAAAGTCAACAGCGCCAGCACCGCGAAAATCGGCGTGATGACAAGTTGCAGCAGCAGAAAAATCAGCGAGCGTATTACGAGCATATCAACCTAACTGTAAGAACAATTCATAATTGTCCCCTACACCAGTTCCGCAACCACCGCAGCCAAGTCTGGGAAAATCAGCGTGCCTTCCGGCAACCCGCCCGCAGCTTGAGTTTTAACGCCTTTGCCGGTGAGCACCAGATATGGCTGCGCGCCCAGCGCGGCGGCAGGTTGTAAATCGCGCAGCGAATCACCCACTGCCGGCACACCACGGAGGTCGCCTAGGTTATATCGGGCCGCGATCTCCTCCAGCATTCCGCTCCTGGGTTTGCGGCATTGGCAATTAGCCTCCGCCGCGTGCGGGCAGAAAAATACTGCGTCGATGCGCGCACCGACCAATGCGCAGGCTTTGTGCATCTTGTCGTGTATCGCATTCAACATCGTCATGTCGAATAGCCCGCGACCAACCCCGGACTGGTTGGTCGCCACCACCACGCGATAGCCGTCCTGGTTCAGGCGCGCAATCGCTTCGAGGCTGCCGGGTATCGGCTTCCATTCCTCGGGGTTCTTGATGAACTGCTCGGAATCGTAGTTGATCACGCCGTCGCGGTCGAGAATAATGAGTTTCATAACTTCAGTTGGTAGTTGTTAGTTGGTGTAGGGTGCATTTCATGCACCATGGTGCGCGCAGCGCACCTTGCCATGCCGCCCCGAAATACGTGTATGTGAACCGCCTTCACCGTTTTTCCTCTCAAGTCGCCAACTTGGAAATATCCGCGACGCGGTTCATCGCGCGATGCAGCTGCGCCAGCAATGCGAGACGGTTAGCGCGTAACTTCTCGTCTTCGGCGTTCACCATCACGTTATCGAAGAACGCATCCACCGGCGCGCGCAGCGCGGCCAAGGCTTGCAGCGAAGCGGTGTAGTCGCCCGCCGCAAAAGCCGCTTCGGCCTTGGGAGCGATCCGGCTCAATGCCTGATGCAGAGCCTGCTCGGCAGCTTCCTGCAATAACGATGTATCCACCTTGTCGGTGACAGCGCCCTCGACCTTCTTGAGGATGTTACCAACGCGCTTATTGGCTGCGGCGAGCGCGGCTGCTTCGGGCAACGCGGCGAAAGCGCGCACGGCGGCAAGTCGTTTGGGCACTTCGTTCAGGAGTTGCGGGCGCAATGACAGCACTGAATCCACCTCTTGCGCGCTAAAACCTTGCTCTCGCAACAAACCGGCAAATCGATCAAAGATAAACTGCTGCAAATCTTCAAACCAGTTATTTACAAAAGCTGGTGTCGAAGTTTCGATACTAATCTTTTTGACTTTTGCGTCTTCACTTGCATGTCTCCAGACTCTGTCTAAAAGATCACTGGCAGCCCTATCTGCCAAACCAGAATCTTCCAGCATGGCCTGAGCGTTTTTAATCAATTCATCTAATGACAAGGAAATATTTAATTCTGTCAGAATCCGAATTATGCCCAATGCCTGACGACGTAAAGCAAAAGGGTCTTTATCACCAGTTGGCTTTTCGCCAATTCCAAACATCCCTACTAACGTTTCAAATTTATCCGCTAATGCAACGATAATACCGACCTGATTTCGCGGTAAGGCATCCCCTGCAAATCGAGGCTTGTAGTGATCTTCAATGGCGAATGCGATCTCGTCTGGCAGCTCTTCATATTGGGCATAATAGCGCCCCATGATGCCCTGCAACTCGGGGAATTCACCCACCATGTCGGTGAGCAAATCGGCTTTGGCGAGGGCTGCGGCTAAACGAGCTTGTTTTGAAAGTGGCTCTCCGCCTACCCGGTTACCAATTACTCCTGCACCTTCACTAACCCTTACGAGTCGACTGAACATGTCATTCGCAACTCCCAGCTTGTTGTGGTACACCACTTTGTGAAAGCCTTTCAGGCGTGAGCTCAGCGATTTTTTCCTGTCCTGATCGAAAAAGAATTTCGCATCTGCCAGGCGCGGACGCACCACGCGCTCGTTGCCGCCGATCACCAGGCTCGCGTCCGCCGGGCGGATATTGGACACGATCAGGAACTTGTTGGTCAGCTTGCCGTTGGCATCCAGCAGCGGGAAATATTTCTGGTTCGCCTTCATCGTCAGGATCAGGCATTCCTGCGGCACTTCGAGGAATTCCCGCTCGAACTGCCCGACCAGCACGTTGGGGCGCTCGACCAGCGCGGTCACTTCGTCCAGCAAGGCCTCGTCTTCAATCGGCCTGAGATTCTCTTTTGCGGCGGCAGCGGCGAGCTGCCTGGCGATCTCGGCGCGGCGCTTTGCAAAACTCGGGATCACCGCGCCTTCGTTTTCCAGCTGAGCTTCGTAGCTGTCGGCATCCTTCAACATCACCTTATCCACGCTGGCTTCGAAACGATGGCCTTGCGTCTCGCGCCCTGCAGTCAATCCCAGCACGGCAGTCGGCACAATCTCCGCACCATGCAGCGCGATCAAACCATGCGCAGGGCGCACGAAATTCACGCTGCTCCAGCCGTCGGCCATTTGATACGTCATCGCCTTGGCGATCGGCAGTCTGGCGATAGCTTCATCAAGCGCCATCTGCAATCCTTCAGCGAGCGTCGCGCCCTTTACGACGCTGTCGAAAAACAAAGCTTCCGCCTTGCCATCCATAGTGCGTTTAAGATTCGGCACTGCCGATGCATCCGCACCCAGGCTGGCAAGTTTTTTGAGCAGTGCCGGAGTAGCCTGGCCGTTCGCATCCAACCCGACCGCGACCGGCATCAACTTGACGCTCTCAGTCCTGTCCGAAGCGCGATCCAATACGTCAGGGATAAAGACCCCCAGCCTGCGTGGGCTGGCAAATATTTCCACCCCTTGGGGGTCACGTAACTTAAGTTGGGATTTTATTAATCCATTAAGAATCTTTTCAGCGAAAGCCTCGCCGAGCATCTTCAGCGATTTAGGTGGCAATTCCTCGACGAACAACTCGACCAGCAAATTCTTCGTCATCATCACGCCGCCACTCCTTCGACTTTGCTCAGGACAGGCTTCTTTTCGATCTGCGCCAGCACTTCAGCCGCCCATTCCTTAGGCGCCATCGGGAAGCCAAGACGAGCGCGGCTGTCGAAGTAGCTCTGCGCCACGCTGCGCGCCAGGTTGCGGATGCGTCCGATGTAAGCGGCGCGTTCGGTCACCGAGATCGCGCCGCGCGCATCGAGCAAATTAAAGCTGTGCGCGGCTTTCAGCACCTGCTCGTAAGCGGGCAATGCCAGTCGTTGTTCCATCAGGTGTTTGGCCTGCTTTTCGTGGCTGCCGAATGCGCCGAGCAGGAATTCCACATCGCTGTGCTCGAAGTTATAAGCGGATTGCTCCACCTCGTTCTGGTAATACACGTCGCGGTAGGTCACACCCGGCGTCCAGGTCAGGTCGAACACATTTTCCACGCCCTGCAGATACATCGCCAGCCGCTCCAGCCCGTAAGTGATTTCGCCGGTGATCGGTTTGCAGTCGATGCCGCCGACCTGCTGGAAATAGGTGAACTGCGTCACCTCCATGCCGTTCATCCATACTTCCCAGCCCAGCCCCCACGCGCCCAGCGTCGGATTCTCCCAGTCGTCCTCGACGAAGCGCACGTCATTCTTTTTCAAATCGAAGCCAAGCTCTTCCAGCGAGCCAAGATACAAATCGAGAATGTTCGCAGGCGATGGTTTCAGCACCACCTGGAACTGGTAGTAATGCTGCAAGCGGTTCGGGTTCTCACCGTAGCGTCCATCCTTGGGGCGACGTGACGGCTGCACGTAAGCGGCCTTCCACGGCTCCGGCCCAAGCGCACGCAGAAAAGTCGCGGTATGCGACGTACCCGCGCCGACTTCCATGTCATAGGGTTGCAGCAGCGCGCAGCCCTGCTTGTCCCAGTAGTTCTGTAACGTCAGGATGATTTGCTGAAAGGTAAGCATCTAATGATTTTTATGCAATTGCAGAGGGGCGCATTTTACTGGTTTTCCGGCGTCTTGTAGCCATTGATTGGATTTATAAAGCTGATCTGATAAGGGCGCGGCGCTTCCGGAAAGAGACTTTTATTGCTGCTCGTACTATGATGCATATGTAGACGGATTATTTTGTGGGGGTGACTATGAATCAAGAGCTTAATATAAATCTGCTCGCTCCACTATTTTTAGTAGTATTGGCCGGTGAGTCAGTCTAATCACTATTAAGCTCTTATGAAATTACTCGCTCTTCTATCCGTAGCGTTAATATTCTCTGGTTGTGTAAGTGAAAACAACCAAGAACGAATTGCCTTGGCAACTCTTTACCCTGATGACACGCCCGCCGATCCAAACAGGCATCCAGCTCACCCACGTCCAGCCCCTATACTTACCAGCGCTTTAAATAGCAAGTTTCCGCCCGGTACTGATTTAGAGGGCTTAAAGAGTTACGTGGCAAAGCTTCGCGGTAGCTGTTATCAAAAAGAGTTGGGGCAGCCCATGAGGTGCTCGTTTATTGAATCAGGAACTATTTGTTGGGAAGTTTCAGTTTCAATTACCGCCATGACAAATAGCCTGAACAAAATTGAAAACATTCATGCCGCTCGCATTTCTAGTGGTTGCTAAACCTAACCTTGGCAGCTCGCGTAGGGCGCAATAACCAACGGGCATTGCGCCGGATGTTTTCCTCCGCGATACTGCCGCCATGCCTGATTACCGTCGCGCCTGGCATCCGGGCGGAACCTACTTCTTCACCGTCAACTTGCTGCAACGGCAAGGCAATGATCTGCTGACTCGCCACATCGAACTATTGCGCACCGTGGTCAAATCGGTGCGACAACGTCATCCTTTCAAAATTCATGGCTGGGTGGTATTGCCCGAGCACCTGCATTGCGTCATCGAACTGCCGCCGGGGGATGCGAATTTCGCAACGCGCTGGCGGTTGATCAAGATGGACTTTTCCAAGGCATTACCGCTCACCGAAAGGTTATCGGCGGTGCGCGCCCGGCGTGGTGAACGGGGAATATGGCAGAGCAGATATTGGGAACACCTGATCCGGGATGAACGCGATTACCGGGCGCACATGGATTATGTGCATATCAACCCGGTAAAACATGGCTTGGTCAAACGTGTCGCAGATTGGCCTTATTCGACGTTTCACCGCATGGTTGCGGAAGGCATTTACCCGGCGAATTGGGCGGGGGGCAGCGAGGACGAGTTGGGGTATGGCGATTAGATTGCGCCTTGGGGTTTGGTGCTAACATTCGGCGCAATGCCCGTTGGTTATTGCGCCCTACGCGACTGGTTTTCCGGCGCCTTGTTTGCCATTGATTGGATTTGCCGGGGTGCGGCGCCTCCAGAAAGAGACATTTGCGTCTGCCCGTACTATCATTCAGTGTCGAACCGACAACGTTGCGAGGATGACTATGAACCACGCACTTAACAAAAAACTGGATGCTTCACTATTTTTAACAATGCTGACCGGTTGGTCAGCCTATCAACTGTTATCCCTATGAATCTCCGGCCGATCATTGCCGAAAGAGTTGAGCATCTTTGTGCTGCAATGGGGACGGCACTATATCAAGTGCAAGGAGTCGAAGAAATACTGGCTAAGTACCACTCTATTGCTTTCAAGCTGTCTGACTCTCCAACACTTCAAGAAATCAATAACGAGTTTGATCGGAACTTCTCACATACAGCAGGCATGCTAGTCGGCTTGTTGCGAAACGAGAGAGGAGCCGATGATCAAATAGCTAAACGCCTTTCCGAATTCGTCGATGAAAGAGCTTGGCTTGTGCACAAGTTGCGCCGGACTGATTACCTCTCTCTGAGAGATGAATCCGGCTTTCAAGCTGTAATGCGCCGAGTCGCGCAATTAGAGAATGAATGCGAACAGCTAATTGAGCTTTTCCACAGCCTTCTGGTTGAATACTTCATTAGCCTCGGAACACCAAGAGAGCATATCGAAAAAGAACATGAGAAAGCCTTGCGCGAAATATATGGCGAATAGGTTAACCATCCTCTCCAGAGGGGCGCCACGTCGGCAAGCCGGCTTCGCTCCCCTGATCTAGCACGTTGAGCAGAAGAGAAAGGAGCGAGAGATGGTCGTTCGTGTTGTCAGGCTCGGCAGCCAAAGACTGAAAGACGAAGGCACACGCATCGGAACAGTCCGCCGCCCGCCGCGCGGCGTGCCCAAGACCGAGTTCGCGTCACGGAACTGGTACGACGTGTGGTTTCCCAACCTCGCCCCGAGCCTCGAAACGATGAAGCTCGCCCATGAGGCCGAGACGCCCGCGCAGTGGGCGACATTTTTCAAAAAATACCGGGCCGAGATGGCGACTCCCGAAAACAGCCACGCGATCGAACTGCTCGCCGTGTTGTCCCATCAAATCAACTTCTCGGTCGGCTGCTACTGCGAAGATGAGGCGCATTGCCATCGTTCGGCGCTGCGCGAGCTTCTGGCCGAAAAGGGAGCATCTCTGGCCAAGTGAGCGCCATGAAGTTTATGGCAAGGTCAACTCAATCCTGATTGGATCAACACCAGCTTCTTCTCCCGCGGCAAACTTTTGATTTCCATTTCGCGCTTCGACGCGGCGGATCGGTCGGCGCATGGCTCGGCAAACACCAGCTCCACCGGCAGACGTGCCCGTGTGTATTTGGACGCCGTACCGGCGTTGTGTGCGGCGAGGCGTTTGTTTAGATCGTTGGTGATGCCGCAGTAGAGGGTGTCATCGGCGCAGTGGAGGAGATAGCAGAACCAGTTCATTGTTGCCGACCCTCACCCCACCCCTCTCCCGCCTGCGGGAGAGGGGGTTGGAGGTTTATGAGCCGATGTTTTGCGGCGCAGCCACGCGTAGGCCAGCATGGCGGCCAGCAACAGCAGCACCGCCGCATTGCCCCAGCGCACATAAGGCGTAATGCCCTGATAGCCCTGCGCCATGCCGAGCAGCACACCCTCTTCATGTTGCGGCAGTTGTTGCAGCACCCTGCCGTTCGCGCCGATGATCGAGGTCACGCCGGTGTTGGTGGCGCGCAGCATCATGCGGCCGGTTTCCAAGGCGCGGAACTGCGCGATCTGGTTGTGCTGCGCGGCCACGGGCGAGTTGCCGTACCAGGCGTCGTTGGTGATGTTCACCAGCAGCGTGGCTTGCGGCAATGCCCGGATGATTTCTTCGCCGAACACGTCTTCGTAGCAGATGTTCACCGCAACTTGCTGTCCGGCGACAGCGAGCGGTGCTTGCCGCGCATCGCCGCGCGCCAGATCTCCCATAGGGATGTCGAGCACGCCGTTGATGAACCAGCCGAGCAAGGGGCGCAGCGGGATGAATTCGCCGAACGGCACCAGATGCTGCTTGTAATAATGTTGCTCATCGGCCACACCCAGCGTGAACACGCTGTTGTAGTAACTGCCGTTGTTGCGCACAAACACACCGATCAGCACATCGCCGCCGTTCTGCCTGGCTTGGTCGCGCAGCCGCTGCACAAAATTTTCCGGCACTTCATGGCGCAGCAGCGGCAAGGCAGTTTCCGGGAGCACGGTAAGGCGCGCCGGGTTTTGCTCCACCAGGCGGCGATAGGTTTCCAGCGTGCCTACCAGCGCGTCTTCGTTGAACTTGAGATTCTGCGGAATGTTGCCTTGTGCGAGCGCCACGCTGAACGGCTCGCCGTGTGGCTGTGTCCATGCGACGGTGCGCAGCAGCGCGCCGAGTCCCCAGATGGAAAGCAACAGCACTAACGCCAGCTTGCCTTGCTTGTTCCAGCGCGCTCGCCAAAGCAACAGCAGCAGCCCGGCACTCGCAGCAGCCGCAAACGACACGCCATACACACCCAGAACAGGCGCATAACCCGCCAATGGGCTGTCGCTGTGCGCATAACCCAGCGTCAGCCACGGAAATCCGGTGACCAGCAGGCCGCGAAACCACTCAAGCAGTGCCCAGACGGCCGGCATGACCATCGTGATGCGCAGCCAGTTTGACACCGGAAAACGCGCTTGCACATAACCCGCCAATGCGGGAAGAAGCGCCCAGAAAGCAGCAAAGAGCAGCGCTGCCAGCAGCGCCAACAACAGCGGCATATTGCCGTACTGGTGCATCGCGATATAAATCCAGCCGATGCCCGCGCTGAACAGGCCCAGGCCGAAAGCAAAGCCCAGCCACGCCGCTGTGCGCGCCGACCCGGCACGCAGCCAGAGCGAGAACAGCACAGCGAGCGCCAGCACCGGGATTACAGAAAATCCGAACGGCGCGAAACCGAATACGCAGGATATCCCGGCGAACAAAGCCAGCACGTAACTCTTGTTGAATAAAGCCATGCAGAAATTCCGCCAACGAATGTGTTGTTAAACCCGCGCAGCATAACCGATTCGACCCATGCGTTGCCAACAGCAATACAAGAATCAACCTGAAAATAACGGCTGGTCCACGAAATACACGAAAGGCACGAAACAAAACCGGTAAATTGCGGTGATCAAGCCATTCACCTTATTGGGTAGCGTTCTACCGCTTGCTGCCTCTTCGAATATTTGACGGTCTTCCGACTCGCGGCGAAATGCCCGCTTACTACATTTCGTGCTTTTCGTGTATTTCGTGGATCAAACTTGTTTTTTGTCGCGGAGCGCCGCTTTGTGATTAAATCGCACCTCACACAAATATCACCGCAAGATTCTGATGGAAAAGATCCGCCTCTCAAAACGCATGTCCGAACTCGGCCTTTGCTCGCGCCGCGAAGCGGATGGCTACATCGAAAAGGGCTGGGTGGAAGTCGACGGCAAAACAGTCAGCGAGCTGGGCAGCAAAGTCTATCCCACCCAGCAAGTCACCCTGCGCACTCCCGCGCAAAATACCCAGCAGCAGCGCGTGACGATCCTGCTCAACAAACCGGTCGGCTATGTGTCGGGGCAAGCCGAGCACGGCTACAAACCGGCCAGCGCCCTGATCGATGACAGCACGCGCTGGGCGGAAGACACTTCGCCGCTGCGCTTTCATCGCAGCCAGTTCATCGGGCTCGCCCCGGCAGGGCGTCTGGATATTGACTCGCAGGGTTTGCTGGTGCTCACCCAGGATGGCCGTATTGCCAGGCAGCTGGTCGGCGAAGACTCCAAAATTGACAAGGAATATCTGGTGCGCGTGCAAGGGAAGCTGGAGGACAGCGGCCTGGCTCTGCTCAATCAGGGTTTGAAGCTGGACGGAGAGTACCTCAAGCCCGCAAAGGTAACCTGGCAGAACGAGGACCAGTTGCGCTTCGTGCTGCGAGAAGGGAAGAAACGCCAGATCCGCCGCATGTGCGAACTGGTCGGTCTGAAAGTGACCGGTTTGAAGCGCATCCGCATCGGCAAAGTGAAACTGGGAAATTTGCCGGTCGGGCAGTGGCGGTATCTCGGCCCGGAAGAAAACTTCTAAAGCCGAGAGTTCCAGGGAAGCACGGATTATGCCGCGCTAAATGGCCGGCGAGGTGCGACAAGGTCATATTTCAGCGCGAACCAATCCAAAATCCGCCAACGCGGCTGGCATGCCGAAATGCCAGCCTTGTCCGAAATCACAACCCAATTCCAGCAGCTTTTCACGCACCGCTTCAGTTTCCACCCCTTCGGCGACCACGTTCATGCCCAGTGAATGCGCCAGCCCGATTGAAGAACGCACAATTTCCATGCTCTGGGCGGAACCCAGCATGCGTTCGATGAAAGCCCGGTCAATTTTTAGCGTGCTGATCGGATACCGCTGCAGGTGAGCCAGCCCGGAGTGCCCGGTGCCGAAATCATCCAGTGCAAGACCGCTGCCCAATTCGATCAACCTGTTCAGAATTTGCAGCGCAATTTCCGGATGTTCGACGATGACCGTTTCCGTGAGCTCCAGCTTCAGCTCCGTGGCTGGCATATTGTGGCGCGCAATGATCGTCTTGAAGTCATCCACCAGTGATTCGCTGGTCAACTGGTTCGGCGACAGGTTGACGCTGACAAAAGGAAATTCGCTGCTGGTCTGCCGTCTTAGCGTTGGCCAATCCCGGCAGGCGCGCTCAAGCGCCCACAAGCCGAGATCGCGTATCAAGCCGGTTTGTTCGGCAAGCCAGAGAAAATCTTTAGGCAACATCACGCCATCCGCAGGGTGATGCCAGCGCAGCAACGCTTCGAACCCGGCAGTGCGGCCATCGGTCAAATCGCAGATTGGTTGATAGTAAAGTTCGAATTCATCATGCGCCAGCGCGCGCATGATTTCGTGGGCAAGCGACAGTTTCTGGGTTGCCTCCCCCTTCAGAGCCTTTCGGCGACTGGATATATCCGGTGTGTCTGTTGTACTTGCCACAGTCACCGGATCACTGCCGTGGTTATTTCTGAATCGTTCCAGAATAACCAGCAGCAAATGGCTCAGGATCGGATCGCCCTTCTCCATCAGCCCCTCCACCAGCCTTCGCCGGATAGGAATGAGCACCGCTTTATCGACAGCCCTGACTGTTGCCGTGCGTGGCTGATGGTCTATCAGCGCAACCTCGCCGAACATTTCGCCCTTACCCATCAATCTGATTACACGTTCAGCGCCCTGCTCCGCAACAATGACTTCGACGGCCCCTTTTTCAATAAGATAGGCGCAGTCGCCGGCGTCACCTTCCTTGAATATTTGCTCGCCCGCGGCAAAAACTTCGCGATCCAATTCGTCAAACATGCCGACTCCTCACAACTTTGATCGAGTACGGATGGACTTTAATTCCATCCCCAGAGCAGACCCGCAACAGCCAGTTTTTCATTGTTATCCTGGCTGCGACTATCCAGAAGCTTTAAAAAATTACCGTATACCAAATAGCCTGCCCCGGCCAGGATACGTCTGGCAGCAGCTACGAATAACGAGTCTCGGGATGAAATGACTCACAGGGGTCAGGGGATCTTTGTTGGAGATATATTGCGCTCGACCAGCAGCGAGTACAGCCTGCGGCTATCGGCACGCAACACAGTGAAGGTGAATTCGCCGAGGTGGATGTGATCACCGCGCTTGGGCAGCTGCCCCGCGACTTGCAGCACCAGCCCCCCCACTGTGTCATATTCTTCATCGCTGAATTCCGTGCCAAGGGCCGCATTGAAATCCGCAATTTCGGTGTCAGCCTTGACGCGATAGTGGCCTGAGTCATCCGCGATAATGTTGTCCTCGTCCTCGTCGAAATCATATTCGTCTTCAATGTCGCCGACGATTTGCTCCAGCACGTCTTCGATCGTCACCATGCCGGACACGCCGCCATACTCATCCGCCACCAGCGCGATATGGTTGCGGTTGCTGCGGAAATCGCGGAGCAAAACGTTAAGCCGCTTGGCTTCCGGCACGAACACCGCCGGGCGCAGCATATCGCGCACGTTGAACTCTTCTCCGGCGTAATAGCGCAGCAGGTCTTTCGCCAGCAGGATGCCGATAATGTTGTCCTTGTCGCCATCGATCACGGGAAAACGCGAGTGCGCAGTCTCGATGACGAAGGGAATGAACTTGTCCGGCGGTTCGCTGATGTCGATAACATCCATCTGCGCGCGCGGTATCATGATTTCGCGCACTTGCTGTTCGGAAACCTGCATCACGCCTTCCATCATGGACAGCGCGTCCGCATCCAGCAAGTTGCGCTCGTAGGCGGAATGCAGCAGTTCGACAAGCTGCTCGCGGTCTTCCGGCTCGCGCAGCAACATTGTGGAAAGACGCTCTAACAGGCTGGGTTTGCTACTTTCTGGCTCGTCCATTTGTGGTACGTGTTTCCTGATAAGGGTCGGGGCGGTGCAATTTTAGCATTATCGCGGTTTCCAATGTTTCCATCTCTTCGGCATCGCCTTCAATCTCGTGGTCATAGCCCTGCAAATGCAGGGCGGCATGAATAGCAAGATGTGCGTAATGGGAAAGCAGGTCTTTATGCTGCTCGGCGGCCTCTTTCTCAACCACCGGCGCGCAGATGACCGCATCTCCATAAAGCGGATCGGCATCGTCATAGACAAAGGTCAGCACGTTGGTGGCGTAGCCCTTGCCGCGGTAACTTTTGTTCAGCTTGCGGCCCTCGACCTCGTCCACAATACGCAGCGTCATCGATACATCGCGCTGCAATGCGGCCTTTACCCAGCGACGCAGTTGCGAGCGTGTCGGCAAATGCCGCGCATCACTGGCGTATTGCACGGCCAGGGACAATTTGTGGGGCGAAACTTTAAGCGGTTTTTTGCTGCTCATAGTGCTCATAGGCTGTGACGATTTTTTGCACCAGTGGATGGCGCACTACATCTTCGGCGAGAAAGTCGCAAAACATGATGCCGCGCACCTCTTTCAACACGTTGCGCGTCTCGATCAAACCGCTCTTCTGGCCGCGCGCCAGGTCAATCTGGGTGACATCGCCGGTAATCACGGCTTTGCTGCCAAAGCCGATGCGGGTAAGGAACATCTTCATTTGTTCCGGTGTGGTGTTCTGTGCTTCATCGAGAATGATGAAGGAATGGTTCAGCGTACGTCCGCGCATATAGGCCAGCGGCGCAATTTCGATCATGCCGCGCTCGAACGCGCGGCCTACTTTTTCCACGCCCATCAGGTCATACAGCGCATCGTACAAAGGGCGCAGATAGGGATCGACTTTCTGCGCCAGGTCGCCGGGCAGGAAGCCGAGTTTTTCGCCCGCCTCCACCGCCGGGCGCACCAGCACCAGACGGCGCACCGCTTCGCGTTGCAGCGCATCCACCGCGCAGGCCACGGCAAGATAGGTCTTGCCGGTGCCGGCCGGGCCGACGCCGAAGGTGATGTCGTGTTCCTGGATGGCTTGCAGATAACTGTTCTGGCGCGGCGTGCGGCCGCGTATCTCGGCCTTGCGCGTCATCAGCAACGGCACAAAATCGCTGGCGGGTTGCGGCTCGGCACGCCATTTCATCGCCTCGATCAGACCGAGTTGCAGGCGTTCCAGCGTGATGTCGTGCCTGGCTTCGAGGTAGAAATCCTGCAATACCTTGCGCGCCAATTCTGCCTGCGCACCCTGTACGCTGAAATGCTCGCCACGCCGCGCGATGCTGACCTCCAGCGCGGTTTCGATCTGGCGTAAATTCTCGTCCAGCACACCGCACAGGTGCGCAAGCCGCTGGTTGTCCACCGGTTCGAGCGCAAATTGAAGCGTTTGGTTTTCCTGGTTCATGCAGGTTCGGATACTAACTCACCGCGCAAGGTGTGTCGCACGACTTGCGTAATTTTCACTTCGGCAAAGCGGCCGATCATGCCCGGAGTGCCGGGAAAATTCACCACGCGATTATTGTCGGTTCGCCCGGCCAGCTCCTGCGCATTCTTTTTTGAAAATCCTTCAACCAGCACACGCTGCACCGTGCCGAGCATAGCCTGCGCCACACCCTCCTCCTGTTCCATGATGCGATCCTGCAAACGTTTCAACCGCGCAGCCTTTACTTCATGCGGCGTGTCGTCGCGCATTTCCGCAGCTGGTGTGCCGGGGCGCGTGCTATACAGGTAACTGAAGCTATTGTCGAAACCCACCTCGTCGATCAGTTTCATGGTCGCCTCGAAATCCTGTTCGGTCTCGCCGGGAAAACCGACGATGAAATCCGAGGTGACACAAATATCGGGGCGCACCGCGCGGATACGGCGAATGATGGATTTGTATTCCAGAACGGTATGGCGGCGCTTCATCGCCGCAAGAA
The DNA here is from genome assembly GCA_001801175.1 of Gallionellales bacterium RIFCSPLOWO2_02_FULL_57_47. Taxonomy (GTDB): domain Bacteria; phylum Pseudomonadota; class Gammaproteobacteria; order Burkholderiales; family Gallionellaceae; genus Gallionella. The sequence goes on along the minus strand of MGWZ01000073.1, from coordinate 1,380 downwards.
TCCGGTCCGATCCCGACTGCACCGGCAGATGCAAATGGCTGACCAGCTTGGGCGTGGACGCGTATACATCGATAAGATTTTGCGTCATTTCCATGGGATGCGAAGTGGTGTAGCGCAGGCGGTCAATTCCCTCCAGCGCAGCGACGGCTTGCAGCAAAAAGGCAAAATCCACCGTGTCACCGTCTTCCGTCGCGCCGCAATAGGCATTCACGTTCTGGCCGAGCAGCATCACTTCTTTTACGCCTTGTCCAACCAACTCCTGCACATCGCGCATCACGTCGACGAACGGACGCGACACCTCCTCGCCGCGTGTATAGGGCACTACGCAATAGGTGCAGTATTTGCTGCAACCCTCCATAATCGAAACAGACGCTGTGCCGGTGGCTGCCTGCGGCCCTTCGTCCTTCGACAAGGCTCCCCTGAGCATAGTCGAAGGTCTCAGGTGGCCCAGGACAGGTGCAGGCAGGTGATCGAACTTCTCGATTTCGGGAAAGCTGATATCCACTTGCGGGCGGCCGGTATCCCGGCATGCCTGCAACAGCTGCGGCAAACGGTGCAAAGTCTGCGGACCGAACACCACATCAACGTAGGGCGCGCGCTGCAAAATCAGCGCGCCTTCCTGGCTGGCGACGCAACCGCCCACGCCGATGAGCAAATCTGGATTGGCGGCCTTCAGCGGGCGCACCCGCCCCAGATCCGAAAACACTTTCTCCTCTGCCTTCTCGCGTATCGAGCAGGTATTGAACAGGATCACATCCGCCTCTTCCGGATTGTCGGTCTGCTCCATGCCTGCACCGGCACGCAACACGTCAGCCATCTTGCCGGAATCATATTCGTTCATCTGGCAGCCGAAGGTTTTGATGTAAAGTTTTGGGGGCATGTTTAATCGTTTCTTAAGAAATTGCCGATTCTGCATTTGACGATGAAGCTGTGTTTCCGCGCCTGCTCTTCGAAATCGAAACGAAAAAGAGGATAGTGGATTTTAAGAAAAACAGTAACGGAACCGGCTCAAACCAAATCCGGACAAAAAAACGAAATTTGGGATATTAAAAACCCCGTATATTCCCACGAAATTGTGCTAGGATTCTCACAGGTTGAATTGCAGTTTGGGTTCAATATAATTCTCTCGGGAGGAGAAAATAATGGCCATCATAGCTACAATCTGTGCAGTTGGAACCGCAGTGTTCGCAATTCTGTTTTCCTTGTGGATGATGAAAGAGCTGATTTCCGGCAAATAAGCTTTGTTTAGCCATAAAAATGAAAAACCAGCTTCGGCTGGTTTTTTATTTGGTGGTGATAGGTGGATTTGAACCACCGACCTCAGCGTTATGAGTGCTGCGCTCTAACCACCTGAGCTATATCACCGCGAAGAGCGCGGCA